>CAYSPB010000012.1:0-43332 GCA_964432695.1 uncultured Nannocystaceae bacterium
CTCAAAGAAGGCGACGACACGCTGTGCTGGTATGCGATGGAGTTTGTCGACGGCGAGACCCTCACGGCTCGCCTCGCACGCGAGCCCTTGGACTGGAAGGCGGTCGTTCAGGTGATGACCCATGCCGGTCGGGGGCTCGCCGCCGCGCACGATTCGGGTTTGGTCCACCGCGACTTCAAGCCCGACAACGTCATGCTTGCCCGCGACGGTCGGGTGCATGTCATGGACTTTGGTCTCGCACGCGACTTCGATCTCGACGAAGCCGGCGACCCCATCCCGGTCCGCGTTTCCGGCGAAGGTGTGGTGTCCGGTCGCAGTCGCCTCGCGGGCACGCCTGCGTACATGGCACCCGAGCAGCATCGCGGTCGCAGCGTCGATGGGCGGACCGACCAGTTCAGCTTCTGCGTGACGTTCTACGAGGCGCTGTATGGCCACCGTCCGTTTGTGGCCGACGGGGCGCAGGCCATGCTCGCCCTCATCGACCGCAACGACCTGCCGCCCGTGCCGTCGCACGTGAAGGTGCCGGCCTGGGTGCGCTCCATCATCGCTCGTGGCCTCGCGCCCGACCCCGAGGCGCGGTACCCGAGCATGCAAGCCCTGCTCGATGACCTCGAGCGAGAGCCGGTCTCTCGCCGTCGCCGCCGGACGGCGCTGGCGGTGGGCGGAGGCGCCGTGGCCTTTACGGCGCTGTGGGCGGGGTTCATCGCCGGCGGCGACGTGCTCGAGGAGCCTCCGTGCACGGGTGGGGAGGCCCGCCTGCAGGGCATCTGGGACGACGATCGGCGGGCATCGGTGCAGGCGCGGTTCGGCGCCACCGGGCAGCCATATGCCGAGGCGTCATGGACCGCGGTCGCCAACGAACTCGATGCCTATGCCGGTTCGTGGGCGAACATGCATCGCGACGCCTGTGAAGCCACGCGCGTCCGGCACGAGCAGTCCGGGGCGTTGCTCGACCTGCGCATGGAATGTCTGGGCCGCCGTCTCGAAGAACTCGGCGCGCTCACGGATCTTCTCGCCGATGCCGACACAGACTTGATTCGAACGGGCGTCGCGGCGACGGCCAAGCTGGTGCCGGTCAGCGTGTGTGCAGACGCGGAGCTGCTCAAGGCGCCGGTACCCATTCCCGATGACCCCGACGTTCGCGAACGGATTCGCGACCTTCGTTCGTCGCTCGCGCGGGTGAAAGTGCACGAAGATGCTGGTCGCTACGCTCGCGGCCTTGCGCTGGCCAAGGTGGCCGTCGAGCGGGCCCGGGTCGTCGGGCATGCGCCCGTGCTGGCCGAGGCGCTCTATCGGGAAGGCCGTCTGGCGCTGGCAACGGGCGACGTGGCGCGCGCCGAGCCGCTGCTGCGGGAGGCGGTGCGCACGGCCGCGGCCGGGCATGACGACCTCAATGCCGCCTACGCTTGGACTGCGCTGGTGGCGGTCGTCGGACACGGGCAGGCCAAGGGCGAGCGGGCAGAAGAGATCATCGAAGCGGCGGGTGCGGCCGTTGCACGCGCCGGGGCATCGCCCGAGCTGCAAGCCCAGCTTGCCGTGGTCACGGGGGCGACCTACCTGCAGCAGGGCCGGCTCGAAGAAGCGCAAGATCAGTTCCAGCTGGCGCTCGAGCGCCAGCGTAGCGTGGTCGACCCGGGCCACCCGTCGCTGGGCCGTCTGTACAACAACCTCGCGGCGGTGAATCTCGTGCGTCAAGACGCCGCCGAGGCGCGGCGATACCTCGAGCGGGCCATCGAGATTCAAGAGCGCACCCACGGCCCGCAGCACCCGTCGGTGGCGCCGATGAAGGCCAACTTCGCCGGGCTGTTGCTGGGGCAGGGTCGCACGCGCGAAGCGAAGGAGCTGCTGCAGGCCTCGCTCTTGGTTTGGGAGTCCGGCGGCGCGCGCAACGAGGTCTACATTGGGCAGGCTCGGCTCTCGCTCGCGACGGCGGAAATTTTCGACGGTCGGCCGGCTGAAGCCGAGGCCGTGGCTCGCGATGCGCTGGCCAACTTCGAGGGCGAAAGCAGCGAGCCGCACCCCGACGTGGCGCGAGCGCTGGGCGTGCTCGGCACCAGCCTGCAGATGCAGGGCCGCACCGAAGAAGCTGCGCGGGCGCTGACGCGGGCCCATGACATCGGAAAAACCACGCTCGTCGAGGATCACGACGACATGGCCACGATCTTCACGGAGCTGGGCATCGTCCGGCTGGCTCAGGGACGGTCCTCGGAGGCACGGGCGTCGTTCGAGCAGGCGCTCTCGATCCGCACCACGCGGCCGGGACTTCCCACCGAGCTGCCGCGCCTTCGGTTCGCGATGGCCCGCGCGCTGGTCGATGAAGACCTCGAACGCGCGCTCCGTTTGGCCCGGACGTCCAAGGCCGGCTTTCAGGCCTTGCCCCTTGAGCACCCGATGCGGCGGGTGCTCAACGAGGTTGACGCGTGGATCGCTCGCCATGCGGTGCCCACGTCGGAACCCTCGAGCGGCTGAGGCCGCTCGTAGCCGCGGGCCTTTGGCATTGCCTTACGTCGGTCGGCACGCGGCTGCTAGGCTCGACGCCCACGATGACCGCATCCTCGTCCGACCCGCCGGAGACGCTGCTGTCCTCGGGCCTCTACGAGTTCACTGAAGCGCAGAACCTGGTCGTTGCGCGTGCTGGGTCTCGGGCGCGACAGTGGGGAGTCATCTCCGTACTCACCGGGGTGCTCGCCCTCGCCGGTCTGATCATCACGCTGATCTTTCGTGAAGAGCTCATCGCGCACGGGCTGGAGCCGAGCTACACGACGACTTTCATCGTCGCGCTGACGCCGGTGGTGCTGACGCACCTCATCATCGCGGTGCTGTACGTCAAGGCGGGGGCTTCGCTCGAAGCGGTCGTCGCCACGCAAGGCAACGACGTCGAACACCTGATGCGGTCGCTCCACAAGCTTGGCACGGCGTTCTTGGTGGAGTTCGCCATCGGCATGATCGCGGCCGTCGTGAGCGTCGCATTGGGCGTTCAGATGGCCCGCGAGAACGTCTCTGCGGAGCAGGCTCGAACCGGGGAGGCGCAGGACCGGTGATCGAATCCAAGACGGTGGTCGCGCAGCCCGGCTACGAGTTCAGCGCGACGGAAAATGCCACGATCGCCCGGATCGCCCGCTGGGCGAAAGCGCTGGCGGTGATGTTCTTCATCGACCTGGTCGTCCAGGTCATCGACCTCAACATCCTCGGCATCCTGGTGGACCTCGCGGTGGGCCTCACGTTTTGGCGCGGTGCGACGATGTTCGGTTCCGTCGTATCGACCGAGGGCGAAGACGTACCCACCATGCTGGCCGCGCTGGAGCAGATGCAGACGGCCTTCACCCTCCGCATCATCGTCACGCTCATCGCGACCGTGATCGCGCTGTTGGTCGGCGTGGGGTTCTTCGTGCAGTACGAGTTCTTGCACGAGGAGGAGGCGGTCGAGCCCGAGGTCAGGGTCGAAGACGTGGATGCACCCGGGGACGCTCCGGCCGCGGAGGCCGCGGGTTCGCAGGCGGATGAGGCGAAGGCGCCTACGGGCGGGCCTGCGGCGAAGTGACCGCACCCGCAGTGCGAGCATGGCGGCGCCCTGTTAGGCTCCGCGCATGTCGCAAACCGAAGCGCAGCTGCTCGCACTGCTGCGGCGGGTGGGTCCCCCGGCTGCTGCGGACTGGCTCGACGAGACGCTTGCCGGCCTCGACGTGGACCGCGAGCGAGCCGTTCGCGTTGCCCTTGCGCGGTGCGGCCGGAAGGTGGGTGCGGGGTCGCTCGAGCCGCTCGACGCGACGGGCTTGCCGCCGGCCGTATCGGCGCAGTGGTGCCTGCAAGACGTGGCACGCGCAGTGCTGGTCCTGCGCTTCTTCGAAGCGCGCGGCGACGACGCCGTGAAGCCCTTCGACGCTTGGGTGCGACGCGGGGAACAGGGCGAGCAGGCGTCGCTCTTCCGCATGCTCGGGCTGCTTCCGGGCCCCGCGCGGCTGGTGGAGACGGCCGTTGAGGGATGCCGCACGAACTCTGAGGTGGTGTTTGCCGCGATCGCGCTGCAAAACCCGTTTCCGGCGGCGCACTTTCCCGAACTGAACTTCAATCAGCTGGTGCTCAAGACCATCTTCATGGGTCTTTCCGTCTCCGGCATCGAAGGATTGGCGGAGCGCGTCAATGAAGACCTCGTGGGCATGGCTCGCGACTTCGCGTCCGAACGAACGGCCGCTGGCCGCCCCGTTCCCGCCGACATTCCGCAGCTCGAACGACTCTGGGAGTCCCGATGAAACTGTTTGATCCCCACATTCACATGACGTCCCGCACCACGGACGACTACAAGGCCATGGCCGAGGCTGGCGTGGCCGCCGTCGTCGAGCCAGCGTTCTGGCTCGGTCAGCCGCGCACGCACGTTGGCACGTTCGAGGACTACTTCCTGTCACTGCTGGGCTGGGAGCGGTTTCGAGCCAGTCAGTTCGGGATTCGACACTTCTGCACGATCGGGTTGAACCCCAAGGAGGCAAACAACCCCGACGTTGCCGACGGCGTCATCGAGCTGGTGGAGCTGTACCTCGAGAAGGACGGGGTCGTCGCCGTGGGCGAAATCGGGTACGACGATCAAACGCCGGTCGAGGAAAAGCACTTCATTCGGCAGCTCGAGCTCGGCAAGGAGCACAATCTCCCGATCCTCATCCACACGCCGCACCGCGACAAGAAGCGCGGCACGCAACGCACCCTCGACGTGGTCCGAGACGTCGGCGTCGATCCAGGCATGGTTCTCGTTGACCACAACAACGAGGAGACCATCAAAGGGGTCATCGACCGCGGCATGTGGGCCGGTCACTCGATCTACCCGGACACCAAGATGGACGAGCACCGCATGGTGAAAATCGTGCAGGAGTTCGGGGGCGAGCGCGTCATCGTCAACAGCGCGGCCGACTGGGGGGTGAGCGACGTGCTCAAGGTGCCCAAGACCGCCGCCGC
Organism: uncultured Nannocystaceae bacterium; assembly: GCA_964432695.1. Classification (GTDB taxonomy): domain Bacteria; phylum Myxococcota_A; class Polyangia; order Nannocystales; family Nannocystaceae; genus CAJXVA01. Next base: position 4,945 of record CAYSPB010000012.1, read on the forward strand.
CATGAGGGACGCTGGCATCAGCGACGACGTCATCACCGAGATCTGCTGGAACAATCCCGTGCAGTTCTTCGCGCAGAGTGGACGCTTGGATCTCGAACTCATCGAGACCTCGGTGCGCGTGGACCAGACGCAGCTGTGGTTCGGAAACTCGGTGCTGCGCGGTCAGGCGCCGCGCGTCGACGAGTAGCGTATGCATCGCACGCTGGTGCTCAACGTCGTCGGGCTGACGACCGACTTGCTCGGACCGAACACGCCCCACCTCAACCGGCTGATCGAGCGGGGTGCCCAGGCCAAGCTGCGGACGATTGCACCGGCGGTGACCTGTAGCGTGCAGAGTACGTTCGTCACCGGCACGCTGCCGCGCGAGCACGGATGCGTCGCCAACGGGTGGTACTTTCGGGACGACGCCCAGGTGCTTCTGTGGCGGCAGAGCAACCGGCTGGTGCACGGCGACAAGCTGTGGGATCGGGCGAAGCGTCGTGATGGTCGCTTCACCTGCGCCAAGTTGTTCTGGTGGTACAACATGTACTCGAGCGCGGACCTGTCGGTCACGCCACGTCCGATCTACCGCGCCAACGGCCGCAAGCTGCCCGACGTGTACAGCCATCCGGGGACGCTGCGCGACGAACTCAGCGAGGCGCTGGGGACGTTTCCGTTGTTCAACTTCTGGGGTCCCAACGCCAACATCGCGTCGAGTCGGTGGATCGCGGATTGTGCAATGCACGTCCAGCGCACGCGCGAGCCGACGCTCAATCTCGTCTACCTTCCGCACCTCGATTACAACCTCCAGCGGCTCGGGCCCAACGACCCGAAAATCGTCGAGGACGTACGTGCGATCGACGCCGTCTGTGGTGGTCTCATCGACCAGGCCGAACGCGACGGCGTCCGCGTGGTCGTACTCAGCGAGTACGGCATCACGCAGGTCTCCGGACCGGTGCACATCAACCGCGCGCTTCGACGTGCGGGCCTCATCGCGTTCCGAGAGGAATGCGGCGAGGAGCACTTCGATGCCGGAGCCTCGGATGCGTTCGCGATGGCAGACCACCAGGTCGCGCACGTGTACGTGAAGAACCCGGAGCGGGTCGCCGAAGTCAAAGCACTGCTCGAAGGGCTCGATGGCGTCGAGTCGGTGCTCGACGACGAAGGCAAGCGTGCAGGCGGACTCGATCACGAGCGGTCGGGGGAACTCGTGGCGATCGCTGCGCCCGACCGCTGGTTCACGTACTACTACTGGCTGGACGACGCGCGAGCACCCGACTACGCCCGCTGCGTCGACATTCATCGCAAGCCCGGCTACGACCCCGTCGAACTCTTCATCGACCCGGCACTACCGCTGCCGATGGTCTACATCGGCGCGACCCTCTTCCGCTCCAAGGTTCTCAACCAGCGGGCCATGCTCGATGTCATTCCGCTGGACGCGTCGCTGGTGAAGGGCTCGCATGGGCGCCCAACCGACGACCTCGACGCCGGCCCTGTCTTCCTCACGAGCGAGGCAGGACTGCTTCACGATGAGGTGGTCGAAGCCACCGACGTGCAGGGCTTGTTGCTCGACCACCTCTTTGGGGCCTGAGGCTCAGGCGATCACGTCGCGCAGTTCCGTCGTGGACTCGAGCGGACCGGCGCCGACGGACGTGGCGTCGGGGTCGAACGCCTTCAGGCATGAGAGGAGCACGTCGGACATGTTCTCCGCCCCGTTGGGCCTGATGTGGTCTCCATCGAACGGCTGCGTCTGATAGTGGATGCCAGGATGGCGTAGGTAGCCGCGGCCTCGCCCGGCGAGCAGGATTGGCTGTCGCGATACGGCGTGGGATGCACCCGTCGAGCAGTCGCTCGTGGCGTAGATGATGCTCGAGTCCAGCAGCGACTCGCCGGTGAGGTCCTTCGTTTCCCCGAAGACCGACAGAAGGTCGGCAAACTTCTGCATCTGGAAGGTGATGCCCTGGTGGTACGCCTCGTTGCCGGGTCCCTGGTGGGACCAAGAGTGGTGCGTGTCCGTGCTTTCGATCTCGTCGAAGACGGTCGACGTGGCGAACCGCATGAGCTGGAACGACGCGACTCGGGTGATGTCGCAGACGAACGCGTACGCGATCAAGCGCGCCATGATGTCGTTGACGTTCGAGATCGGCTCGACGCCTCCGGTGTCGACGTTGGTTTCGTCGGGCAGTTCGGGCAGCGAGCACGATGGCGCAGTCGCGAGGATTTTCTGCTCGAGCTCGAAGATGCCCTCGAGGTGTGCGTCGACCCGCTGCTTGTCCGTGCTGCCGAGTTCGCCGCGGAGTCGGCCGGCATCTTCGCGCACGAAGTCGAGTACGCTCGTCCGAAGCTCGCGGTCGTCGACCCCGCCGGGCGTGAACTCGCCGAAGAGCTGCTGCCAGACCTCTTGCGGGTTCGTCTGCGCGATCTGAGGGACCAGGCCGCCGCCCGATTCGCGGTGCGACATCGCGACGTACGTCGTGCCGCCGTCGCCGTCCACGGAGTTGCGCTTCGAGACGCGGACGTGGACCGAGCGCACGGGCGTTTCTCCCTGCATGGTGTCTGCGATGCGCTGGTCGATCGTCGGACCGCTCGCGTTGCTATCGAGCGCACCGTTTCCAGGAATGAGCGCGTGCCCGCTCAACCCGGCCATCCCCTCGTGGTGCGTGAGGAGGAGGTCCTCAGGCGTCCGGTTCTGCATGCCCGAGACCACCGACACGTAGTCTTTGACCGATTCGAGAGGCTGAAGCTCTTCGGAAAGCTGCCAGCGCTCGCCGACCTGCTGCGGTTCCCAGCGGTCGATGACGATGCCGTTCGCCCAGCACCACGTCATGAACCGCAGCGGCAGCGCGCCGCCACCGGCGAGCGCATCGCCGTGGGTGTTCATCATGGCCTCGAGAAGCGGCAGTCCAATGGCCACGGCGCTGCCTGTGGCCATGCTGCGCAGCATTCGACGACGACTGAGTTTGGTGTTTCTCATGGTTTGATCTCCGAGGGCTATTTGGGTTCGTCGACGAGACGGAAGAGGGGGTGGGCGGCCATTTCGACCAGCAGCGTCTGCACGCTGTAGCCGGATGCTTCGAACGCGTGCTCGAGGTCCGCGATCGCGGGCTCCTCGTCTTCGAGCGGTGCGCGACCGATACGACCTCGCATGAGGTTCTCGATCAGGCAGGTCGCGGTGCGAGGGTGGCTGGCCAGGATGTCTCCGAGCTCCTTGGCGTTCGCCCACGCGCCGATGCCCGCCACTGCGCCGTCGGTTTCCACGGGCTTGCCGTTGTCGGTCGTTCGGTAGGCTCCGATCGCGGTGTAGCTCTCGAACGCAAAGCCGAGCGGATCGGTTTGTCCGTGGCAGCCTCTGCAGCTGTCCTTGTCGAGGTGCAGCTCGAGCAGTTCTTTGAGCGTGAGGTCTTCGCTGTCGGGCAGGTCGAGCTCGGCGTTGGGGTCGGGTGGCTCGAGCTCGTTGCAGAGGATGCGCTCTTGGATGTAGAGGCCGCGCTTCGTCGGTGAGTTGCGCCGCGGCCCTGACTGCCAGGTCAAGAAGCTCGCCTGCGAGGTGTACCCGGCCCGGTTCTGCCCTGGCGGCCACTGGGTGGCTGTGAACAGGTCTCCTTGCCCGGGCGGGTCCATGCCGTAGAGCGCCGCAAGCTCGTCGTTCACGTACGTGTGGTCAGCGTTGAAGAAGGAACGGAAGTCGGCGTCCTCGTTCCAGATGATCTCGGTGAGCAGCAGCAGGGTCTCCTGCTCCATCGAATCGCCCAGCTCGGGAGAAAACTCCGGAAAAATGTCGGCGTTCTTCGGGGCGCTTGCGAGGTTTCGAAGGCGGAGCGCCTCCGAGAAGAAGTTGTTCAGTGCGGGTCTGGCCTCAGGGCTCGCGACCAGCGCGGCCGCGGTCGCGTGGATCTGCTCGGGGGTCTCGAGTTCGCCCGCTTCTGCGGCGTCGAGGAGTTCCAGCGATGGCGTATGGCCGGTGAGGAAGAACGACATCCGCGTCGCGAGCTCCGTGGACGTCAGCCGCCGAAAGTCGCCCTCGGGGTCGGGTTCCCCAACCTCCTGGATGTAGAGGAACGAGGGTGCCTGCAGCAGTGCCGTCAGCTGGTACCTCAGCCCCGTGACGAACGCACCGTCCTCATCCCAGTCGCGAGCCTCGGCGCCGAGTGCTGCGAGCGCGTCAACTTCCACGGGGTCCAGCGACCGTCGGAACGCAAAGCGTCCCAGCGTGGTGGCGACCTCGCCATAGCACGAGGTCTCCGCGTCCTCGTCGACGCAGGGGACGAGCGTTTGCAAGGGGCCGAGGTCGCCGATCACGGCGTTGGCAACCGCGGTCGCCGAGCGCTCGTAGAGTTCGATCGAATCGGTCGGCAGGGGAAGGAGCGCCGCACCCACGGCGTCGAATCCCTGTTGGCCGACGTCGAGCGGTGCTGCGGCAGCGTCTGCCGCCTCCTCGCCAAGCATCAGTGCGATGGACTCGGTGTACTCGCGGCTCGTCAGCTTTCGCATGCCACCAGGTCCTGGAATGAAGGACTCGGGCTGCTCTCCCGTGGAGTCATCCGCTACGCCGGATGAATCCGCACCATCGGTCTCAGGCGCGTCACTCATGCCGGATGTGCCAGACCCGACGGTGGCGGCATCGTCGTTGCATCCGGCAAGAGCGATCAGAGTGGACAGGAGGCCCATACGGACTCCTGCCACCAGTGGAGGTGGCGTGCGTCGATTCATCATTGTGTCCTCGACCTCCGCACTGGGGACGTGCGGAAGGAGCGTTCACTCGATGCATGTCGACTCGGCTATGCGAACTTCAAATTGTTTTGCATGGAATGAGCGCCGTGTGACCTCGGCTCCAATGGTCCTGTCGACGTGTCCTCAGAAGGCATGTTCTCGCAGGGCCAAAATAAAACCGGCCCCGCGTGACGCAGGGCCGGTCAGAGCCGAGGCCTGGACCTCGGCGTTGGCGTTGGCTCAGGCGATGATGTCGCTGAGCTCGGTCGTGGACTCGAGCGGGCCACCACCGACGGACGCTGCGTCGGGGTCGAACGCCTTGAGGCACGAGAGCAGCACGTCGGACATGTTCTCGGCGCCGTTGGGCTGGCCGTTGTTCCCGTTCCAGGGCTGCGTCTGATAGTGGATGCCGGGGTGGGTGAGGTACCCACGGCCACGTCCCGCGACCAGGATGGGCTGGCGTGCGACCGAGTGCGACGCACCCGTGGAGCAGTCGCTGGTCGCGTAGATGATGCTGGTGTCGAGCAGCGTCTCGCCGTTGAGGTCCTGGGTCTCCGCGAAGATCTCGAGCAGGTCGGCGAACTTCTGCATCTGATAGGTGACGCCGGCTTGGTAGACGGCGTTGCCTGCACCCTGGTGGCTGGCGTTGTGGTGAATCTCGCCGGCATCGATCTCATCGAAGACGGTCGAGGACACGAAGCGCTTGAGCTGGAAGGACGCAACGCGGGTGATGTCGCAGACGAACGCGTAGGCGATCAGCCGGGCCATCGCCTCGTTGGCGCTGGAGATGGGCTCGACGCCCCCGGTGTCGGTGTTGGTCTCCGTGGGCACGTCGGGCAGCTCGCACGACGGTGGCGTTGCGAGGATCTTCTGCTCGAGCTCGAAGATGCCCTCGAGGTGCGCGTCGACCCGCTGCTGGTCGATCGTGCCGAGGTCTTTGCGAAGGGCCCCTGCGTCCTCGCGGACGTAGTCGAGGATGCTCGTGCGAAGGTCGCTGTCGTCCGGCTTTGGCACGAACTCGCCGAAGAGCTGCTGCCAGACCTCCTGCGGGTTGGTTTCCGGCGTCTGCGCGACGAGTCCACCGCCGGTCTCGCGGTGCGACATGGCGATGTACGTGGTTCCGCCGTCACCGTCGGTCGAAGGCCGCTTGGACACGCGAACGTGCACGGCACGGACCGGCGTGCAGCCCTCCAGCGTATCGGCGATGCGCTGGTCGATGGTGGGGCCACCGGCGTTGGTGTTGAACCCACCGCCGCCCGCGGGGGCGAAGTTGTACCCGTTGAAGCCGCTCATTCCCTCGTGGTGCGTCACGAGCTGGGTCGAGCGGTTTTGCATGCCGGAGATGACCGACACGTAGTCTTTCACGTTGGCCAGCGGCTGCAGTCGCGGAGACAGCTGCCACTTGGAACCGACCTGATCGGGTTCCCACCCGCCGATGTCGATGCCATCGGCCCAGTACCAGGTCATGAAGCGGAGCGGAAGTTCGTCGCCGTTGGCGAGTGCGTCGCCGTTGGCGTTCATCATCGCCTCGAGGATGGGCAGGCCGACTACGACCGAGCTGCCTCCGACCATCCCTCGGAGCATGCGACGACGGCTGAGCTTGAAGTTGCGCATTCTTGAATCTCCTTGGGTCCTACTTGGGTTCGTCGACGAGACGGAAGAGGGGGTGGGCGGTCATTTCGACCAGCAGCGTCTGCACGCTGTAGTTGGCATCCTCGAACGTCAGGCCGAGGTCTTCGATCGCGGGCTCTTCGTCGTCGGTGGGCGAGCGGCCGATACGGCCGCGCATGAGGTTTTCGATGAGACAGCCCCCGATGCGCGGGTCGTTGGCAAGAACGTCTCCGAGCTCCTTGGCGTTGTTCCAGGCGCCGACGCCGGCAACTTCGCCGTCGGTCTCGACCGGCTTGCCGTTGTCCTCGGTGCGGAAGCCGCCGATCGCGTTGTAGTTTTCGAACGCGAAGCCAATGGGGTCGGTCAGCGCGTGACAGCTGCGGCAGCCGTCCTGGTCGAGGTGCAACTCGAGCAGCTCCTTGAGCGTCAGGTCGTCGCTGTCGGGCAGGTCGAGCTCGGCGTTCGGATCCGGCGGCGGGATCTCTCCACAGAGGATCCGCTCTTGAACGTAGAGGCCGCGCTTGGTAGGCGAGTTACGCCGCGGGCCGGACTGCCAGGTCAGGAAGCTGGCTTGCGAGGTGTAGCCGGCTCGGTTTTGGTCGGCGGGCCAAGGAACCTGCTGGAACAGCTCCCCGGTGCCTGGCGGCTCGATGCCGTAGATCGAGGCGAGCTCGTCGTTGACGTAGGTGTGGTCCGAGTTGAACAGCTCGCGGTAGTCGCCGTCGTTCTGCCAGATGATCTCGAAGACCAGCAGCAGAGTCTCGTTGGCCATCGCTTCGCCGAGCTCAGGCGAGAACTCCGGGAAGATCTCGGCGTTCTTCGGTGCGTTGGCGAGGTCTCGCAGGCGCAGGGCTTCGGAGAAGAAGCTGTCGAGCGCCACCCGGGCCTCGGGGTTGGCGACCATGTCCTCGGCGAGCGCCCGGATTTGCTCCGGGGTCTCGAGCTGACCGCCTTCGGCCGCGTCGAGGAGCTCGAGCGTGGGCGTGTGGCCTGTCAGGAAGAACGACATCCGCGTTGCGAGCTCGTTCGAGGTGAGTCGACGGTAGTCCCCCTCGGGGTCGGGCTCGCCGACTTCTTGGATATAGAGGAAGGACGGAGCCTGCAGGATCGCCATGAGCTCGTAGCGCAGACCGGTGAGGAAGTCGCCTTCCGCCCAGGTCTGCCCTTCGGCGCCGATGCCGGCGATCGTTTCGACCTCGTCGTCAGTGAGGGTGCGGCGGTAGGCGAAGCGACCGAGGGTCGTCGCGACCTCGCGGTAACACGCCGGGTTCGCGCCGGCTTCGACACAGGGGACCAGCGACTGCAGCGGGCCGAGGTCCGTGAGGACTGCGTCGGCAACCGTGGTTGCGGAGCGCTCGTACAGCTCGATGTCCGTGGCGGGGGGCGGGAGGATCGAGGCTCCCACCGCGTCGAACCCTTCTTGGCCGATGTCCTCTGGGGGCAGGACGGCAGCCGCGGCAGCATCGCCCAGCATCAGTGCGATCGACTCGGTGTACTCGCGCGAGGTCAGCTTCCGCATCCCGCCGGGGCCCGGAATGAAGCCTTCCATCGGCCCTTCCGTGTCCGAGGCGCTGTCGGTGCCATCGGTGCCGCCGTCGGTTCCGTCGGCGCCTTGCGTGGTGTCAACCGAGGTGTCCTCGCTTTCACCCGTTCCGGTTTCGGTGTCGCCGTCGCTGCTTGCGGAGGCATCATCACCACAACCGGCGAGTGCAAGGACGCCGGTGAGAAGTCCGAGAGCAGCCATCGTGCGGCCTCTCGGAAGAGCTGGTCGTGCGTGTCGTTTCAACAGAGAACTCCTCGATCCATCGGAACCGTCGGGCCAGGGGGATGGCTCGACCCGGGTTCATGGCGGCATGGCCATGCAACCTTCAGCGGTTTCGCATAAAGTTCGAGAACCGCTACGGACCGCAACTCTACTACCGTTTTGTTCTTTTTCTGCGAGGCAAAACTTGCGTCGTCTTGCTTACCCATGGTGGGGTGCGCGCGTGCCCGATGCGAACGCTGCTGCGCACCCGAAGCTCCTACATTGCCCCACGTGCTTGCTGAAGCTGGGGGTCGACGAGGCCGGCGCCAAGTGCCCGGAGTGTCGACGGCAGGGCGCCACCGCCGACGGTATTCCGGTGCTTTGCGATGACCCCGCCTCGATGCTGGAGGACTGGGGCCGACAACGGGCCGCCTTCGTCGTCGACACGCGCGCGACGGCCGACGCCGTACTCGCGCAGCTGGCCGGGCAGGACCTACACGAACGGACTCGTGCGCGTCTGGAGCTGGTGTATGATCGGATGGTTAAACATGGTGCACAGCTCGACGCGCTCTTCGAAGGCGCCGGCGTCGCCAGCGTGAAGGAGAAGCTGAGTCTCGAGGGGCGCGTACCTGGTGAGGGCGTTGCGACTGCCTACTTCGATCAAGTGCACCGCGACTGGGGTTGGAACGGCACCAGCGAGGAGCCCGCCGCGGCGCTCGAGGCGGTGATGGCGGTGGCTGGAGAGGAGCGGCCGGCGACGATGCTCGTGCTCGGGGCAGGCGCGTGCCGGCTGCCCTACGATCTTCACCGCGCGCTCGGGGTCACGACGACGATCGCGGTGGACATCAATCCCGTGCCGTTTTTCATCGCCCGCCGAGTCATTCAAGGGCAGAAGGTCGAGATGATCGAGTTTCCGCGGTCACCGCGGGATAGCGCGCAGGCAGCCGTCGACCGAACGTTGCGTTGTCCGGACGCCGGCGCCGAGGGATTTCACTTTCTCTTCGCCGACGGCCTCGCACCTCCAGTCCCCGACGGCGCGTTCGATGCTGTGTTTACCCCTTGGTTCATCGATCAAGTGCCCAAGGACCTGCGAACGCTGCTGCCGGAGATTCATCGCATGCTTAGCCCCGGCGGCGTTTGGATCAACCATGGTCCGTTGCTGTTCCACCCCTCGCATACGCAACCCTCTGCGCGCTATCGAGAAGACGAGCTGTACGCGTTGATGGCGGAGGCGGGCTTCGAGATCGATGCCAAGCGTTGGGACCGACTCCTGTACATGCAGTCGCCTGCGGGTTCGCAAGGACGCACCGAAGGGGTGTTGTCGTTCGCAGCACGCCGCGTCGAGGTGGTCGAAGCACAGTCCGAGGCAGACGATGGGCGTCCGGCTTGGCTCGAGGACCCCGCGCTGCCCATTCCTCGCTGGGCGGGGCTGGATGGCTATACGCCGCCGCATCCGATGTTTGCTGCGGTGGCGTCGCTCGTCGATGGGACGCGTTCGGCCTCGGTCATTGCCGACGAGATGGTCCGTCGGTTCAACTTGCCCGAGGCGGCAGCGCTCGGGGGAGTGATGACGTGCCTTACGGAAATGTGGAGAGCCAGGCACGCGAACGTACCTGGCTCTTCGTGAAGCGACTGCCGTAACGGCAGACGCGGGGCTCATCGGAGCGAGTAACGCGTTGCGCGGGCTTTGCCCTCGTACGTGACCTTGCCGGACTCGATGAGCCGGTTGAGTGCAGTCCGCATTTGCAGCGGCGTGCCACCGACCTTCTTTCGAAGCTGCGAAGAACCGGCAGCCGACTTGAACGAACCGACGGCTTCGAGCACCGCCGTGTCGTATTCGGCACGGCCTTCGGGCGTGCGGGTGTTGACCACCTTGGATTTACCGCCTCCTGCGGCTGCCTTCGGAGCGGCCTTCTTGACGGCGGCGGGGCGAGGCGCCTTGGCGCCGCCCCCCTTGCCAGGAAGTGCCCAGGCGATGATGTCGCTGACCGACTTTCCGCTTCGATCAGCCAGCTCGGAGAGCGTCATTGCTCCCACGAACTCTTCCAACGGGGATTGAGGCATACGGTGGTCTATCGTACCGGTGGCACAATCGCAACGCGCGTATTCACGTTCCTGAAACGCGTGCTTGGAATGCCAGGGTAACCCCGAAAAGCGCCACACAGGCGATCGCAAGGCCTGTTGCGCCGCTGTTGGCCACGAAGACCGCATCCAGAAGGCACATTCCAGCGATGAGTTGGCCAATCGCGACGCGGATTCGTTTCGGCTTTCCGCTGCGAATTGAAGAGATCCCTCTCTGCACCCACAGAGCAAACCCGCCCAGGAACGAACGTAAGAATGGTGCGCCCGACCAGGTGAAGAGCACCCACACGGCCGGAGCCGCAAGCCCAAGAAGCGGCACCCAGCGCCCAACTCCGCCCTGATTCTCGAACTTTGCGGCGTATGTGAGCCCGAGGACGTACCCCAGCAGGAGTGTTCCTCCGACCCAGAGGGCTGCGTTCGGTGAGGCGGATGCTGCAAATCCGCCGATCGCATAGACGCCCATTCGGCATGCGCCCATGACAATCGGACTGGCTGGATTGTCCTTGTGTCGGGCGTTGTAGAGGACGATGGCTCCGCTCGTTGCGAGTGCGGCCAGGCCTGCCGAGAACCGCAGAGTGAAGGCGAGCAACACTCCCGACGTGAGCAAGCCATAGCCCCACGCGTACACGCGCCCCCGGGAGATCTCTCCGGAGGGGATCGGGCGTTCAGGGCGCTCTCGTGCATCGATTTCGGCATCGAACGCGTCGTTGAGGAACATCCCGCCCTCGTAGAGCAGCGAGCCGGCCAGGCAGGTGAGCGCGATGGAAAACGCGTCCGGAACCGGGCCAGCAAGGACCGAGGCCGCCATCACGTTGGTCCACACCGTCGGAAGATTGGAGGCGCGGCCGAGGCGAAGCGCGGTTTGAAGTTTCATGAAAGATCCAGCTGCGATTGTGCCCACTTTAGTTCGCGGGCGATGGCGTCGGCGATGGGAAGCGACGCCAGGGCTGGGGGAAGGACCCCCCATGTGTACGTTTCGACCTCGAAATGGTCGGTTTGCGACTGCAGCGCGGGCAGAGCACGACGGATGAAGTCGCTGGTCGCACGAAGCGGTGGCGTCAACTCACTGAACACCGGGACGTGCACGTGGACGCGCCAGTCTCCGCTGGGCAGCGTCCCGGCCCGCGCGGAGGCGATCGCTTCGGGGAGGTCGAGCAGGCGCGTGAGACCCCCATCGTGCTGGACAACGACCTGATGCAGGTAGGTCCTGTCCGCGAAGGCTTCGAGTCGCTCGAGCAGGGCAGCGTCGGGGCGGGGGACGTGCAGTCCTGCGGTGACCTGAACCTTGCCCAGCCGGATCCCGGCGGCCTCGAGTCGGCTCGACGCTGCGCAGGGGTCCTCGAATTCGACGGCGGCGTGGCAGGTGTCGAGACAGACGCCGACGTGCCGGCGCAGGGCAGACTCTGCAGCTGCGGCGGACAGTCCCGCCTTGCCAGCGAACGCGGCAATCGCTGCGCGCCCGAACACGAAGCGCTCGAAGAACGCGATGGCCTCGTCGGTGGTCTCGAGCATGCACATCGGCTCGGGTTCGAGGGCGAGGCACAGGTCGAGGCCGCGTGTTTCGGCGAGCTGCCAGCAGTCGAGGGCAGCCTCGAGCAACCCATCGACGACGCAGGCGGGGTCCGAAGCGGCGGGGTCGAGTCGGAACGCGCCGGGAACCGTGCTGATCGAGCCGCGCATCCCCTGCGGCAGCAGCTCCGCGAGCACAGAGACCAGGTCGCGGGTGTAGGCGATGCGCTCCGGCGTCGACCAGTCGGGTCGATAGACCGCCTGCTTCACCGGCGTGCCGTGAAACGGACCATACGGGAACCCGTTGAGCGTGAAGACATAGGTCTCGTTGGCCTGCATCCACGCGACGAAGCGCGCGCGGGCGTCGGGCTGCAGCAGGTCCTGCGCCGCTTCGGCCGAGAGCCGAAGACCGAGCCCAAAGGGACCGGTGTGCCCGAGGTGGCGGCGAACGTCGGGTACGTGCTCCGCAAGCGCGGCAGCAACGTCGGACCATCGCTCGCCGGGGTGGATGTTGGAGCAGTAGGTGAGGTGCGCGTTGCTGGCGAGTCTCATGCCGCGTCGTCCCGCAGCGCGTCGATCGCTGCGTCCATGCGCGTCCGATCGATCTCGTGCACTTCGACCGCATCGCCCAGGCGGCGAAGGAGCGTCACCGTGAGTTGCCCGCCGAGATGCTCGCGGAACTCTTCGAGGCCGTCGAGCACTGCGCGGCCGCCCTCGCTTCGATGTTCGAGCGCGTCGTGCCATCGTGGAAGACCGAGCGTTGACAGCACGCTCGCGAGGCGCCGAACGTCGGCGCTCTTCAAATCTCCGCAAAGGGCGGCGTATTGCGCATCGAGCAGCATGCCGATCGAGACCGCCTCACCGTGACGCAGCCCGTGGCCCGAAAGCAGCTCGAGCTTGTGCGCTGACCAATGCCCGTAGTCCAAGGGCCGCGCGCTGCCCCGCTCGAACGGGTCACCGCTGGTCGCAATGTGCTGAAGGTGCAGCTCGGCGCACCGCCGAATCATCGTCGCTGTAACCGCCTCAGCACCCTCGTGCAGGCCGTTCGCGTTCGCTTCGAGCCAGTCGAAGAACGCACCGTCGCGAATGAGGCCGACTTTGACCGCCTCGGCGATGCCGGCGATGCGGTCCCGGGGACTGAGGGTGCGAATCCAGTTCGCGTCGTTGAGCACTGCGTGCGGCGGAACGAACGTGCCGAGGAAGTTCTTTCCGCCAAATCCGTTGATCCCGTTCTTCACCCCGACGCCCGCGTCGTTTTGCGCGAGAACGGTCGTGGGCACGCGAATGAGTCGGACGCCCCGGTGGGCGAGTGCGGCCGCGTACCCGACGGTGTCGAGAACGGCGCCGCCGCCGAGCGCCACGACATAGGCATGCCGGTCGATGCGCTCGTCGGCGATCCACCGCAGGACACGTTCGACCGTCGTGCCGTCGGCCTTGCTGGCCTCGCCGCCGGGTACCTCGCGTAGCTCTCCGGCGAGTGTCAGGCCTCGATGTGCGCGAGCGTAGGCTTGGATGCGCGCTTCGAGGTCGGGCCAGTGCGCCGCGACGCCGCCGTCGACGACGAATAGGCAGCGATGCTCTCGGGCGGGTTCCTGCCGGGCGACGGCCCATGCGAGCGCACCGTTGTCGGGTGCGAACAGGTCGCGCGTGAACACGACGGGGTACTCGAACGGCACCGTGAACCGCTGAACGTGCAAGGCACTCGCGTCTGGCGCCGTCACCATGGTGGCGGGGAGGATAGCAGGCAGCGGCCGGCGGGCTCCCGTGAGGCTGCTATGGTCCGCCTCGATGTCCGCAGATGCTTCGACGACCCAGGCCTGGCTCTCCGACTTCCTCGCGGCGCAGGAGGCCGTGGCGGGCACGGTGCATGGGATCCACGCGGAGAACCCCGAACTGCTCGAACTCCGGGCAGCGGTCAACATCCCGCCAAAGGTGCAAGAGATCACCGCGACGGTGCCGAAGGGCAAGGGAATGGCGGGCCTGGCGTATGCCCGGATGAAGCCTGTCTCGACCTGCAACCTTCAGACCGACGAGACGGGTGACGTCCGGCCCGGGGCCAAAGCCGTGGACGCGCAGGCCGCGGTTGCGCTCCCGGTCGTACGAGACGGTGCGCTCGTCGCGGTCGTCGGGTTGGCATGGATCGACGGCCGCGATACGCCCGAGTCGATGCTCGAAGCGCTCACGGCCGCCGCCGCTGCGGTACCGCTTTAGGTCGCGGTCGCGGTCGCGGCTCAGGCGACGCGCTACTTGCTCCCGCCTTTGTACATACCGTCGATGATCTCGGCGTAGCGCTCCTCGACGATGTTCCGCTTCACCTTGAGCGAGGCGGTGAGCAGGCCGTTGTCGACGGAGAGCGGCTCCGGCGTGAGTCGCCAGTACTTGATGCTCTCGAAGCTCGCGAGTCCCGAGTTGACCTTGGCGACGTGGGCATCGATGGCCTTTTCGACGTCGGGGTGGCCAGCCTCGGCCGGAATGCCTTGCTGCTGGGCCCACTCGCCGAGCTCCTCGGGATCGACGGCGATGAGGCACACGCAGTAGTTGCGGCGGTCGCCCACGACGACGGCCTCTTGCACGATCGGCAGGCCCTTGAGCTGGCCCTCGATTTTTGCTGGCGCGACGTACTTGCCACCCGAGGTCTTGATCAGTTCTTTCTTGCGCCCGGTGATCTTCACGAACCCGTCGCTGTCCATCGCGCCGAGGTCACCGGTGCAGAACCACCCGTCGTCGAAAGCAGAGCCCGTGGCATCGGGGCGGTTGAGATAGCCCTGCGTGATGTTCGGGCCCTTCGCGAGAATCTCACCGTCGTCGGCGATCTTGATCTCCACGTTTGGCAGGGCCGGGCCCACCGTGCCGATCTTGATCTTGCCGGGCTGGTTGGCCGTGAGGCCGGGGCAGGTTTCGGTGAGACCGTATGCTTCGAGCAGGTTCAGGCCCATCGCCAAGAAGAACGTGTGCACGTCCGGGTCGAGCGGAGCGGAGCCCGAAAGCAGCGCAAACGAGCGGTCGAAGCCCAGCCGTGCCCGGAGCTTCGACAGCACCAGTTTGTCGGCGATGCCGTTGCGAAGGCCGAGGAAGAACGGTAGCGGCTCGCCCTTGCAACGATAGGGGACAGTCTCGGTGCCGGTTGCCACGGCCCAGCCGAACAGCTTCTGGCGGATCGGCGGCGCGCCGGCGACGGCGTTTTCGATCTTGGCCTTCATCTTCTCGAACACCCGCGGGGCGCCGGGGAAGAAGCCGGGGCGGGTCTCGCCGAGGTCGGAGGCGAGCGTCGGGACCGAGCTGATGACCAGGTGCAGGTTTCGGAAGGGAGCCGAGAACTGGATCAGCCGACCGAACGAGTGCGCCAGCGGCAAGAACAGGAACAGGCCGCCTTCGCGAATACCATCGGTCAGGACGCCTGCCGCGGCGACCGCCTCGGCCATGGCCAGGTGGTTGCGGTGCGTTTGGATGACCGCCTTCGGCGGCCCGGTCGTGCCGGAGGTGTACGTGTACGTTGCCGTTTGGTCCGGCTTCGCCTCCTTGCGTCGGCGGAGCATTTCGTCGCCGAGTTCGGCGAGCTTTTCTTTCCCGCGCGCTTCGAGGTCGGCGAGGGACTCCCAGTCGTCTGCCGGGTCGATGCCTGAGGGATCGATGACGACGATGTGCTTCAGCAGGACTTCGTCGGCAGGGTATTGCTTGTCGAAGAAGGTGAAGCCGCTGCGCATCGAGCGGATCTTCTCGAGTTGGGCGCTGTCATCGACGATGACCAGCTTGATGCGCGTGTCGGTGTGCGCATAGCCGACCTCTTCGGGCTGAAGCGATGCGTAGATGGGCACCGTCTGCAGGCCGACGCTCAGGCCGGCGAAGTCGCAGGCAAGCCAGTCTTCGCTGGTCTGGCCGAGCAGGCCGATGACGTCGTTGTCTTCGAGCTCGACCGCCGACAAGATGCCGGCCGCGATGATGTCGGCTCGGTCGCGGACTTCCTTCCAGCTGCGCGTCTCCCAGCTGGATCCGACCTTGGTCCGGATGGCGACGTCGTTGGGGCTCGCATCGGCGCGAGCGTGGAGGAGTTCTGCGAGAGTTTGGATGTCCAACGACATGAGAACGAGCGCCGCGAAGCATAGCGCGGTCCGCGGGTGTTGTGGGGGGTCCGCGAGGACGGCGACGCTCAATACATCAGCTCTTCGAGAGCCGCGGCGTCGATGAGATAGGCGGCGAGCAGGGCCTTGCGGTCGCCAGCCTCCGCAATGTCGAGGTTCTCCAGCCAAGCCGCAGCTTCGGGGTCGTCGGCGGCCTGCCCCTCGACCATCGTCCGGGCCAGGCTGACCAGCATGCGGCCTTTGACCGGATTGTCGGTAGGGACCCGGGTGAAGACGCCGGCGACATCGGCCGCGGCAACTGCGACCTGCAGCCCCTTGGGCTTGGGGAGCAGCGCCTGGAGCATCGTGGCGGCGCCCTGGCGCATGCCACCAAAGCCCATGCCCGCCACGGCGGAACGCGTCATGACGAAGTAGAACGCGCTGTCGCGGGGAACCTGGCGCGCCAGCTTTTCGAGCTCGCGGTTGATCCGCCGCTTCCGCTTGCGGGCGGCAGTGACGACCGGTTCGATCATATCGGCGCGGGCAACCAAGACCTGGTCGAGGTCGACGCGCACGATGTGGACGGATTGGTCGGCGTACGTCTCGCCGACGAGGGTCCAGCGCCGATCGCCCGCAGGCTCGAGCGTGCCCCGCTGCTGTGCTGCCGCGAGCTTGGCGTCGGCGTTGGGCAGGTCGACGATCATCATCGAGCGACCGAAGTTTTGGTGGCTTGCCGCGCCCGAGATGCGGCGCCATCCCGTCATTCCATCGTCGCCGAGGGCCTTGGCGAGGGGACACGGCATTGCGCTGAAAATCGGCTCGGCGCTTTCGCGGTCCTCGGTGCGTTCGCGGGGTTCGCCTTGGCGCTGCTTTGCATACCGCTCGCGCCGGGCTCGACGTTCGTCCATCTCGGCGTAGTACGCCTCGACCGGCGTGATCCCCTTGGCCGCGGCCTCCCGCTCGGCGCGGCGCCAACGCTGCGTCATACGGATGTCGGCGCGAGCGTGCTCGTCGCATGTGAACACGTACTCGGGCGTGCGCGGGCCTGCGGCAAGCAGCACCGGCGCGTCGCGAAGTCGGTCGACGTCGACGGCGAACAACACGTCGAGTTCGGCGGGGACGAAGCGCATGCCGTAGGCGACGTGTCCTCGGGACTGCCGCTGCGTGCCGACGTCCCACCAGCGCCGGAGAACCTGTGCCAGGCCGTCCGCGTCATCGGCCTTGCGGTAGAGGCGGACGAGGCGAAGCATCGCGTCCGTGACGAGCTCCCGGTCGCGTGTGTCCTCTTCGAGCACGAGTTCGAACTGCTCGATGGCGCAGTCGTTTCGCTCGATGACGTCCATGCAGTGGACGCCCTTGCGGTGGTGTCGCTGCGTCGCGGTCTTCTGGGGCGGCGCGAAGGTCAGCGCAGCAAGCGATGCGAGGACGACGGCGAGCATGGGGTCCTGTATCCCCTTCGCCGCCGGTCGGGCTAGGGTTTCTGCGCCTTTTCCTTGGCTGCTGTGACGCGGGCCCGGACCTCCTCGAGATTGGCCCCAAGTGCCTTGCACAGCGCCTCGTAGGCGGGAGCGTCGCCGGTCTTGCGCAGTTCGAGCAGCTTCACCGTCACCGGGTCCTCGAGCAGTCGGTCGCCGTAGCGGGCCGCGATGGATGCCGCGTGTTCCGGCGTTCTCACGCGAAGCGCGAGCTCGACGTGGACGACCGGGAGCCCGCCACCGGGCGGTGTTTGACCGTATCGCGCGCTCAGCGCAAGTGCCGTGTCGAGGGCGTTCAGCGCATCTGCGTGGGCGTCGAGGGCTCGCATCACGCTGGCGTTGGCGACCAGGGTGCGGATGTGCTGCATGCCGCCGTATCGCTCGGCTTCGACGGCGCGAAGCGTCTTCTCGAGCACCTCGAGCGCCTCTTCGGGCCGTTTCAGCCGTGTGAGCGTGTTGCCCAGATCGAGCAGCGTGCCGATGTGGATCCGGGAGTTCTGCAGGGGCGTGCCGTCGTACTTCGGCAGGAGTTCGCGAAGCAGGGACTCCGCGGCGTCGAACTCGTTCGCGCCGACGTACATGTTGGCCAGATGCGAGCGCGCGCGCAGAACCGAAGGCGAGTCCGGTCTCGTGCGTCGACGAGCCCGCTCGATGATGGCCTTCGCCGTTTCGATGGCGTAGTCGTACTCATTCCGGTAGGACGCTTCCTCGACGCGGTAGGACGCGATTCGTTCGTGCAGCCGAGGGTCGACGGGGTCGATCGCCTCGGCGCGCTCGAGGTGGACCCGGGCATCGGTCTCGACGCCGGGGCCGGTGACGGCGGGGTCCGTGGCAAGGTGCGCTCGGAGCATCTCCAGCCAGCCGCGGCGGTCCAGCGGCGTGGCGACGCGCTCGAGCATGGTCGTCGCGTCGTCCAAGTGTTTGATGGCGAGCTCGGGATGTTGAAGGAGGCGAGCCTGAACGTCGGCCTGCCCGAGCCAGCCGTCGACGAGCAACGCCGGAAAGTCATGCTTGATCGCCAGGGTGCTGGCGCGCTCGAATGCCTCCTGTGCGACGTCGGCCTGCTCCCAAACGAACGCGATCTGGCCTCGGAGCAGCGCGAACTCTCCACGAAGTCGTGGCGGAACCGTATCGCCGAACTTGGCCTCGAGCGCGTCGAGTGCTCGCGTCGCGCCTTCGAGGTCGTCGACGTAGAGCGCTTCGCGGACCGGCGCCACGGTGAGGCGGGCATCCCGGGTGGCGCGGGCGTTCGGTGTGGAGCAGTCGCTCAGATGCGCAACGCCGACCGCTTCACCGTCGTCGAGCAGGTCGAACAGGCACGCGCGACGTTGTGTGTCATCGAGCGCACAGCTCTGCTCGTGCTCTTCGTTCCACGCCTCGAGCCACGCACGTGCCGCCTCGGGCAGCGATGAGGTTCGCTCCGCAATACGCGGTCCGTCGTCGTCGCACAGGCCAGGAGCGGAGGCGACGTGGTCGGGGGTGCCAGCGGCCACAGCCGTTGCGCCGCCGCCGACCACGAGCGCCAGCGCGGCGACACCCAGCCATCGTCGAGGCGGACGTATCGCTGCTTCGAGCGCTTCACACAGCGCCTCCATGGACGCGTGACGACTTGCCGGACGCGAGGACAGCCCTCGAGCCAGCGCGGTGTAGACGCGGCGTGGAACCGCGGTCGAGGTGGGCGGCTCGAGCTCGCCCTGCAGCATCTTGTCCGCCAGCTCGGCGCTCGTCTTGGCCTGATAGGGAAGCTCTCCATACAGCGCTTCGTACAGGGACACGCAGAAACTGTATTGATCGGAGGCCGCGGTGAGCGGCTGTCCGAGCATTTGCTCGGGCGACATATAGACCGGCGTCCCGAGCGTAGTTCCGGTCACGGTGATGCGGGTTTCGAGGAGCGTCGGCGTGACGGGGGCAGGCGTGCGTGGTGATTCGACGGTCTCCGGCGCGTTGACGATCCGCGCGAGTCCGAAGTCCAGCACCCGGACGACGCCGTCGTCGCCCATGATCGCGTTGGCTGGCTTGAAGTCTCGGTGAATGAGATCTCGCTCGTGGGCTGCGGCGAGGCCGCGCCCTGCCTGTGTGTAGGCCGAAATCAGGACACGCCAGTCGCGGCCGCCGCCCGATTGCCACTCTCGAAGCGGCTGACCTTCGATCAGCTCCATGGCGACGAACATGCGCTCCTCATGTTCGCCCACCTCGTATACGCGCACGACGTTCTCGTGCGTGACGCGGGCAAGCGCCTGCGCCTCTCGGCGCAACCGAATCTGGTGCTCGAGGGAAAGGTTGGGATGGAGCAGCTTCAGGGCGACGCGACGCTCGAGCTCGGGGTCATGTGCTTCGTACACCGACCCCATGCCGCCGCGGCCAAGCAAGCGCGCAACGCAGAAACGCCCAATCGACGGGGGTTCTTCGGCGGCCTCTGCCCCGAACATCTTCTGCGCCAGGCGGGCCCGCATGGCTGCTTCGCCGAGGTCGGCGTCGCCATCGGTCTGCGCGAGGGCATCGCTGTCGAGGGCGCCATTCCAGGCCGGCCCGAGGTCCTGCGTCGCTTCGCGGGCCGGCTCTGGCGTGGCTCGATCAGCCCCAGCGGGCTCCGCTGGTGTCTCATCGAGCAGCGTTCTGCGCATTTCCGCGAGTGTACGTCAGTTCTGGCCGCCGTGGAGCTCGATCTCGATCTCTGCGTCGCCGTTGGTGGCTTTCGTCGTGCCCTGACCGACCTCGTCGGGGTACGTCACCGTGTTGCCACGAACGCTACCGAAACCCTGCGGGTCCAGCGTCCAGCCAGCTGGGAAGATGAGGGACAGCTCTCCGTTGCCATACTTCACACACACGACGTTGACGGTCGTGTTGTTGATCTGCGTGACGAAGACTTCGTTGCGCGCGTCGTAGCTGAGCGTCAAAGAGGAGACGGAGTTGTCCGTCGTGCCACCCGAGCAATCAGCGTTTGGAGATACCGTTACTTTTGCCATCATTCACATCCTTGTGTTTGGAGGCGGGGGCACATCGAACATCCACGCAAATCCGCGCGTGAAGGTTCGGGTGCGTCCGGTCCCTACCACCCTGTCATCCTCGGACACCCTAGAATAACCGGATATCAATGTTTAGCAACGGTTTAAACGCTGCTCGAATTCGTCCGGGCAATTCTGCACTGGTAGACTCATCCCGCGTCAATGTCCGACGACACCAGTGATGCGAGCCTGCTCGAAGCGTGGGCGGCCGGGGACAAGACCGCCGGAAGTCGCCTCTTCGGGCGCCACTTCAAGAGCGTGAAACGGTTCTTCTCGCGCAAGGTTGGCGACGACGTCGAAGACCTCGTGCAGCAGACGTTCATGAAGTGCGTCGAAAGCCTCGCCCGCTTTCGTCGGGCTTCGAGCTTTCGGACGTTTCTGTTCGGCGTTGCCCGAAACGTGCTTCGCGATCACGTGCGCAGTCGGCTTCGGAGCACCGCCGAACTCGACGAAACCTGTGCGGTCGACATCGAGAGCGGACCGACCACCCTGCTCACGATGGCACAGGACAAACGGTTGCTGCTCGAAGCGCTGCGACGCCTCCCGCTCGATACGCAGATTCTGCTCGAGCTCGCCTACTGGGAATCGCTCAACAGCCGAGAGATTGGCGAGGTGCTCGACATCAACGAGAACACCGCGCGCAGTCGTCTGCGGCGGTCGCGGGAGCTGCTCGATGGCGCGCTGAAGGCAGCCACGCGGGACAGCGCGTCGCTGCGAACGACGATGAACAATCTCGACGGCTGGGCCGCCGAGCTGCGGGCTCAAATGGCGAAGGCCCCCCAGGCCGAATGACGACGTCGCTCAGGGCTCGGCGTGTTGGGCGGCGTACAGGGCGGCGCCTTGGAGTGCCGCCGAGTCGTTGAGCACGATGCGGATGGGCATCTGCTCCACGAGGTGCCGCATTCGACCCTTGTCGTCGAAGCGCGCTACGAAGTCGGAGGTCTCCATGCGCTTGGCGAGCTTCGGCGCAATGCCGCCACCGAGGAAGATGCCGCCGAGTGCGAGGACCTTGAGCGCAAAGTTCCCGGCCTCCGCGCCGTAGAGCTTCATGAACAAGTCGAGCGCGGCGACGGCGTGCTCGTCGTCTCCACGCTCTGCTGCACCCGCGATGGCGGCTGCGGGTTCTTTGCTCTGCTTAGCGTCGGTCCACCACTGCGGTGCGTCCGCACCTGCACGCTGGAGGAAGAACTCGAACAGCGACGCGACGCCGGGACCGGAGACCACGCGCTCCCAGCTGACGTGGCCGTGCTGCTCGTGCAACCACTGGTGCAGTTCGAACTCCAGGGCGTTGCTGGGGGCAAAGTCGGTGTGACCGCCCTCAGTCGCGAACGGGACCATTCGGCCCTTGACGTAGTGCATGCCCGCTTCGCCAAGGCCGGTCCCGGCAGAGACGAGGCCAGCGTTGGCGCCCGAGACCGCGGAGCCGGCGCGAAGCGTTTTGAAGTCGGCGTCGGCGAGGGTGCTCAAGCCGTGCGCGTTGGCTTCGAGGTCGTTGATGATGCTTACCGAAGGTAGACCGAGCGCGCGCTCGAGCTCATCGGCATCGACGATCCACGGCAGGTTGGTGAGCTGAACTCGGCGGCCGCGCACCGGACCGGGCAACCCGAAACACACGGCGCGCACATCGTCGGCACCGTGGCTCGTGGCGAAGTCTCGGACGATGTCTGCGAGCGAATCATGCGATGCGCTCGGCGCGATGTTTTGAACCAGGCGCAACACCTTGCCGTCGTTCACTTCGCAAAGTGCCAAGCGGGTGTTCGTGCCTCCAACGTCTCCTGCGAGTACTTTCATGGGGAATCCTCGTCGGCCGGGCCTCGCCGCGCACCTCCAGGGGGGGCGGGGGCCGCGGGCGTCTCGAGGAGCCCGCTTCGGCGCTTCCCCAGGTGTAGCACCAAAGCCCCAGCTGCGACGCAAAACGGCCCACGGAAATGCACGGCTGCGAAGATGCGACCGTTTCGCCGTCGTTCCGTCACCATCCCCGCCTGAACGGACGATTCACCCGTTCGGGGCCGCACAAAGGGGGTTTTGGCGCGGCAGCGTCACGGAAACGATCGTTCCCCCGTCCGGCGCGTCGTCGACGTGGATGTCCCCTCCATGCAGGCGGGCGGCCTTCATCGCGATCGCGAGACCGATGCCCAAACCCGCCTTCGAGCCCTCGAGGCGAACAAAGGGACGAAAAATGGCGTCGCGCCGGTCCTTGGGGATGCCCGGGCCGTCGTCGTGAACTTCCAGCACCCAGGCATCGTGAAGTGAGCGAGCCCGGACGCGCACGGTGGGCCGGTCGGACCCATGCACGATCGCGTTGCCGACCAGGTTCTGCAGAAGCGTGTGCAGCAACGTGCCGACCCCGTGCACGGTCGGTAGCACCGTGTCGACCTCGAGTGTGGCCGAGCGCTCCGTGATGAGGGCGGAGAGATCGTGCCGCACCAGGGTGAGTACGTCGTCGAGGTCGACGTCGTGGGGGGTGGGGGCGGCACCGGTTCGCGCCAGGCGAAGCAGGTCGTCGATCAGCGTGCGGCCGCGGTTCGAGGCGTCGATGATGGCGTCCAGGAATGACCGTACCTCCACGGCGTCTGGGGATTCCTCGGTCTGTAGCAGGGCGGCGAAACCGCTCACGGTGCTCAGCGGTGCCCGAAGGTCGTGCGCAACCGCGGATGCGAAAGCATCGAGTTCGGCATTCGTGCGCTCGAGGTCCTCGCGGAGGGCCTCGCGCTCGGTTGCGTCGTTCCATAGGACGAGCAGCGACGAGGGGGGGTCGTGTTGCCGCAAGACGGGAACGCGGAAGCCCTCCAGGACACGCGGCGCTCGGTCGGGAAAGGCACAGCGAGTCGGCGCCACGCGAACGGGGCGTCCGTCCGCGAGGGTGACCGCATCGCGTTCGAGGGTGGAGGCTTCGAGAGAGGGCAGGAGCATGCCTTCGCGCAGGCCGACCAGCGCACCCCGTGCCACGCCGAAGAAGCGCTCGGCAGCCGCGTTGGCGCGCACGATTCGGTCCTCGCCGGCGGCCTTGACGAACGCCATGCTGGGCAAGTTGTCGAACAGCGCGTCGAGGAATGCGGTCGTTTCCCAGAACTGGGTCGTATCCGCGACCGCGACCACGCTGGCGCGGGACCCAGTCGTGGGGTCGACGGCGGGATAGGCATCGAACGCGAGGTGCCTGCGAACGCCGTCGTCGCCGTTCACCATCGCGTCCAGATGGACGCGTTCGTTCGATGAGGCAGCCGAGAGAAGCTTCGATCGCTGCAGCGTAGCTAGGCCCATCGATTCCTGCGTTCGCGCGCTGACGAACAGCGTGCTGAATGCGGGGTTGTGAGCCAGCACGGTCCCGTCGGCGTCGAACATCGCGACGCCGTGCGCGGTGTACCGGAGGGCGTCGACGAGTCGCTCCAGCTCCGACTTGTGGGTCGTTGTCTCGACTTCGTGCGCTTCGACGAGCAGGGCCGGGGAGTCATCGCCCAGCGTCCACGCCGTGCCTGCAATGTCGACGAGGACCGGCTGACCGTCGGGAAAGAACTTCCGCTGGGAAGGGCGTCGGTGGCCGTCCTTGCACCGGCGCCAGGCTGCGCGCACGCGGTCGCGGGCCGTCGGCGTGTTCGTGCTGAAGTCGCGGGCCGCGAAGTCTGCGTTGCACGAGACTCTCCACAATCGCCGGCCTTCAACGTTGGCCCACACCACGGCGACGGCATCGACGTCGGTCAGCCACATGGGCGTGGCAAGGGGCTCGAAGCCGCGAAGCATGACGCGCTGGTCTGCCGTCAAACGCACGTCGATGTCATGGGGGAGGGTCATGCGGTCGAACTGCCGAGAGTGTAGCGGCGCCCCTCGGGGAGTCCGGCATCCTGTCCCGAAGTCGGCCACCGGCTGCTGCGCCTGCGCGCTGCCTCCCCGTGCCGTTGGGGTATCGTCGAAACGTGCCGAGGTTGGATGGCAGCGCTGCCCGGACGCCGTCCGGTGCGCAGATTCACGGAGGGAGCGGATGCGCGTTCGGGTGCTGCTGATCGAGGACGTCGCCTCGGACGCAGCGCTGGCGATTGCGCAGCTGCGGGCCTCCGGTGCATCCGAGGTGCATCAGGTCCGTTCGCTCGCCGAGGCGAAGAAGTATCTCGCGTCGGTAGACGTGGTCGTCGCCGATCTGGGTCTGCTGGACTCCGCCGGCATGGAGACGGTGCGCGGCTTGGCATCGGCGCCGGCGTTGGTCGTGCTGACCGGCAAAGACGAGCCGGCGCTGGCGGTTCGAACCGTGACCGCGGGGGCGGACGAGTTCGTGGTCAAGGGCGCCGCTTCGGAGACGCTGTGGACCGCGGTGCAGCTCGCCATGGCTCGTCGCCAGGCCCGTAACGAGCTGCGTTCTCTGGTGGAGACCAACGCCGATGCCATGATCGTCTTCGACGAGGCGCGGACGCGCGTGTTCGCGAACCCGGCGGGGAACGCTCTGCTCGACATCGACGCCCAGAGCGTCGCGTCGTCGGTTCGGCCGGGAGAGGTCGTGACCTTCACGCTCGAGCATGACCCGCAGGTGCGCCTTTGGGAGGGGCGGACGTCCGTCGTGCAGTGGGAAGGGCGGCCGGCCTGGCTGTGCACCGTGCGGGACGTAACCGAGCGTCGGCGCGAAGAGCTGCGTAAGCTCGTTCATCGAGACCGCCTCGCGTCGATCGGAGAGCTTGCTGCCGGCGTTGCGCACGAGATCAACAACCCCGCGGCCTTCGTCGCGCTCAACCTCGAGACCCTCGAAGAGTCGCTGCGCTCGAAGTCCGCGACGCTCGACGAGACGGCGCATCGACTCGTCGCCGAGTGTCGCGAAGGGGTCGAGCGCATCGCAACGATCGTGCGGGACCTGCAGGCGTTTGCGCGCGTGGAAGACGATGCCGGCCCGGTCGACCTCAACGAGGTGGTCCGAGTGGCGGCTTCACTGACCGGCAACGAGCTCAAGCAGCGGGCGGAGCTCGACCTCGATCTCCAACCGGTCCCGGTCAGCCTCGGTGAACGCACGCGGCTGACGCAGGTGGTCGTCAACCTGCTCGTCAACGCAGCGCAGGCGGTGGACGGACTCGTGGGCGATCACCGGGTTCGCGTGCAGACGCGCGTCATCGACGACGTACTCGTGCTTCGCGTCAAGGACACCGGGTGCGGTCTTCCCGACGCACTCCGCACCAAGATCTTCGAACCCTTCTTCACGACCAAGCCCCGCGGCAGCGGGACCGGCCTCGGGCTCGCGCTGTGCGTGGAAACGGTGCGCCGTCACGGCGGTACCATCGAGGCGTGCGGGGACGTGGGCCGTGGCGCGACGTTCACGATGACGCTGCCTGTGCGGCGGCCCGAGGTGGAGCAGACCGCGGCACCGGTACCCGGGCCCGCGCCACTGCGCATTCTGCTGGTCGACGATGAGCCGCTCATTCGCGGTGCATTCGGTCGGATCCTCCGTGGCCACGACGTCACCGAGGCCGAAGACGGGGCCTCCGCTCAGCGGTGGATGGAGGACCGCGCTTTTGATGTCGTGGTTTGCGACCTGATGATGCCGGGGATGGACGGCCCGACGCTCTTCGAAGCGGTGGCCGCCCGGGAGCCGAGCTATCGCGACCGCTTCGTATTCGTGACCGGCGGAGTATGTGGCGAGCACGCGCGCGACTTCCTGACGCGAGTCCGCCCGGTCGTGCTGCACAAGCCCGTGATGCGGGCCGAGCTCGAACGGGCGGTCCACACCGTCGCCAGGCTCGCGTCCGAGTTGGACGCGAGCCGCTGAAGGCCCCGGTCAGCCCGCGACGGCCGCTTCGAAGGCGGCGCGCAGCGTGGACAAGCCCGCTCGCACGTCGGCACCCAGATGGATGCGAAGCGCGCGGCGCTCCCGGTCGATCAGCACCTGGAAGTCGCCTGCGGCTTGGGCAGCCGCGACGACCCCGAAATCGACCTTGCGGCCGGGAATCGGCAGGGGCGATGCCGCGTCGGCGGTGACCTGCACGAACACGCCAGTGTTGGGCCCTCCTTTGTAGGCTTGGCCGGTGCTGTGCAGGAATCGAGGCCCGAAGCCCAAGCACGTGGGCACAGACTTCGCCCGGCGCACGGCGTTGCGCATGGCTTGCAGGTCGGCTTCGTTGGCGTCGTTCATGTCGACGTAGGCGAGCAGCGCGAAGTAATCGCCGGCGCCC
Source organism: uncultured Nannocystaceae bacterium (assembly GCA_964432695.1). GTDB lineage: Bacteria > Myxococcota_A > Polyangia > Nannocystales > Nannocystaceae > CAJXVA01. The sequence continues at coordinate 31,261 of CAYSPB010000012.1, forward strand.
AAGCGCCCCAGATGCGCGCGCAGCCAACCCGAGAGGTCGTCGCCCCCGAGTGCCTTGGCGTTTGCGTCGTCCGCGTGGACGCGCACGCCTGCTCCGTCCCAGCGTACCGGAAGCTCGGGCAGGGTGCCGCTTTCTTCGTACGCGGTGGTCAGCTTGCGGCTCTCGATCTTACTCGCCTCGACGTCGGGTTGGTCGAACGGATCGAGGCCCATGACCGCGCCTGCGACGGCGGTCGCGAACTGCCAGCGGAACAGCTCTTGGCTGAGCGCGTCGACGTCGTCGAGGTCGATCTGCACCACGGTCTCGCCGGCGTCGCGCCAGCTCTGCGCAACGCGATCTTGTGCGGGGTCGGGCGTAGAGCCCAAGCGGAGGTACACGAAGATCCGGTCGTCACCGTTGCCGCGGACGCGGGCGGTCTCGCCGTCGATGGGAATGATCGCCTGGCCGTGCTTGCCCGTCGATTCGGCGACGAGCTGCTCGAGCCAGGCACCGAAGGTGCCGATGCCCGGCGAGGCGAGCACGGTGAGCTTGTCTCGGCCTTGCTTGGCGGCCACGCCCATGAGCAGGCCGAGGTGAGCGCCAGGGTTGACCAGCCCGTCGTCGGCGCGACAGGCCTCCACCATGAGGGCAGCCTCGGCGAGGAAGGCCTCGGTATCGATGCCCATGCCGGCCGCGGGGACCATGCCGAAGTTGGAGAATGCCGAGAAGCGGCCGCCGATTTCGGGCAAGCCGTACAGCGTGGTGCGGAAGCCCTGCTCTGCCGCGAATGCCTCGAGCTTGGAGCCTGGGTCGGTGATCGCGACGAAGTGCTTGGCTGCCGCATCGCCCAGCGCGGTTTTGGCTTTGTCGAGGAAGAACTCCATCAGCACCGTGGGCTCGAGCGTGGAGCCCGACTTGGAAGCGACGATGAAGATGGTTTTTTCGAAGTCGACCGCGTCGTGAATGCGCGCGACCTGGGCAGGCACGGTGGAGTCGACGATGCGCAGCCGGGCGCCGTCGCTGCGGCTCCCGAAGGTCTTGGCAAGCACGTCGGGGCACAGGCTCGAGCCCCCCATGCCGAGAAGAACGATGTCGGTGAATCCGCCGGCCTCGACGTCGGCGGCAAACGCAGCGAGGTGCGAAGCGTCGGCCTTTTGCTGCTCGACGATATCGAGCCAGCCCAGCCAATTCGCTTCGGGTCCGTTGCTCCACAGCGCCGCGTCGCGGCTCCAGACGCGCTTCGTGCTGCCGCCTTCGGTCCACGCCTTGGCCGCGGCGTGCACGGCGGACTCGAGGGCCGGTGCCACGCTGCCGGAGATGCGGTTGAGTCGGGCGCCCCGCACGGCGCGCTGCTGCACGGCGACCGTGGCGAGCAGGTCGTCCATTGCGTCCTCGAACGCGACGAGGCCCTTGTCGAGGAGCAGGTCGGTGACGTCGGTGAGCGAGACGCCGACGCGGTCGAGCGTTTCAAGCTGTGCCTGCGCCTGGTCGACGTCGATGGTCAGCGTGGTGGCGACCGTGCCGTGGTCCAAGAAGGCTGCAAGCGTCTTGGGTGGCACCGTGTTGACGGTGTCGGGCCCGACGAGCTGCTCGACGTACAGCACGTCGCTGTAGGCGGCATTCTTCGTGCCGGTGCTGGCCCACAGCAAGCGCTGCGGGCGGGCGCCGGCGGCTGCCAGTGCCTTCCACGCATCGCTCTCGCACAGCGCTTGGTAGCTCCGGTACGCGAGCTTGGCGTTTGCAATGGCGATCGTGCCGCGCAGCGCGAGGGCCTCGTCACTTCCAAGGGCCTCGAGACGCGTGTCGACCTCGCTGTCGATGCGGCTGACGAAGAAGCTGGCCACCGAGGCGACGTCGGCGATGGGCTTGCCCGCTTCGAGGCGCTGCTGCAGTCCTCGGACGTAGGCTTGGGCGATGTCTTCGTACGCATCGCGGGCAAAGATCAGCGTGACGTTGACGTTGATGCCATCGGCGATGAGTTGCTCGATGGCGACGATGCCCTCGGCCGTTCCGGGCACCTTGATCATGAGGTTCGGTCGCTCGACCGCGTTCCAAAGCCGCTTCGCTTCAGCGAGCGTGCCCTCGGTATCTCGCGAGAGGCGAGGGGAGACCTCGAGGCTGACGTAGCCGTCGACGTGCTCGGTCGCGTCGTACACGGAGCGCATCGCGTCGCAGGCCTCGCGAATGTCCTCGATCGCGAGGGTCTCGTAGACCTCTTTGGTGGTGCGGTCTGCGTTCGCGGCCAAGCTCGCGAGCGCATCCCCGTACTCTTCGCCGCCGCCCATCGAGCTGCGGAAGATCGCGGGGTTCGAGGTCACGCCGCGGAGTCCCTCGGACTCGATGCGGTTCGCAAGCTCCCCGCTGCGGGTCATGCTGCGTCGGATGTAGTCCAGCCAGATCGATTGTCCGGCCTCGGCCAGAGCGGTCACGGTGTTCGTGGTCATGGGCTCCTCGGGGCGGGCGAGCGCGCGCCGCCGCCGCTGTGATCGCAGAGCCGGACGCCCGACACAAGGCGCCGACGCACGCGAGCCCGGTTCAGAACATTTCCCGCATCCACGGCTGCGGACCGGAGAAGATCGACCCTGCGAGGGCCAGCGCGGCGGGGGTGCCGTGCAGCTGACCGGTTGCCACGAGCCCCGCGGGCTGCGAAAACCCCGAGTAGAGCGCCGCCAGCCCGCGCATGTCGGTCCTCAGCGCACCCGTCCCGCCGCGTTGAATCACGCCCCGACCGCTGCGGACGGTGAGCCGCCACTGGCCGTTGTTGTCGTCGACGATGTCGTCGTAGATGTCGAGGTCGAGGTCTGCGGCGAGCCGAGGCGGATATCCCCGCTCGCTCATGGCGGCTTCGAGGTTGGCGATGCGCATCATCCACGCGTCACCGAGCGTGACGTCGAACTGGGCGTCGGGCAGGACGAGTCGGGCAGGATCGTGCGGGGCGGTGTAGAGCACGACGCGGCGCACGAGGCTCGTGCTCAGTCCAGCGATGAACGTCCACAGTCGGCGATACCCCCACGCCGAGATCGCGAAGAGATCGTGCACGACGATGTCATGGCTGAAGTCGGCGCGGCGGCGCTTCGAGTACGCAACGTAGCCTTCGACGTGCCCATCATCGCGGGTGGCCATTACGCAGTGCGGAGTATGTCCGGCCCACGCATGAAGCAGCCGAGTCCAGATGTACTCCCGTCGGTCGAGGTGCCCCGCGAACGAGGGCGCATGGGACCCATACAGCGCGCGGATGCGGGTCTCCGCCGCCGCGTCCATCGGCAGGAGCACGCCTTCTCGTTCGTCGAGGCCGATCGTTTTGGCGTCGAGCTCGGCGAAGAATCGGGTGCCGGAGCATTCGTAGCCGACCTTACGGTACAGCGACAGCGTCGAGCCGTAGAGCGTGGACAGGCCAACGCCCGCTTCGGCGAGCTCGCGGACCAGGTCGCGCATCAGCGCGGTCGCAACACCCTGTCGCTGATAGTGAGGGGCGACCGCAACGCCCGCGACACCGGTCATCGAGACCGAGCGCTGCCCGAAGTACTGCCCCATCGGGAGAAGTGCCGCGGTGCCCACGACGTCGGCGCCGTCGCGTACGACCCGGAGGTTGTCCGCGCCGACGAGTGACAGATACGGGGCAACGGTCTCGGGCTCCATCGCGAACCCGTGCGTCAGTAGCCGGCCGACCGCTGCGTGGTCGGCCCCCGTCCCGTGGTCCACCGCGAACACCTCGTCGCCGCCCATCGTGGGCGCGAGTATACGTCGTCGCGCGCGTTCAGTAGTCGACGCGCAGCCCCAGCGTGGGGAAGATCGGGATCCCGATCACGTCTTCTTGGCGGCGAAAGTCGGCGCTGTAGAGGACGGCCTCGGGGTTCTGCCGGTTGTAGACGTTCTGCACGTCGACGTAGCCGGTGATGATGGCCCGGTCTCGAATCCACCGCTTGTCGATGCGCAAGTCGAGCTGGTGGAACGTGCCCAAGCGGCCGGTATTCCGACGCCCCTGCACCGCACCCCGCTGGTCCTGAAGGTTGATCGATCCGATGACCGGCGTGAAGGGGAACCCCGACACCACGCGGAAGCGACCGCCGATTCGCCAGTTCTTGGGCAGGATGTAGCTGGCGACGAGGTTGAAGTTGTGGCGCTGGTCGAAGTCGCTGGGGCGATTGGGGATGTCGTCACCGGGCGGGGTTTCCACGAAGCGGAGCTGAGACCACATCAGCGTGTAGCCGATCCATCCATACAGCTTCTTCGTCAGCCGCTTGCGAATCAGAGCCTGTGCACCGAGGTTGTTCTCGCGGGTGGCGAAGCTGATCCGCTGACCGTCGAAGAACGTGGGCGTGGCGTTGTCCTGCTCCCGAGCGAATGCGGTGACCTCGATGTCCACGTCGTCGTCGAGCGAGACCTCGCCGCCAAGACTGACGTGGAGGGCCTGTCGCACCGTGAGTTGGCGATTGCCCGGTGCGAAGCCGACCGAGGGCTGAAACCGGGTGAACGCGGGTGGATAGAAGACCGACGCATCGCCGAACGATGCGCCTTGGTCGAGCAGGTTCAAGGTCGCGGTCTCGGTGACTTCGCGGGCTTGGGAGTACTTGCCGACGGCCGCCAGCAGGCGCCAGCGATCGGCCACGTCGATGGTTGCGTTGAAGCGGGGGTCGAACGAAAAGGCGGCCTGCGAGCGGGTGGTGAACGCGTTGCCCCGCACGCCGGGCACGAGGTGCACGCGCCCCAGATCGAGTGGCGCGGTGGTGTAGACGCCCAGTGCGGTCTCGAGTCCGCTCACGCGCTCGACGCTTGCTGGCGTGCCTGGGGGCAGCCCCAACGACGATTCGCTGGTCGCCGAGAAGCGGTCGACTTCGAGGTCGGTGCCCAGCAGCCACGTGAACCGACGCGAGAATCGCTTGGACATCTCACCGCGCATCGAGAGCACGTAGTCACGCCGGATCTGCTCTTGGTTGCCCGTGTCGAAGAAGAGTCGACCGGACTCGAAGCGGAACGACGGCGTCCACCAAAAGCGCCAGCCGTCTTGCGCTGCGCGAACCGCTGCATCGAGGCGATGAAAGCTGGTGCGATAGTCGAATCCGCCCTGTGCGAGCGCGCCCTGGTCGGTGTCCGGCGTGCGCAGTCGGTCCCCGGCCCCAAATGCGCGCAGGCTCCACGTGCCCCGCTTCCACGGGAAGTCGAGCATGCCCTGGTAGTCGTAGTACGTGGGCCGCAGCGTGGAGCTCGTCTCGCCGGTGACGCGCTCCGAGACTGCGTCGGCCGCGTTGAGCAGCAGGTCCGCGTAGCCTCGCTGGGCACCGACGACGAAGGAGCCCTTGCCCAAAGGCCCCTCGAGCATGGTGCTCGCCGCGGCGATGTCGATCTCCGAGAACCCGTGCAGGCCGTCGCGCCGACCCGCGCGCGGCTCGATCAGGACGACACCACCGGTTGCGTTGCCGTAGGCCGCGTCGAAGTTGCCCGGAACCAGTCGCAGCTCGTCGAGGACCTCAGCTGGGAACACGCTGGCCACTGAAAGTACGTGAAAGGCCCGGGGCAGGGCGTGTCCGCCCATGTAGACGCGCGATTGGTCCGGCGAGGCGCCGCGAAGGATCAGCAGCCCGAGGTTGCCCGGCGTACGGCCGACGCCCGGCAGGTTCTGGAGGGCGCGTAGGGGGTCGCCTTGCGATCCCGGGAGGGTACGGATTTCCTCGCGGGTGAGCAGCTGGGACGGAGCCTCGGCGCGTGGTGGCGCGCTGGAGGACTCGACCACGGTGCGATAGCTGGTCTCCTTGCTCGTGGGTACGAACAGCTTGGTCGGCTCGGCACGCCCGGTCTGCACGATGGCTTCGAAGCGCTCGTAGCCCGGGGCCACGACGATGATGCGTACCCGCCCCGAAGGCATGTCTGGGACGCGGAGCGTACCGTCGTCGTCAGTGGTCGCGACGCGCTGCCAGGCGGGGTCCACGGGCAGGTCCGGCGGTGGCTGCAAGGGCCCCAGCGCAGCGCCCTGCGGCGCAGGGATCATGATGACCCGGGCCTGCGCCAGCGGTTGTCGTTCCCCCCGAGCCTTCAGCTGCACCGCCAGCGTGGCGCAGACCTCGGCTTCGCACGCAGCCTCGTCCTGCGCCGCTGCGGACGCCGGCGTGAGTCCGACGAGCAGTCCCGCCGCAACTAGCCCTGCGAAACCTCGAACCGAAACCATGCCAGGCTTTCTGCGCCGGAGCCGTCGCGCACAACCAGATACACGAACTTCGTCCCCGGCTCGTTGCCGACGACCCAGTCGACCGACGTCCCGCTGAATTCGTCGACCTCGAACGAGTTCGCATCGTCGGTCGTCCACCAGGCGCCGATGAGGACGTCACTGACCAGGAGCTCGGTGCCGTCTTCGGTGAGGACCGTGTATTCGTCGAAGTCCGCGTCGCTCGGTACCCACTGCATCGCGACCCTGTCGCCGGTCGACACCTCGATCGTGCTTCCCGGTGCGGCGACACCACTGCTGGTGCCGACGGTAATGGTGATGCCGTCGACCTGCGGGATGCGATTGCGCGGGGCGGCCAAGGCGGCTTCGCTGACCTCGTCGAGGTCGATGTCGGCGCCAGCCTCGTCCAGCAGCTCCAAGAAGGTGCGCTGCGGCCCGAACGAGATGCTGCGGAACAGGACGAAGCACCCGCCAAGGGGCGTTCGGTCCCGCAGGCGCCCGACGCACTCGTCTGCACCGGGCGCACCGACGAGGCTGCCGATCGCCGCGATGCCGTTGGTGGGAAAAGCCGCTCCGGGGTCGCCAACGCTGGCCTGCACCAGGGTGGGGACGATGAACGTGCCTGTGCCCGCGGGGTCGGCAGTGAGCAGGCACGGGACCTCGGTCTCGCCCGAGTCGTCGCACGTGGGGAGGTCACCGTCGGCCCGGTTGAGGGCTTCGCCGCACTCCGTCGAGGGACAGACGACGTAGCGGAACTCGAGGTCTTCGGGGGCGACGGGTCCGTCGAGATCGACGACCGACGGCGTTACGCGAAGCTCATCGAGCGGAAGCACCTGGTGATAGGGGCGCATGCCGGGATCGGGCAGTGGCTGGCTGAAAGCGCCCGGCGCTTCGAGCGACAGCGTCATGCCCACGTCAATGGCCTCGAGGATTTGCCAGGGCTCGGAGATGTCCGGGCCGCAAGCGGTGGCGCAGGCCAGCGCGCCGCCAGCTGCCCACCCGGCGATCGTCGAGCGCACGCTCGAAGAGTAGCAGGCGGCCGTGGCAGCGGCCCCTGCTGGGATGGTCCGTCGTGGCTCAGGCGTCGTCGTCGCCGGGCCACAGCGAGGACCATCGGCCGCGTCGGCGTGCCGGCGTCACCGTGCGCCAGGCGACCGCGAGTCCGGCCGCGTAGACGACCATGATGCCCAGCGGGATCCCCAGCGCGGTACTGGTGCTCTGTGGCCACAAGCTCACCGCAAACGGAAGGACGCCGACGAGCAGGGGAGCCATGAACGGAATGGAACCGGACACGCCGAGCGTGGCGTTGCGCGCCACGGTGCCGCGCAGCTGAGGGTCGAGGATCCGAAGCAGGGCGAGCCCGGTGGGCAGGGTGCCCGTGGCCATGCCGAACATCAGCAGGGCGTGCTCGAACGGTTCCTGGGGAAACACGCGACGTGCCATCCACAGACACGCGACGAGCGTGGCCGCGGTGAGCACGACGGTGAGCACGAGGATCGGCAGCCAGAACGCGCCGAGCACCGAGAGCTTCACGGCTGAGAGCGCAGCGACCGTGGTGACGTCGACGGCGAGCACCGCGAGTCGACTCAGCAGGCGGTCGTGAAACACGTGCGCTCGTTTCGTCGCGACGGCGGCGCGGCGCAGACCCATGGCCAGCAGCGCGCCGAAGATGAAGTGAAAGCCCCAGGCCGTGGCGACGAGTCCCTCGGGCAAGACGGTGACGAGTGCCGAGATGATGCCGAACACGCCCGCGTACACGATGGCGATTGCGACGACCGACGCGGTCAGCGGCTCCATCGTGCTGCGCGCCTGGGCGGCGACCGTCTCGACGTCTTCCGTCGGGGCGTCGTCGTAGTGGTGAACCCATCCGCGGCGCCGGGCGAGTGCGACGACCGGAATGCCGAGAACGCAGCATGCGGCAAAGCCGAGCGCTGCGAAACTGAGACCCAGCTGTGCGCCATCGGTGAGCCCGAGCGACTCCCATGCGCCCCCAAGGGACAGGGCCTGCCCAGGACCCTGCGAGAACCCGAGCATGGGCAGCAGGGAAAAACCCGGATGCAGCGGTTCGACGAGCGTCCATGCAAACACGATCAGCAGGGCCAGCGTGACCTGAAGAATGGAAATGCTGGGGATGGCGACCGCGATCGATCGCGCGCCGCCAGGCCGCGCGCCCGGTGCGGGTCGCTGCAGCGCGACGGCGATGAAGACGAGCGCGAAACCGTGGTAGACGAGCAGCTCGAGGTTGGGGATCGAGAAGGGAACGACGTCCAAGACGGACGGTCCCAACAACAGGCCGGCGGCGCCGGCGACGATCGAATCTGGGACGCCAAGCCGGCGCAGGGGGGCAATGCGATTTCGCAGTCCCGCCGCCAGTCCCAGCAGAACGGCCAAGGCCAGCAGATTGACGACGAAGTCTGCATTCCAGTGGTTCATGTCGGGCTCACCGCCGCTTGTGGCCGTGCATCGAAAACCTTATAGACTGCCCAACAGCCATGAGTACGCCGTTCAAAGTAGATATCGACGACATGGAGTTCGTGTTCTTCGACCAGCTCAAGGTCGCGGACCGTCTCAAAGACACCCAAAAGTACGCCGATATCGACGAGGACACGTACAAGCAAACCTTCGCTGAGGCGAAAAAGGTCGCTGAGGAGGTCCTCAGCCCCATCAACGCGGTGGGCGACCGGGTTGGCTGCAAGGTCGACGACAAGGGTAACGTCACCACGCCCGAGGGCTTCCAGCACGCCTGGAACACCCTGGCCGAAGGCGGCTGGATCGCGCCGTCCGCCTCGCCCGAGCTCGGCGGCGTCGGTCTGCCCAAGTCGGTCGAGATGGGCACCCTCGAGTTCTTCGTCTCCGGCGCGATGGCGTTCATGATGTACCCCGGCCTGTCGGCGGCGGCGGCCCGCATGGTCGATGAGTTTGGCGACGCCTCTTACAAAGAGCTGGTCGCGACCAAGCTCTTCACCGGCGAGTGGGGCGGAACCATGTGCCTCACCGAGTCCGGCGCCGGCAGCTCGGTCGGCGACAACCGGGCCAAGGCCACCCCGGCCGACGGTGAAGACGGCGTCTACCTGATCGAAGGCGAGAAAATCTTCATCAGCGGTGGCGACAGCGACCTGGTCAGCAACATCGTGCACCTGGTCCTCGCCCGTACGCCCGACTCCCCGCAGGGCACCAAGGGCCTCAGCCTGTTCCTCGTGCCGAAGTTCAACTTCAACTTCGAGACGGGCGAACTCGGCGACCGCAACGGCGCCAAGGTCGTTGGCCTCGAGCATAAGATGGGCATCAACGGCTCCGCGACCTGCACTGTGGCGTTCGGCTCCGAGGGCCCCTGCCGCGGCTGGCTCATCGGCAAGGAGCGCGAGGGCATCACCCAGATGTTCAAGATGATGAACGAGGCGCGCATCGGCGTTGCAGCGCAGGGCACCGCGACCTCGACCGCCGCCTATGCATACGCGCTTCAGTACGCGCGGGAGCGCGTGCAGGGCACCAAGCTCGGTCAGCGCGACTCCGAAGACGGCCGCGTCAACATCGCAAAGCACCCCGACGTGCGCCGCATGCTGATGACGCTCAAGGTCATCTCCGAGACCTCACGCGCCGCGTGCATGCGCATGGCGTTCATGGATGACCTCGCTCGGACGGCTGCGGACGAGAAGGTCCGCGACAAGCTCGATGCGCGTGCCGACCTGCTCATCCCGGTCCTCAAGGCGCACCTCACCGACCTGTCGATGGACATGGCCTCGCTCGCGGTTCAGGTGTACGGCGGCTACGGCTACACGCAGGAGTACCCTGTCGAGCAGCTGGTTCGCGACGCGAAGATCCAGGCCATCTACGAGGGCACGAACGGCATTCAGGCGATGGACCTGCTGGGTCGCAAGATGCGAATCCAAAACGGCGCGCTGTTCATGGGCTGGATGAGCGAGGCGCAGGCCGAACTCAAGGCCGGGTCCGAAGAAGGCTTCGCGGCGCAGACCGACTCGCTCGGCAAGGCCATCGGCCAGCTCGGCGCGTGCGCGATGCATCTGGGCAAGGTCGCCGGCGGCGGTGACATCGACGGCGCGTTCGTCCATGCCGTGCCGTTCCTGCGGGCTTTCGGGACCGTGGTGCTCGGACTCGAAGCGCTCGACCAGGCGCGCGTCGCCAAGAAGATCATCGACGAAGGCAACGGCACCAACTTGCACAAGGGCAAGGTCGCCAACCTCGACTTTTACGTCGCGCACATTCTGCCCACCGCCATCGCGTTCGCGAAGACGGTGCAAAGCGGCGACCGAAGCTGCCTCGAGGACGTTCTGTTCGCCGCCGAGTAGGCACGAACGCCCGTGTCCCGAAGCCCTCGCGCCTCGAGCGTCGAGGGCTTCGTTGCGTCCGGGGTCCTCGCGCTGGCAGGCTGCCGCCCATGGAGCCGCTGCCCGAAGACGAGCGCTACATGGAGGAGGCGATTCGGATTGCCGAGTCCGCGGCTGCGCACGGTGACGTCCCGGTCGGTGCCATCGTCGTGCTCGACGGTGTCATCATTGGACGGGGAGGCAACCGCCGCGAGGTGGACGCCGACCCGACCGGACACGCCGAGATCGTCGCGCTCCGTGACGCCTGCCGAACGATGAATCGCTGGCGCGTGGATGGGGCGACCATGTACGTGACCCTCGAGCCTTGCCCGATGTGTGCGGGCACGCTCGTCAACGCCCGCGTCGCGCGGCTGGTCTATGGCGCGAGCGATGCCAAGGGGGGCGCGGTCCGGTCGCTGTACCAAATCTGCGACGACCCCCGACTGAATCACCGGCTGGCGATCACGACCGGGGTCCTGGACACCCGGTGCGCGGACCTGCTCCGGTCGTTTTTTCGGGCCGCGCGCGCAAAGCGGAAGGCGGCCGCGATATCCTCGTAGCGAGTGAGTCGCGACCTCAATGCGGAAGCCGAGGCGGTGCAGCACATGCTCGCGCGCGCGCGCTTGAGCATCGACGATACGCAGTCCGGCCGGACCTGCTTTCTGTCGCACCTCGGCGCGCAGGACCGGCTCGCGCCGGGCGCCTGGATGGGGCACCGCGATCTCTTGTACGGCCTGGCCCTGGCCAATCTCTCGCCGGCGCAGCGAACGTCGCTCGCGCGGGCCGTGCTCGTCGACCACGAACGGGCGTTCGGCGTGGGGCGGTTGAAGCTTCAGACGCTCTCGTCCGGACTTCCGCTCGGCGGGTCCTCGTTGCTTCTCGAGCCGCGCTCGGGCGGCGTCTCCTGCCTTTATACGTGGGCCGTCGGTCCGGGTGCGACGCCGTCAACCTGTGACTGGCTGCTTCTCCGCGCCAGCCCAACGTGGGCGCTCGAGCCGGAGCCCAAGAAGTTCTCCGCCCGCGGAATCCAGCTGCTGACGCAGCTGGGTGGTGAAGTGGTCGTGCTTTGCGGGACCGCGGTCGATGCCGTTCAGATCGCGCAGGCGTGCTCGCCCACCGTTCGCGTGGCTGCCCACCCGCGCTTCAGCCCCCACATCGAATCGCTCGACCCCGAGGCAGCGGTGCTTCTGTGGCCCCACGACGCGCTCGACGGCGCAGGGCTGCGTCGGCACGAGGTCGTCGCGGTGGCGCTCGTCGATGCTCCCGAGCCGGTGCGTGCCGAGCTGCGGGCGTGGATCGAGCGTCGCGCCAGCGGGCGGGAGATCGAGGTCGTCGACGTGTCCTGCCCGGGTCGTGTCGACCGTCGCGCGCTCGAGACCTTCTGGAAAGGATGCGGCAAGCCGGCGGTGTTCCTCACGGGTGATCCCGGATGGACGGCCCCGGGGGCCGCTTGGCTCCGGTCGATCGGAGCCGACGTCGTCGTGCACGGCGAAGCGACACAGCTTTCCCTGCTGTGAGCGGGTGTGCGGGGTGTGGTCAACACTCGCGCAGCGCTTGGGCGCCCGGGGGATGACGGTCTGCGCCGTCGTGGCCGAAGGCGACCCAGCT
>CAYSPB010000013.1:0-32005 GCA_964432695.1 uncultured Nannocystaceae bacterium
TCCGCCGTTCGAGGGGTGGCCAACGGGTGGGCCACAGCCATGGCCACTTGGCCACCGGTCGGGCCAACGGGGCCGGTGCAAGGGGGCAGCGGTGCTCACGCCCAAAGGACCCAGGGTCGGGTCAAATGGGGGCCGGGTGCAAGGGGGCAGCGGTGCTCACGCCCAAAGGACCCAGGGTCGGGTCAAATGGGTCAAAGGACCCAGGGTCAGAGGGGTCAAAAGGACCCAGGGTCAGAGGGGTCGAAGGGCGGTGATGCGGCCGCCGTTGCGGATGGTGTGGGTGATGTACATGCACACCGCGCGGCCCTCGGGAACGACCGCTTTCGGGCGGGCCCGCCATGCGCCGAGGTTGAGGGCGATGGCTTCGTCGAGCGCAGGGATGCCGCCGGACTCGATGATGACGGCCGCGACAGGCTCATAGCCGCCGCCGTTCTCGAAGCAGGCACCGGCCACGAGCTCGAACTCCTGGCCGGGCATGGCCCCTTGCAGCTCGAGGTTGAGCTTCTCGAACTTGACCGTATGGATGAGGGCAGTGTTCGGAGCCTGAAGCCAGACGCGCGGGTCCTCGTCGCGAAGGTTGGCGCACGCCGGCGCGTTTCCGGTGTCGCAGGCCGCCTCCCAGTGCGTACGCGCACCGGCCTCGTCCCGCTCTCCGCCGAGCCCCAGCGCCTCGAAATCGGCAAGGCCTGCGCAGAAGAGTGGCTCCGCCGCGCACCCGGCTTGCCACGCGTCCCGGGCAGCGCCGATGTCCTCAACCTCGAACGGATCTTCACCGGGCGCTCGGAGATACGATGAGGCAAGCCAAGCACACGCCTGGCCCCAGCCGAGCGAGCATGCCCGATCTGCGTACTGCCGGGCGGTTGCTCGGTCGTCTTCGGACTGCTTGAAGTTGTTCGCGTAGAAGTAGCAGCCCTGCGGCGACCCCAGCTCGCAGGAGCGCAGCTCGAGCTCCATCATCGCATCGCGGTTTTTCGGATAGCCGAGGGATGCGGTCAGGCAGGCGTCTCGGTCGTCACGCGCGCAACCAGCTTCACATGCTTTGCGTCCTTCCTGCGCGCAGGACGACGGCTCACGAAGGCTCGACGCGTCGATCGGGCGGTTGCATCCGATCAACGAAAGGACGGCGAGGGTCGAAAGAGTGAGACGGAGCCCAGTGGACACGACGCGAAGGTTGCATCGAAAAGCAGGGCATGAACAGCGTCCGTCGAAAGAGAGCGGGACCCCTCGGCTGTGAGCCTGTGGCGGTAAGACTCGGGTGACTGTCGTCGTGAGGACGGTCCGCCCGGTCAAATCCGGAGCTGGCTGAGAATGGTGGGATCCTTGATCTTGTCGTCCGCGGCGAGAAGCATGGCTTTCGACAGGACGACAGACAGGCGCTGGTCTCCCTCGAAGGGGAGGAACACGTCATCCTTCTTCGTGCGCGACTGTGCTGGAACGATGCAGAGATACTGGTCGTTGGGTTCCATCAGGATGTTGCTGGAGCCCAGGTGGATCTTGTACGTGCGCAGCTTGCCGCGGACGACCAGAAAGCGGTCCTGAAACGAACAGACGTCGCGGATCTTGAGGCGAGGGATGAGGCGCTCGAGGGCTTCTTTCCGCGTCTGTGCGCTGCCGGAAAGCTCGCCAAAACCGTACGAGTGCCAGTAGTCGCGGAACCGACCGTCCGGACCACCGTCGAACCAGTTGGGGTCGTTGCCGACGCTTGCAACCCCGACGAACAGGTCGACGTCTCGCAGCACCTCGGAGAGTACGAGCGGCGGAACGTCCTCGAGAGGGACGGGGTGGTTCTCCGCGCGGTCGGTTCCTTCGGACACGTAGCCGCCCCCGCCAGCGTGCGCGACGTTGGTGGCGGCGTCGGTTCGGTAGAAGCGGACCTGATCGGTTCCCAGATACAGGTAGGTCCCGGCTTCGTTCACGTCGGCCTCGTAGTCGTCGCCCAGCCCCTCGACCCAAAACTCGGCCCGAAGTCCCCAGTCGGGCAGATGTTTTGTCGGCGGAGCGTACTCATCGTCGACCATGAGGCGTAGCGTGTTCTTCCAGCCTCGGGCGGAACACAGCGCGTTGAACTGGTGCTGTTTGAGTGCGTGCGCGGCGAACCGATTCGAGTACGTTCGAGTCATCCGCTCCGCGTCCGTCAGCAGGTAGACCTCGCGATGTGCCTGTTTGAACGGTTGCGCGACTTGGCATGAGTCGAGCCGCTCACGCCACGCGAGGACTTCGTCGATGGAGGTGTCGATCGGGTGCCACGGCGTGACGACGGCTTCGGAGGTGGGGGTGAGAACTTCTGTGTCTCTCGTTCGCAGAGCGCCGTCGGCCCACATCGCTGCGATCGCTGGACTTCCGGGTTCTGCGATGTTCCAGATCAAGCGGCGCGCGATCGTCCCAACCAGCGGATGAGAGAGGTAGCGCTGGTCGAAGGTGGTAAAGGTCCATTGCTTCTGCTGAAGGAACAGCCCGTCGAGCCGCTCTCGCTGGCCGATGAGCATGCGTTCGATGTTCTTTGCGGCCTGCTTCAGCGCTTTGAGCTCATCCTTGTCGTTATCCTTGACGGCCTTTGGAACGGACTTCTGCACCTTGCCGTCGGGCTTGATCCAGGACAGCTGGGTCTTTCCCCGGTCCACTACGCGCAGCTCTGCAACGAAGTCGCCGATGGATTCACGGGCGAGTCCGACTTCGTCGAGCCCGAAAGCGGGGACGCCGAGTTCTTCCAGCTCCGCCCGATCGATGCCGGTCCGTTCAGCGACGAGGTTCAGGGCCTTTTCGATGCCCTTCTGGGCCGTGCCGAATTTGACGCGCACTTTGAGAACCGCGAGGGCGGCCAATGCTTCGTCCGATTCGAGGGCGCCCAAGGCGTACACACAGGCGTTGCCGAGCTTCACAGCGCGCGGCCCGATGCCCGGCACTTTCCTGTAGGCCGAAACGGCCGCATCGGCGAGGTAGGACGCGAGGTCGGCGACGCCCAGGAGTGGTGTGCACCAGATGAGTCCCCGCAGCAGGTCCGCGTGGCCGTCCTGAATCATGAGATTGGGGTTTGGAGCCCATTCGGACCATGTCTCGATCGGCTGTGTCCGCGGCGCGTCGAGCAAAGGAAGCCAACGACGTAGTGTTTGCGCGACCGCGTCACGTCCGATGGCGTCGACGTGCTGACTGGCCTCTTTCAGCCATCCCTTGGTCGGCTTGCCACTCGTTGCCCCGAGGCAGTGTGAAAGGAAGGTCGTCCACGCGACTCGTTCGTGCGAGGGGAGTCCCTCGATGTCGGAGAGCGCTCGGTCGCTCCAGGCCTCGCCAGGCAGGATGGGGAGCGTGGGTGCGGCACCCATCAGGGGTGGGAGCCGTTCGGCGAGTTTCCGCGCCGTCTTGCTGGACACGCCCTTTTTCTCGAGGAAGGCGTGGAACGCCTCGAGGGGTGGGCAGAGGTCCTGTGCGTCGTGATTCTCGGCGTAGCTCTCGCAAGCTTTGACGAGGCCGTTCAGAGGAGGTGAAGAGGTGGGGTTCCGTGGGTCTTTGGCGGCCCATCGGAGAAGCTCCCGTAGAGACTCGGCATCGAAAGGAAGTTTCTTTCGGATGAGTCCGTTCAAAACCGCGTACAGGAGGTGATCCGAGATCCACGTATCGGACTGGGCTCGAATGCGACGAGTGCAGGCGACGCAGGTCCGCACGGCGGCGGGCCCCTTTTGCTTCATCACATCCTTCCCTGCAGCGGACTTGTTCGGTTGCAGCTCTTCGAAGTCGACTCCACCGTCGCCGCGAAAGCTCTCGAGGCACGCGCTCAAAAGCCGGTGTTCCGCGATGAAGGGATCGTCTGCGTTGGGCTCGAAACCATCGAAGGCACTACCCATTTCGAATCAGCCTCCAACGAGCGGGACGAGCTTCACGAAGCTCACGGTGCGGTTGGGCGTTACGCTGATCTCAGCCTCGAGCTCGTCGAGCTGTTGGTCGTCGACCAGCAGCAGGAACCCGTTGCCGAGGAATGCAGCGAGGGCCTTGTCGACCTGTTCGTCCGGGTCGATCGTGCGGCTCCTGGGGACTTTGAATCCGTTGAGCGTTTGCTCCGTACCCGTTGGCTGTACGAGGCCGCGAAAAACCTCCGTAGCCTGCTGCGCCCGAAACTCCTCGACTTCTTGTCGGACGCGTCGCTCGATCAGCTCACGAACGCTGATGCGCTCGCTGGCAAGCCGAAGCACCGTTTCTCCGGTTCTCTCACCGGACGAGGTCTCATCGATCAGTCGCAGGGCTACGTCCACGGACCGATGGTAGTCCGAGCGTGGACTGAAGCGTCAACCGGTCCTGTGCGCGTGGGGCAGGTGGCGCATCGGCCCGCGAACCGTCAACCTCGGGCGGCTTTTTCGTCGATGCCGCTGAGTCCAAAGCGTTTTGCAAAGACGGCAGCGACGTCGCGCAGGTGTACGTCTCGCGCAGCCAACCCGACCATGGTGTGGAAGATGATGTCAGCGGCTTCGGAGACGACGTTGTCGTCGGGCTCGTCGCGCATGGCATCGTTGAACTCGCCGGCCTCTTCGGTGACCTTCGAGGCGATTTTCTCGACGCCTTTGTCGAGCAGCGAACGGACGTAGCTTTTGCCGTCTTTGTTGGTCGTGCCGCGCCCGGCCTTGCGGTCGAGGACGACCGCGAACACGCGCTCGAACATGTTGCCCTTCGGGCCGTCGTCGTCGGGTGCGGCCGGCTGCAGCGGTGCGTAGAAGCAGCTGGTGCGTCCGGTGTGGCAGGTCGGGCCGTGGGGGAGGGCTTGGACGAGTAGGGCGTCGCGGTCGCAGTCAGTACGTAGCTCGACGAGGTCGAGCGTGTTCCCCGAGGTTTGGCCCTTCTCCCAAAGCTCCTGGCGCGAGCGGCTGAAGAACGTCACGTGGCCGCGCGCGACGGTCGCCCCCAAGGCTTCGCGGTTCATGTAGCCGACCATGAGCACTTCACCCGAATGCGCATGCTGGACCACCGCAACCACGAGGCCGCGCTCGTCGGTTTTGAGGCTGGACCAAACGGCTTCGGGATCGAACGTCATGCTGGCGTTGTACCCGAATCGAGGTCGAGCTGGGGAGACAGTTCAGCCATGGGCGAACAGAGGGTCGACCGTGGTTGGAGGACCCCCTCGGCGCCAAGGCCGGCCATGTCGACCCCGAGCGCACCGCCGAGCGTGTGCCATAGGTTGCCCGTATTGCGGCCAAGCAGCGCGCGTCCGGTTGCCAGCTGGCCGATGGTGATGACGGGGGTCAGGCTCGCCATCTCGCCGACGACCACGATGCCCACGTGGTCGTGATGAGATCCATCCCCGATCGGGTATCTGCGAAACGCAAATCGCCGCCGCGCTCAGCTCAGGCTGACGGGATAGCGCTTAGACCTCGTCGAGCAGCCGCTTGCCACGATCGCCGAAGCTCTGGAGAGGCAGGCTCAGCCGATGGCCCAGACTCAGGAGTAAGTCCGCCCAGTCCGCATCGAGGGCTACATGCCGCCCGGGAACACGACCGAGCGCACCGCCCCCGGCGACGACCGTAGGCAGATCTTCGTGGCTGTGGCGATTGCCATCGCTGAGCTCGTTCGAGAACAAGACGACCGCTTCGTCGAGCAGCGAACCGTGGCCGGCCGGCGTGTCGCGCAGTCGCCTCAGCAGGCTCGCGAGGCGTTCGACTTGCCAGGCGCCGATCGCCACGAGGTCGTCGGTGCGGTCGAGGGCGTGCGCCACATGCGAGAGCTCGTGGTGTCCATGCGTGAGCCCGAGCGACGTGTACACGCGGTCGCTCGCGGAGTTGTCGAGCATCAGGGTTGCTGCGTCACGAAGGTCGCAGCGCAGCGCGGCGACGATGAGGTCGAGCATCACGTCTGCGTGTGCCTCGAGGTCGACGGGCGTTTCGTCGGGCCGCCGAGCGTCGCAAACGGGGGCGGTGCCCTCGACGCGTAGCTCGAGGTCGCGGACATCGGCGAGGAACATCTCGAGGGCGTGCCCATCCTCCTGAGCGAGTTCCGCGTGCAGTGCCCGGGTTTGGTCCGCGACGGCATCGAGCACGCTGCTCCGTCGGCAAGCGGCGTGAGGATGGGAGACAGTTCGAACTCGCGCCCGAACTCAGCGGGCGTCCAGGCTGGCATGTGCATGCCGTTGGCGGCGTACAGCGCTACGAAGCGCGGTCGAACGGGACGCTCGTCACCGCGAACGGATCGTTGCGAACCGAGCCACGGCAGACCGAGGCCGACCCCTGCTGTCCACAGCACCCGGCGTCGGGAGAGCTTCATGGAACCCCCCGGAACGTTCGGGTACGGGCCACGAGCACGAACAGCGCCCGGGGTCGGTAGCCCGTTTCACGCCAAGTCGCCACGACATCCTCCAGCTCCGGCATCGGTGAACTCTCGACCGAGGGCATAGGTCATCAACTGTCGCGCCGCGCACTCGAGGAAGGCCTGGGAGTTGGCGAGATAGTCGGAGAGTTCGACGGCGTCGGCAAAGCGTGTTCCGTCGGGCAGCACGCCGGTGGGATCGATGGAAAAGCCGTCCTCCGAGGGGCGCCATCGTCCGTGCGCGTCGTACGATTCGAACGCGAGGCCGAGCTTCACGATGCTGCGCCAGGCGGTCGCGCACGGTGTCCCCGTCGACAGTCTCGCCGAGTCCTTCGACCCCGTCGGGAGGCGGCGGCGGAGGTTCGCACAACAGCTGCGAGAGCACCCAGGCGCCGCGCTTGAACGGTGCCGTCCGGAACGGACGAGCGAGCAGCGTCATCATGCCCGGTATGGTCAGCAGGCCTCGTCGGGGCAGGCCGGTCAGGTCGAGGGTCCGCGTACCTTCGAACGGAACGGAGGCGATGCCGTACAGCTGCAGGACTGCGTAGTCGACCGTGGTGGTGTCGGCGGTGAGCAGCTCGCGGAGGTCGCGATCGTGGTGGATGAACGAGGCGAAGAACCGGTCGAGTTCGGCCCGCATCGAGTCGCGAAGGGCGTCGTCGAAGCTCGGGAAGCGACCATGGTCCTTGAAGACGTCGAGGGTGCGGAAGTGAAGCCACTGCCCTGCGAAGCGCTCTACCAGGGCGGTGGCGCGCAGGTCGTCGAGCATACGCTCCACCTGCGACTCGATCGTTGCGGGGTCGTGCAGGACGCCCTCTGCCACAGCATCGAACAATCCGTCGTCGGGCATGCTGCTCAACAGGAAGTACGACAGGCGAGAGGCCATCTCGTACTGGGGATCGACTTCCACCTGGTGCAAGAACGCGGGGGACAGCAGCACCGCCTGCAGAACGCCTGCGCGAGCCTCCTCGTCCCGGAGGCCTTCGGGGAGCAGCGTGGCGTGCAGCGCTTGCAGCCGCGCTCGCTCGTCGGCGCGAAGCGGCCGACGCCAGGCTCGCGGCACGACGTCGACGAGCAGCACTTCGAGACAGGCCTCGGCCGTGTCGTGGCACGCCAGCGGACCTGCGATGGCTTCCGTTGCGAGCGTCTCGGTCGCGGATTCGTAACGCAAGACGTCGTCCGGCGACGACGTCTGCAGGCTCTCGATATTGTCGAACCCTAACCCGCGCGGCTGCTCGGGAAACGTCGCGGCGATGCGGCGGTTCGTCCCCAGCAGGTCGCGCACGGTGTTGTCGAACTCATCGTGCGTCAACCGGCGCGGTCGAACCTCCACGCGAGACGGGGCAGACTCCGCGGGCGCCGGGTCGCACGCGCTCGAAGCGATGGCGAGCACCAGCGTCAGCGAGAGTCTGCGCGCAGCAAGCATCGTTAGCGCCGACGACGGGTGACGAGACCGAACAACGCCAGCATTGACAGGGCGAGCGGGGTGCCCGAGCCGCCAACGCGGCAGCCGCTGTCGTCGTCACCTCCCGCGTCGGCCGCGTCGTTCTCGTCGGAGCCTTGCGGCGCGGACACGGCCACGTGTACCTTCGACGTCACCCACGCCGCCGGGTCGCACGACCTGCATGGACGCGTGACCGACGAGTTCGGCGGCTCCGAACTCAGCGCGCGACTCACCGTCGAGGTGGAAGCCTCCGGCGGAACCGGCGGTGGTGGCGAGGCGGCGAGGCCGAGCGCGAAGGCGCGGCGCATGCAGGCGCGAGAAGCGGAAGCCTGAGCAAACATGCGCCGACACAGAGCAAGTCTCGTGCCGCGCCGAGTTTCGTAACGTTGCCTTCTCGACGCCGCAAACGCACGAAACCCACGTCATCTCGGGCGGCGGATCTGTCTCGCTCCGCCGAGGCCCGATCGCTATCGCGACGGGCGGACCGGGATGTTGTGCTCGTGCAGGTACCCCTTGGCTTGGCCGATGCTGTAGAGGCCGAAGTGGAAGATTGAGGCAGCGAGTGCCGCATCGGCTTCACCTTCGCCGGTGGCCAGGCCTTCACGCAGGTGCTCGAGCGATCCGACGCCACCGCTGGCGATGACGGGGACGTCGACCGTGCGCGACACGGTCCGCGTGATCCAGAGGTCGTAGCCTTCGCGGCTTCCGTCGCGGTCCATGCTGGTCAGCAGGATCTCGCCGACGCCCATCTCTGCGAGCGTCTTGCACCACTGGATCGCTTCGAGTCCGGTGCCCCGGGTTCCGCCGTGCACGACCACTTCGTACACGGGGCCGTCGTCGGCAGGGATCGGCGGTAAGCGACGCACGTCGACTGCACCGACGATGCACTGCGAGCCGTAGCGTTTGGCGAGGTCTTCGATCAGCAGCGGGTTGGCGACCGCGGCCGAGTTCACGGCAACCTTGTCGGCACCCGCGTTGAGCATACGATCGACGTCGCTGGCGCGACGGATGCCACCACCGACCGTGACGGGGACGAACAGCGACGGCGTCACGCGACGAATCACGTCGAGAAAGCTCTGCCGCCCCTCGGTCGTGGCGGTGATGTCGAGCATGCAGATCTCGTCTGCGCCCTGTTTGTCGTACGCGCGCGCGGCCTCGACGGGATCGCCGGCGTCTCGAAGGCCGCCGAAGTGCACGCCTTTGACCACGCGGCCGTTCTTGATGTCCAAACAGGGAATGATGCGTCGCTTCAACATCGGCTCAGCGCCTCCTCGACGGTAAAGGCACCCTCGTAGAGGGCGCGTCCCAGGACCACGCCAGCGATGTCGGCACGCACGCACGCGTCGATGTGCTCGAGCGTGCCCACGCCGCCGCTGGCGTAGACCGGGATGGAAACCTTGGTTTGTAGCGCGGCGGTGGCATCGACGGCCGGACCGCCCTGCATGCCGTCGCGGGATACGTCGGTGTGAAGCACGGCCGCGGCGCCCCAGCGCTCGGCGGTCTGCGTGAGCTCCAGGGCCGAGACCTCGCTCTTCTCGGTCCAGCCGGAGACGGCCACCATGCCGTCGCGCGCGTCTGCGGCAACAACGATGCGGTCGGTGTACTTGGCGCAGAGGGCGGCGACGGTGTCGGGCTCTTTGATCGCGAGCGTGCCGATCACGACGCGGTCGATGCCGGCGTCGATCAGCGCGTCGACCGTGGCGGCACTGCGGATGCCTCCTCCGGTCTGCACCCGGACGCCATGCGCAGCGGCGGCGGTGCAGATCTCGACGATGACGTCACGCTGGCTGGGCTTTCCTTCGAACGCGCCGTCGAGGTCGACGACGTGAATCGAGCCGGCGCCCGCCTTGGCGAAGCCATCGGCGAGCCCAACGGGATCGTCGGCATAGGTGGTGACGCGATCCCGCTCGCCCTGAGCCAGTCGAACCGCCTTCCCGCCCATCAAGTCGATGGCCGGAATGACGATCATCCCCACCCTCCGAGCAGGAACGCACGCAGGAACTTCAGACCCGCGCGCTGACTCTTCTCGGGGTGGAATTGGCAGCCGAGCACGTTGCCGCGACGCACCGCCGCAGGGAAGCGAATGCCGCCGTAGGTCGTCATCCACATGACGTCGTCCGTACTGGGCGTTTCGACGTAGTAGCTGTGCACGAAGTAGTAGTGGTCGCCTGTCGGTTCGACCGAGTTCCAGCCCATGTGCGGCACCTTGAGCCGGCGCACGAGCTTGTCGGGTTCGGGTGCTGGCGGGGGAGCAGCAGGCGTTGGCGCGGGTGCCATGACCGAGGCTGGTGCAGCAGGCGCGGGCGCGGGATGTTGCGGCGCGGGCCCACCGATGAGCGGGAGCGTCGGTTGCGTGATGGCGCCGGGTGACGCCGCCATCACGGGCGCAGGAGCCTGGGCAGGGGCAGGGGACTCGGTCGGTGCGACCGTCTGCGCGTGTGCCGTGTCGGCCGCGGCATCGGCCGCTTCCGGTGTGACCTCCTGAGCCCCGTCCTCCGCCGCCATCTCCATGCCGTCGGGGAACCGCTTACAGTGGCCCTTGAGAATGCCGAAGCCCTTCTGGCCTCCGTTCTCATCGCTGCTGTCGAAGAGCAGCTGCATGCCCAAGCAGATGCCGAGGAAGGGATCCCCTCGCTCGATCACCATCCGCAGGGCGTTGCCCATCTGCCCATCCACGATTTCGCTGGTGATGGCGCCGAAAGCGCCTTGTCCAGGAAAGACCACGGTACGGGCTCTGGCGACGTCATCGGGGTGTCGCGCAACGCGCACACCCGCTCCGACCTGAATGAGAGCGCGTTCCACGCTCGCAATGTTGCCGAGCCCGGCGTCGACGAGGGTGACTTCGCGCGCCATTGAGGCGGCGTTTGTACCACAACCGGGCTCCGATCCGAGAACCTCGCGCACTCTGCGACGGGCCGAAAACCGCCCCCTGTACGGGCATTCACCGGGGCGGCATGACCATCAGTGACACGCCCCCCACAGGCAGGCCGTGACGCCGTGACGCTCGGCGGGAGATCGCTCCTTGGGGCCCGGTGACCGCCTGAGGTCCGGGCGCGCTGCAGGGCCAGGCAACGGTCGTCGGGCAGGGCGGGATTTCACGGTCCCACCAACCCGGCAAGGGCCACGGGAGACGTTCGTAGAAAACGGAACGGCCACGCGCCAAGTGCCCTGAGGGGACAGGGCACCGTGCGATCTAGGGCTGAACCGGACGAGGAGCGTCGGCGGGGACGTCAGCGTTGCCGATGGGGATCAGGACGTCCCGTTCGATGCTCTTGGGTGCCGCGTCGAGCTCCGACATCATGTAGAGCGCGGCGACGGTGAGGATGACCAGAATGCTGAGGACCTGGAACGGGACCGCGAGCATCGCGAGCTTGGAGCCGGTCTGTGGCTGCAGCATCTGTCGCCTACGGATGCGGCGGTTGAGCTTCTCGTAGAAGTCCTCGGGTGCCTCGACTTTGCCCAGCCCACCGACGAGCGAGATGACCTTGCGCAGGTCTTCGAGCTCCTCTTGCACCTCGGGCGAGGACTCGAGCAGGTCTTCGAACGCGGCGGCGTCCTGACCCTCGAGCTCGTCGTCGAGGTAGGCACTGACCAAGTCGGTGCCGGTTTTACTGGGCGGGGTCATCGGAACTCTTCGATCGTAACGGGGGAGCGAGGCCAACGCACGCGTGCGTGGTGCGACCTCACGAAAGGTGCTCCTTGAGGCGGTCTTTGAGAGCGACGCGAGCGCGGTGGAGGCGCGACTTGAGCGTGCCCTCCTGAAGCCCGGTGATGCGCAGGATCTCCTGGTAAGACATGCCCTGCACGTCACGAAGAATGATCAGCAGGCGGTGTTCGGGTTCGAGGGCCGCCAACTCGCGCTGCACGGCGGCCTCGAGCCGGTTGCCTTCGGTCATCGCTTCGGGCCCGTGAACCCGGCTCTGCAGTGGGACGCCCGGGCCGGCTTCGCCTGCAGGCGCCTGCGCCTCGGGGGTGTCGTCCACCGACACGCTCTTGTGGAAGTGGCGCCCGCGCAGATACTTGATTCGGTTCTTGCACGTGTTCGACGCGATTCGATACAGCCACGTGTAGAAGCGCCCGTCACCGCGGTACGAGCCGATCGCTCGATGCACGGTGATGAACACCTCTTGCGCGAGATCTTCTGCCTCCTGACGGTTGCCGAGCATGCGGTACGACAGCGCAAAGACGCGGTCTTGGTACAGGCGGACCAACTCTTCGAATGCCCGCTGGTCGCCGGCCTTGAGGCGACGGACGAGCTGACGGTCGCGCGCGTCGGCCTCGGCGCGCTCCGTGACGGGCGCCGGCGCGTCGTCGCTGTCTGTCGCCCCGGCGGCAGGCTGGGGCTTCGCGGCGCCTTGCACGTCTTCATCGACTCCCGACGCGACCAAAAGTTCCCCCGAGTTCCGTCAGATTTTCACAGTCGCGCGCATTTGGCTACAGGAGCCGCGCGATTCACTTCACCACGATCGTGGTGTTGCGGCTCCGGCCTCCGAGCGTGGAGACGACCTTGAACGTCCCTTCGCCGGGGCAACGATCTTGCCCCTGTTCTTTCCTTGGTCGGTGCGTCGTTCGCCGTCCCGGTCTCGTCGACATCGTCGTCCGACCCCGCACCGAGCCCCAGCTGCGCCTCGATCGCCTGATAGCCGCCGAGCGGCAGCGCCAAGGAGAGGGCGACGCGAAGGCGACTCGCTACAGATCCGGATGCAGTCGCAAGCCGAGGTTCAGGCCCAGGATCGTCTCGCGCTGGGGGCCGGACACCTGCTGCTGAAAGCCGAAACCGAGGTCCACACCCATACCGCCCGGACGGGCGTTCTTGGCGTACGCGATGCCGCCGGCAATGTAGATCCGGTCGTCGTCCGTGCCCTTGCCACGGTCGTCCCAGATGGTGCCGAAGCGAAGTGGAACGGGGCCGGCGATGAACTCGGCCGATCCGCCGTACGTTTTGCGGACATGGTCTTCGAAGCGGAACGACGTGAAGTCGTAGGTGCCGTCGAAGTTGATGCTCAGCGTCGGGCTTCGCAGTGGGAACACCGAAAGCGCATGCACGAGCGTGAGCGGGTAGTCGGAGATCTCCGGAAGGGCTCCGTACTCGATCGAGCCTTCGCTGACGGGCAGGCCCTCGAGCGACACGTCACGTTCGTCGGTGAACGCGGGGTCGTAGTTGCCCACGACGTTGAGGCCGAGCACGGAGAGCGCTGCAAAGCCGGCGAAGTTGACCGAAAGCGCGGTGTCGAGGCCGAACGCGTTGAGCTTCTCGTGCGCGTTGCGGGCAAGGCCTTCGGTATCGCGGTAGCGAAGGCTGCTGTATTGGTACTTTGGCTTGAGGCCCAGCGAGACCCAGTTGGGTACGGCGACGATGCTGAGGGCACCAAACGCTTCGTGTCCGAATCGAGACAGCTCGAGCGTGGCTTCATCGCCAGTCTCGGTGCTCAGATACGAGATCTCCGGCGAGCCGGTCATGAAGAGGTAGCCCAAACCCATGCCGATCCGGCCGTTGTTCAGCGAGTCCATCACGACGAAGCCGAGGCCGTTCGTGCGGGACTGAATGTTGAGCTGATACATCGCCTCGACCGTGAACACCGGCGAGAACGACATCATCGCCGGGTTTGCGAGGGCGGCATTGCTACCGAAGCTCGAGCTGCGAGAGACCCCGCCGAGCGAGACGTTCCGCGTGCCTTCGACTGCCGGGCTGGCGTCCGCCGATCCGGGAATCCACCAGGCCGCCAGGCCAATTGCGAGCGTCGCCGCAGCCCGGCTCGCGGTTCCCGCGCCTTTTCGCAGCTTGAACATCCGTTTTCGGAGCATACGGTCCCCCCGATCCCGCACCAAAAAACTCATGGGCTCGCGTAAAGTGGCGCCACGTGATCGCTGGTGAGGCTTTCGACGTCGTTGTAGTGCGCGACCCTTCGATGTCGGTGGGGGCGGTGATGTCGCTCTCGCGAGATCTCGCTCACCTTGTGGGTGTCGCGCAGGCGGACGTGGAGCTCGCCTTGCACCACGGTCGCTTCGTCGTCTACCGCGCGATCGATCCCGACCAGGTCGAGTCGGCCACGACGCAGCTGCGCTCAATGGGTGCCGTGGTGCAGGTCAAGCCGTCGACCGAGTCGTTGGACATGCCCGCCATCGAACCCGACGACGAGGCAGGACCGCTCGGGGATCCGTCGCGCTACCAAGGGCCCGTGGCGCACTTCGCCGATGGCGGGGTGGGTGTTGCGCATCACATGACGCAGCCGGGGGGTCGGCCGACGCCGGGCATCATGCCGCCACCGGACTTCGGCGTGTCGCGTCAGCCCGACCCCGGCACGCACACCAACTTCGGCCCCGTGCCTGGTCTTGCGTCGGCCTCTCCGCGGCACGCGCCCGTGCCGATGCCAGCGGCCGGACCCGTCCCAAGCTACGCCCCACCCGTGCAGGCGCCCGCCGCAGCCCCCGAGGGCGGCATGATGGCGATGGTCGAGCAGCTCGAAGCCGCTTCGGATGGTGGCCCTTCGGTCATGACGCTCGATGGTCTCGACAGTGCGGCCGTCGAAGAGGAAGAGGAAGCCCGCGAGGCTGCCGAGGCGGCTGCGGATGCTGCAGTCGCCCGGGAGGTGCAGCCGGACGCCGTGCAGGCGCCGCCCATCGATCCCGACGCCCCGCTCTCGCTCGACCTGGGCGCGACGCGCCCCCGGCCTGCCCCAGCACCCGCAGCCCCAATGACCGCGGCACCGATGCAGCCCGCGCCGATGGCCTCTGCAGCCCAGTCCGCTCCGACCTATGCCGCACCGCGGGCGCCCATGTGCAACCAGGGAGCGGTGCGGGAGCCCCGTGGTCTGTTCTTGGGGGACGAGATCACCAACTATCTGGCCGGCGTGGCCGCAGCGTCGTTGTTATGTCTGCTCGTCGCCTTCGCCGTGACGCGCTCGTCCAAACGAGACGCGATCGTGGCGCTCGAAGACGAAATCTCCGAGAGCTACCGGCTGCCGCTGAAGGTGGAAAAAGGGGACGTTCGCGCCCCGAGCGAGATCCAAGGCGAGCTCGACGACCTGTACGGCTCGGCTCGTACGCAGTTCATGCTGATCTTGGTGCTGGGCGTTCCCATCGGCCTCGGCATTGGCCGCATCCGGGTGTGATGCCATCCCGAAGTCAGATGAAGTTACAGCCGAGCAAGACGGGGAGGATGAAGGCCTCGCTCGTCCCGCCGCTGGCATCTTCGGCCTGCAGGATGAACTCGTAGTCGCGTGGGATCCCGCTGCAATTCGTCCAGGCGGCGATGTCGTCCTCGGGGGTCCACGTGATGGTCGTGTTGGCCGGGATCGAGGCGTCGACGATCGGCAGAGCGCCGGCATCGACGGCAGTGACGGTGGCGCTGCCGACCTGCCGAATGCCGAGGGTGTAGTCGACTGGACCATCGCCGGGCCCGTCCGCCTCGGCGATGGTCAGGTCGAGGCTCATGACCCACTCGATGAAGTACAGCGGGGCGCCGCCGAACGTCGTGCTGGGGTCGGTGCCCAGTTCCAAAAATGCAGTGGGCAGGCAGTTGCCGTCGCATGCTGTGACGGTGACGTCGACGGTGTCCGGTTCACTCTGCAGTCCGTTGGGGTCGGTCGCGATGAGGGTGAGCGTCCGGGTGCCCGTGCCGGAAAAGGTGATGGTGGGTGTGCAGCCGACGATGCTGGAGAATCCATCGGCGGGGTTGCTGCTGCTCCAGCTGAGGTCGCCACAGCCGAGAGCGCCGCCGGGGCGGTTCACGTCTTGCGCCGAACCCTCGAGGTCGAGCGTGACGCCGTCGGGAATCTCTACGTCGGAGGCTGGAGACACGATCGTGGTGGTGGGCGCGTCGTTCATGATGTCGACAGTGATCGAGCCGGTCCCGACGGCGCCGGATGCATCGGTGACGGTCGCGGTGATCGTCTGCGGTCCGGTCTCGTCGACGATGAAGTTCGCAGACGATCCGGTCGTGCTTCCGAAGTCGGGCTCGGGGTTCCAGGTATACGTACAGACGCCGATGGGGCAGCTTCCGTCGAAGTCGTCGGTGACGGTTGCATCGATGGTGAACAACAGACCAAGCGGTTGCGTGAGGGAGCCATCGGCGGTTGCGAGCGTGACGGCGGGGGCCTCGTTCTGAACGTCGAGCGAGATGCTTCGGGATTCGACGGTCACGCCGGCAACGAGGAAGCTCGCCACGATCGTCTGAGGGCCAGTAGGCACCACCGACGGATCGAGGTCGAGTTGGGCCCCGGTTGCCAGTACGCCCTCGACCGCAGACGAGGTCCACGTGACCCGTGGCCACGTCGAGGCGGACGCTGGCGTCTCGAAGTCGACGCGAAGGGTGAATGCGTCCGAAGTTTCTCCCTCCGTCGCCCCCACGATGGAGAAGGACGGGGGATACAGAGAATAGGCGGAGAGGATGTCGCCCTCGGAGAGCCCGTCACGCTGGCCGATCGCGCCGAGTCCTGCGGGCAAGGGGCGTAGCGGACGGATCGTGCAGCCGCTGTCATCGGTGGCGTTGCATCGGTCTGGGTTGCGGGCGAACGCGGCCGCGCGATAGTGCATGATCGACGCGTAGTCGTATTCGCCCACGTCGCTCGCGAAGCCACCCCACTGGAAGAAGTTATGGAGCTTGCCATCGCGAACCTGGCCGAAGTCCACGACGACCCATTCGTCGCGGTCGTCGCGAGACTGCTCGTGATAGATGCCGACGGCGTGTCCGATCTCGTGGATGATCGTCCCGGGGCGGCATTTTTCGTCGTTCAGCGCGATGCTCTGACTATCGAAGCCGGTGATCGATGCGCGGCCCACGGTCGACGAGCAGCCGCCGCCGTCGCGGAACTCCAGCCACTGACCGGAGGCTCGCTGGACGAACCGCAGGCCGGTGTTTTCTTCCCAATGTTCGATCGCATCTTCGATGAGCCCGCGCATGCGGGCGTTGTCGGCCTCGTCGCCCCAGTCGTTCGCGAAGTTGTAGCCGATCACGCCGTCGGTCCAGCGGTCGCAGGTCCAGCCGGTGCTCCAGTTCGGGCACGTGATGCCCCGCAGTTCGGCGCCATCGGTGATCGCGTCGATGGGACCGAGGACGAGGTCCCCGTCGGCGATCGCCAGACCGTCGATGACCTCGACTTCGAGCGGTTCGCCCTCGAGTTCGATGGTTTGCACCTCGCCATTCACGCCGGGTGCGTAGGCTTCGTTTCCGATGAGGTCGGCGGGGACCTGAATGCTCAACTCGACCGTTCGCCCGGTCACGGCCTGGCCGGCGTCGACGCGCACGTTTAGCGAGACTTCGGTGGCACCCGTCGCTTCGTCGACCTGGAGGCGCAGGCGTGTGTCGGACCCCGCTGCTTCGGTGGTCGACGACGTGACACCCTCGGGGAGGCCTTCGACGACGACGGTTGCGCCCGTGGCTGCGGTACCCCGCAGCACGAGCACGCCAGCCTGTCCGGGCGTGATGACCACCCGACGTGCGGAGAGATCTACGCCTTCGCCGGTTTCGCTTGCGGGCGCGGATGGCCCACATGCGAGGGGAGCCGAAAGGAGCAGCAGACTCGACAGCAGATGTCCGGACGACGTGCGCGGCAAAAACATCACGCCGCGGTGGTCGCGGCGGAGGCTCGAAACGTTCCCGGTTTTTCGGCTCAGGCGTCGGGATCGACCGGGGTGAGTTCGAGCATGATCTCGTTGCGGCGCAGGAAGCTCGGCGTCCACGGGGGGTCGTAGCGCGCGTAGGTCGGGGGCTTGCCGGCCGTGGTGTAGCCTTCCTTTTGCACGCGCTCGATCAGCAGGTCCATTCGGCTGCCAACGACCTTGTCGTTGGGCGAACCGGAGAAACGCATCACCGCGTAGCGGGTCGGGGGAACTTCGCGAATGCGGACGCGGCCATCGTTTGGCTTTGGCAGCGTCTGCATCGTGTACTTCGACGGCATCGTGAACGCGATCACCCACGCATCCCCCTTGGCGGTGCGGTCCACGGGCGCGGTCATGTCGATGGCTTCCGAAACGGCGGTACGGTCCACGGGGGCCGTCATCGCGACTTCGGCTTGGGCGGTGTTGTTGCCGAAGATGAAGTCCGCCAAGAGGCGAAAGCCCGCGCTGCTGGCCTCGCGACCGGAGCCTTTGACGTCGACCTCCGCAACGATGCGGGGCGCGTAGCGTCGAACCTCGAAGCCGGAGTGCTTGGCCTGCACGTCATACTTCGGTTCCTCGGTTCGCTTGCGCGCGGCGGTCGCGATCCCGGCGGGGACCGCCACGGCAGCCGCGGTGGTGAGGGCGGTGAGAGCCCAACGTCGGCGAGACCAGGACATGCTTCAACCGTGTCGGTTTCAGGTCGACCTCGCCGCCCAAACACCGGTTTGCGCTCGAATTCCAGTCCGCACGAGCGCCTCGGGGGCGCAGCGCCTGGTCTTGGAGCCGACCGCATTGGCCGGAAGTCCCCGGCTTACCTTCGAGCGCGCGCACCCCGGCTCGTTGAGTCGGACGCTGTAACTTCGTCGCTTCGCCGGGGGAATGCCGCTTGTCGTTGCGGCGTTGCAAATGCAAGTCGAGTGCACTAGTAACGTCGATGCATGTTTGACTGGGTGATCGTTGGCGGAGGCCCGCACGGGGTCTGTGCCGGGCGGGCACTGGTGGAGAGTGGTGCGTCGGTGCGGATCGTCGAACCGTCGGGGCGGCTGCTCGATCGGTGGTCGCGACGTGCCGAGGCGGTTGCGATGACCTGGATGCGCTCGCCGGTCTCGCACCATCTCGATGCGCGCCCGGTCAGTCTCGATCACTTCTTGCATCGACCCGAACAGGCCGACGTCTCGAGTTTGGCGGGGGCCTGCATGCGGCCGACGCATGCTGCGTTTCTCCGGCACAGCCTCGACGTGGTCGCGCGCTACGGGCTGGACCAGCGCGTCGTGCCCGGATGCGTCTCGTCGATTTGCCGCCGCGATGGTGGGCTGCTCGTACGCGGTGAAGGGGTCGAACTCGCGTGCCGGCGCGTCTTGCTGGCGACCGGCTCGAACACGCGTCGCGTGCCAGCGTGGGCGCACGAGCTCCAGACCGCGGGCGCGCCCGTCGATCACGTCTTCGATGCGGCACCGGCGCGGCACCTCGACATCCTCGGGGGCGGCATCTCGGCGGTGCAGCGGGCGCTTCGGGTGCACCGCGAAACCAAGGACGTGGTGCGCGTGTGGATGCGGCAGCCCTTCGTCGTGGCCGACTTCGACTATGACCGTGCGTGGACGAAACATCGCTTCATGGGGCGATGGGCTGGCCTGGCCGACGCGGAGCGTTCGTCGTTCTTTGCGCGGCATCCCAGCCGTGGGTCGGTGCCCACCGGATTGGCGACGCGGCTGAAGAAGGCGGTCAAGCGCGGTTCGATCGAGGTGCATCGGTGCACGCCGACGGTGACGTGGGACGCGGCACGCTCGGTGCTGGCGCTCCGCGGCAACGACACGACGGTCGAGTCTTCGGGACTGACACTCGCGACCGGACTTCAGTCCGAGGCGATTGCCGGTTGGATCGGCGATACGGCGGACGCCTTGCAGCTGCCGAGTGTCGACGGTGTTCCGCGACTCGACGAGGCGATGCACTGGGGCCAGGGCATCTACGTCTCGGGGCCGCTGGCGCGCATGCGGCTCGGGCCGATGGCGAGCAACGTGATCGGTGCCCGATGGGCGACCGCCAAGCTGCCCGGCGTTCGCATGCAGCAAAGCTGACCGCTGCGGGGGCGGTGGCCGCTATGCTGCCGCGGCGACGGGTTCGGTGACCGGGTTTGGAGCGGATACCGGTGCCGGCCTGGCCGCAGCGTGTTTCATCATCCTGGCGGCCGCGGCCAGCAGCGCGAGCTGGAGGAGCGCCATTACGCCGACGAGGATGGAGTCTTGCCACTGCATCTTCTCGCCGGTGAGCACGTGCTCGATCGGGCGCGACGCCACGAGGTCGGCCATGCTCCACGCGCCGTACATCGCGGGAAGAACGACGAAGCGCTGTAGACCGGAGAGTCCGACGAGAATCAGCGCCACGCTGGTGCCCCACTTCACGTCGAGCCAGCGGCTGGCCGAGGCCGCCACGAGCAGGTGGGCCGCCAAGACGACCTCGGCGATGCGCAAGTGAATCGGCTCCGCGAGGGCGGCCGCGAGGTTGGCGTCGATCAACGCCGACTGAGCCGCCAATTCGGGCAAGACCACGCCGCGGCCCACGAGCTGCGCACCGAGGGCAGCCGCACAGGCGAGGAGGCCGAGCACCGACAGAGGCTTCATGGCATCAGGGGTGGCACGGCTGGCGATCTCCGCCAAGTTCTCGACGAAAACGAGGCGTGGCGGCTGCTACCCTCCAGCCGATGCTTCGGCGACGATGGATCCAAGGCGCGGCTGCGGCCGCCGCTGGGCTGGCGTGTGGCGCCCCGTCGCGGCCTTCGTTGGCTGCGGGCGAAACGGTCCTCGAAGAGGCGCACTCCCCCTACAACCACATCGTCGTCACCGAGCGGGGCACCGTGCGCACCATGTACTTCGTGGTCGACGGGACGTACTATATCGAGTCCCGCCTCGACCGCGGCTACGCGCAAAGCCTCGACCTCGACTACACGCGTACGATGATGGCGGCCTTCCTGGTCAAGCCGGACGTGAAGCGGTTCTTGATGATCGGGTTCGGTGGCGGTCAAATCTCGAACTACTTGTTCAATCGCTTCGAGGGGATCGAGATCGACGCCGTCGACATCGACCCCGAGGTGATTCGGCTTGCTCGCAAGTACTTCGAGGTCCCCGACAGCCCGCGCTACCGCACGCATGCGGCCGACGGACGGTTGTTCGTCGAGCAGGCGGGTGACCAGCAGTGGGACGTGATCTTGCTCGACGCGTTCCGCGGCGTGTTCGTGCCGCTGCATCTCAAGACCGCCGAGTACTACGCAGTGCTGCGGGACCACCTGACGCCCGACGGCGTGGTCGCGGCCAACCTGCACTCTCTGACGGAGAAGTACCCCAACGATCGGCAGACGTTCGCCTCGGTGTTCGCGCAGCGGTACGGCTTTCGCAGTGAGAATGGGCGGCAGACCTGCTTCGTGGCGGGGTCCTCGCCGGCGCCGGTCTCTCCGTATGCAGTGCGGTCCAACGCACGCGCTTTGCAGTCGAAGTTCGACTTCGACCTGATGGGGCTGGCTGCGCGTCTGCACTTGGCGCAGGACTGGAACCCCGATGCGGCGGTCCTGCACGACGATTTCGCGTCCAAGGACTCCGCGGCTGGCGCCACGCGACACAACACGCGCTGCGCTGGAGACGACTGCGCCTACAGCACCAAGTGAGGGGCGCCGCGAGGTCGCAGCGGGCCCGGTGAGCCCGCGGTGACATTCCGTGCATGCCGGGTCGGGCTGCTACCATTCCTGCCATGCTCTGCAAGGACGGAGCCGCGCGCACTCGCGGCCTCGGTGTTGGTCTGTTCACGCTGCTCGCGGCGTCCACGGCCCACGCGGCACCCACGAACCCCGGCGAGTTGATGAACCCGCTCGCGGATTCGTCTGACTGCAACTACTGCCACGGATTCGCGAACCAGGACAACCTGTCCGCAGACCCGCCGTATGCACCACAGACGACCTGGACGCCCTCGCTGATGGCGAAGTCGTCGGTGGACCCGGTCTTCTGGGCTGCGATCGCGGTCGCCGAGCAAGACGACGAAGAAGACTTCACCAGCGACTGCATTCGCTGCCACTCGCCCAACGCGTTCCTCAACGGCCGCGGCAGCGCGACGGCGATCGAGCAGCTCGAGGTGGCGGATGGCGATCTCGACGGCGTGACCTGCGAGCTTTGCCACCGGATGACCGAGGGCAGCCTGATCGGCAACGCGCAGTATGAGATCGACGACGTGCTCCAGGGCAACTTCGTCGTGCGTCGCGGGCCGTGGGACTACACCGACGGCGTCCCGCAGCCGGAGCCGAGCAAAGAGCAGCACGCCACGACGTTCGATGCCTTCACGGGCAGCTCGGAGCTATGCGGGACGTGCCACTACGTGACCACGCACCGCGAGCGCGTCGACGCCGACGGCACCGGCTTCGGCTACGACTTCAACGAGCAGCGCACCTACTCGGAGTGGCTCGGCAGCGCCTACGCCCAGCCCGGCGAGGACTTCCGCTCTTGCGTGGACTGCCACATGCCCGAGATCCCCGACTCGGCTGCGTGCGGTCCGTACAACAACGTGCACCAGCATCCGTTCGGCAACCGCCGGCACGACCTGTTGGGCGCAAACCGCTTCATGCTCACCCTGCTCAGCGAAGATGCGCAGCCGGGCTTCGAGGCCGTCACGTATCAGCTCGCGATTGAGCAGATGGACGAGTTCG
The DNA here is from genome assembly GCA_964432695.1 of uncultured Nannocystaceae bacterium. Classification (GTDB taxonomy): domain Bacteria; phylum Myxococcota_A; class Polyangia; order Nannocystales; family Nannocystaceae; genus CAJXVA01. The sequence continues at coordinate 22,011 of CAYSPB010000013.1, forward strand.
TGAAGACCTCGGCGACGATGACCGTGGAGCCGCCCGATGCTGTTGACGTGGGCGTCGGCATCGAAGGCCTCACCGTCACGGTCACCAACGAGACCGGGCACAAGCTGCCCTCGGGTTACTCCGAAGGGCGCGTGATGTGGATCGAGGTGGTGGGGCGCTACAACGACGAAGTCGTGCTCAGCTCGGGCCTGTGGAACCAGAAGGCGGGCACCATTCAAGACGACCCCGCCGTACGCCGCTACGAAGGCATCGCGCAGGACCTGGAGACCGGCACTCGAAATCACCTGCTGCTGAACAACACGTGGGTTTCCGACACGCGCATTCCACCGCGAGGCCTACAGCCCAACAGCCAAACCGACCCCGTGGGCGACCGCTATGCGATGGTCGACGGCGCGTGGCAGCACTGGGACGAGGTCGCGTACACGATCGCGGGCTCGCCTGAGACGGTGGACGCTACGCCGGACGACGCAGGCGATGACGAACTCCAGCTCAGCGTGCGTCTGATGTATCTGATCAACTCGCCCGAGTACATCAATCAGCTCGCTGACGACAACGAGACCACGGAGGTTGGCACCGAACTCGCCGGGCGCTTCGACGCCATGGGCGGCGCGGTCCCGGTGGTTCTCGCCGAAGAGACGGTCGCGATCCCGATCTCGGGCTTCGGGGGAGAGGCAGGGTCGAGCACGTCGACCGGCATGGCCGACTCGAGCACCTCTGAGGACCCGACCAGTTCGCCGGGCGAGGCCACGACGAACGAAACCACCACGCCGACCACGGCTGAAGGGTCGAGCACCGACACCGAGTCGGCGGGGGCCGACGGCGGAAGCGGCGGCGGTGGTGGGGGTGGCTGCATCGTCGGTGGCCGCGGCACGCCGTGGGCGCTCACGGGTCTGCTGCTGCTTGGCTTCATCCGTCGCCGCCGCTGACGCAAGCGGATCCAAGCGTCGGTCCCAGACCAAGCGCCTCGTCCGACTGGACGGGGTGCGTCGGTTTGTGCCAGCACGCAGGAGCGCTCGATGAGATCGGCCCCGCCGCAGTCGCATTGCGCCTTCCCCGCATGGTCTTTTTGACCATTTTTCGAGGTTGAACGTCCGGCTTTCTGCGGCCGGGCCGCGCATGAAACCGCGCGCTTCGAATGCTGGTCCAAGGGCGGCGGCGCCTAGTGGCTCGAATCGATCCGGAAAAGGATCGTTCAGCGTACGTGGAAGTCCAGGCAAACCCGACATTCGGTCGCAGAGCGGCTTCGCGCAGGCCGTCGACGGCGCCGAAACGGGACGCTGCGGAGGGGTTGTTGCACGACCACCGATCCACGGGGCAGCTCGCCGCGCGGGTCGGACTGCCCCAATCGCTGAAGTCGGTCCAGAGGTTGGATATCGATGCTTCGGGTCCGTTCATCCGGGGTTCCCGCAGCGGGAGGTCGAAAGGGCGCAGGACGGCGTTTCCCGGCATGAGGACGGCGTTCTGTTGCAATATTCGAATATGCGATAGGTGCGCGTTTTGCCAAGAAATTGATCTTGACGCTGGGTGCAGCCAGCCCTCAATCTGCACCCGAACTTCGTGCATTCTTCGCTACAGATTGAGGAGGATCCGTCGGGCGCGCCATTCGCGGGTCGGACGCTTCGACCGGTCAAAAACGACGTTCCTGTGCCCTGTGCGGCAGAAGTTCGAGCTGGATACAATCACAACATTCGCCGTCTTGGCATCGAGTTTCACGTGCAGACGGAGAGCTCGACCCTGGGACGTCCGCACATCCTCGGCCACCTGTTCCACGGAGGCGCGGTGCTCGCGAGCCGGCGCGTCGATTTCGAGCCGGGACTCGCGCTGACTCGGGTTCGGCGGCTCATGCAGCGGTGTCACTGCGCGATGCTGCGGGCCCTTCGCCGCGGCGAGTTCGACCGCGAGATTCGAGCCGTCCTCGGCGAGCTGGTGGTCGTCGAGCCAGTGCCCGTCGATGTCGTGTCGCTACGCGACCGACGACTCTGCGATGAGGCGAAGGCGCGCATCGGGGGACTCTCGTGGTCGGGGGTGTTGGACACCTATGCGGGAGAGCTCGTGGCTGCAAGTGCATCGGATACCTCGAGCCTCGAGGTCGAGCCGGATTCGGCCACCGCGTTGTGCGGGCTCGCGCTGGCCCACCGCCACGCCCTGATTCAGATGGGGCTCGAGCCCGCGTTCGAAGACGTCGCCTCGACGCTGGGAAGCAGCGTCTTGCTGCTGTGGACGCTGGCCCCGAACCGAATGTTCGCGCTGGTGTTGGATACGGGGTCGAGCAACCTCGCCATGGCGCGACGCATCGTCCGCGACCTCGTCCGAGAGCACGAGGACTCGCAGGCACAAACGCCCAATGGCTGACGCGGTTGGGGAACGGACTTTGGGCGAGCAGCGAGGTGTGACCTACGGGTCGACTCCGTCGTCCTGATTCATGCGATCGCGAGCGTATGGCTCGCTGGGAAGGGAAACGAACATGCAAAACGTAGACGCAACGCTCAAAGCACTCGAAGCCGAAACCGCGGGATTCATCGGCGCAGCTCTGGTGGACCACGAGAGCGGGATGACGCTCGGCACGCTCGGCACGGGGATCAACCTCGACGTCGCGGCCGCTGGAAATACCGAGGTCGTGCGGGCGAAACTTCGCGTGATGGAGCAGCTGGGAATTCACGGCACGATCGAGGACATCTTGATCACGCTCTCCGAGCAGCTGCACCTCATCCGCCCCGTCCGAGGCAACCTGTTCCTGTACCTCGCGATCGACCGGAAGCGCGGCAACCTGGGCATGGCGCGACACATCATGTCCCGCGCCGCCGAGGCCATCACGATCTGAAAGGCGTCGCGTTCGGGTCGCGCATACCTGCAACGGCCCCGGCCGACGAGGCTCGGTGAAGGGACGAGGTACGCGTGCCTTCGAGGGCTCCGAGCGCCTTGGCAATCGCCTCAGCGATCCGGGCACCGCCTTCGATCCCGGGCTCGATGTCGTTGGCGTAGTGGTTCGGTTGGGTGCACACGGTCCGAAGGTCGAGGACGTCGACGTCGCGTGCCAGTGCGGCCTGCACGATCGCGTCGTTGAAGAGGCGGAGCACGGTGATGGCACGATGTCCTTCGTCGCCGGCGAGGTTGGCGTCGTAGATGGTACAGACCGTCACCGCTGGTCCCAGCGCGCACACGGCGTCGAGCACCCATCCGTAGGCCTGCACAAAGGCGTCGATGCGCTCCCCGAGCCGGTCCAGCGCGGCAGCCATGTGGGGGACGGGAATGGGCGCCAGCAGGTCCGCGTTTTCGAGACCGTCGTTGCCGCCTAGTGACAGCACGACGTGCGTGACGTGATCGGGAACGCGGTCCAGCTGTGGGCCGATATCGGCGGTAGTCGTTCCGTCTCGGGCGCACAGGGTCGCTCGCCAGCCCTCGGGCAGGACCGTCCGGAGCTGCGTGACGACGTCGGGCCCTTGGCCCACGTAGGCGTGGTTGTCGAAGATGGAGTCACCGAGCAGGGCGATGGAGGTCATGGCATCCGCCGTTGCGAAGCAGCGCGCTAGTATGACGACGATGCGCGTCGCGGCAAGGTTGGCCTCGGTGGCTGTAGGGGCAGGGCTCCTGGCGTGGGCCGCTCCTGCGGGTGCCACCTATTCGGTCGTGTCCGTGGACACGCGTCGGCAGCACGTCGGCGGAGCGGGGACGTCGTGTGTCGGGTCGCTGGACGTCGGGGTGATTCTCGGCGTCGCGCCCGGGTTTGGGGCAGTGCACGCGCAGGCGCTCATCAACATGGCGGGGCGGGATCAAGCCGTCGAGCTCTTGAGCCAGGGTCTGACACCTGAAGCCATCATCGAGGCGATCACCGGCGCATCGTTTGACCCGGCGGCGGCGCAGCGTCAGTACGGTGTGGTGTCGCTGGCGGGCGTTGCTGCGGGGTTCACGGGCGAGACGAACGGCGCCTTCGCATCGGATCGCCAGGGCACCGTCTCGTCGTTCACCTACTCGGTGCAGGGGAACATTCTCACCGGGGTCGCCGTGCTCGACGGCGCCGAAGGGGGCTTCGTGCGTGGGGGCGGGTGCGACATGCCCGAACGCCTCATCCTTGCGCTGGAGGCTGGTGCTGCCAACGGCGAGGGCGACAGCCGCTGTACCCCCGACGGCATCCCGGCAGACTCCGCGTTCTTGCGAGTGGTGGATGCCGACGGAACCGTGATCGTCGACCTCAGCGTCACAGACACCGCACCGCAGAACCCGATGGTGCCGCTCCGTGCGGCGTTCGATGCCTGGCGCGTCGATCATCCATGCCCGGCACTGCCCCCAGGAACGACCGGGGGGACCACGACCGGTGATGCGACCTCGACGGTGACCACCTCGATGTCCACCTCCGGCGACGTGCCTTCGACCACGACCGTCGCGTCATCGAGTTCATCGACGAGCGCGGCGCCCGTGCCGGCCACGACCTCGCCACAGACCGGCGAGCAGTCCGGCGAGAGCGGCGGTGGGGCGAGCACGCAGCCGGGCGGTTGCGGGTGCCGCTTGGGTTCACGGTCCCACGCGGTCTGGCTTTGGACGCTGGGACTGCTCGCCGTCAGTCCACGGCGACCGAGCGCTCGCAGCCGTCGTCGGGCAGGCCGCAGCGCAAGACTGTCGACATGACTTCGCTGGACTCGTCCGGATCTTCGTCGGGGTCGCCCGTGTTTCCGTAGGTCGTGGTGGTTTCGGTCACGGTCATCCGGAGCGTGCTGCCGTCGAACGTCGGGGTGCTCAAGGTGTAGGAGCATCCCTCGCCGGGAACCTCGTATCCCGTCGCCAGCGCCTCGAACCGCGGATCATCGTCGGGAAGGCGCAGGACGAGGTACGCAACCTCATCGAGCTGCACGGCTTCGGTTTTGCACTCCAGGACGTCCGCGCGGCCCCTATCGGCCACGACGAGCCCGTGAGAGAGGGTGCACTCGTAGGTCGGTTCATCGAGAACCTCTTCGCTCAGCAATGCGCCGAGGGCCTGGGCATCGGCCGCCGTCGCGGTGAGTGACGGTGCCACAGGCACGGGCGGGTCGTTGGACTCAGCGGAATTCGGGAGTGTGGTGGCCGGTGCGGACGAGGCCGCGGGGGCGTTCTCGGCGGCCTCGGGGACCTCGTGTGTCACGCTGGGCCGACACGCGATCACCCACAACCCAAGCACCAAACCTCGCTTCATGCCCTCCACGCACTCACCGTAGCAGGATGGCTGGCCCTGGCGATCGGCCGTGGCATGCTCCGTCCGTGCTCGAACCGCTTCAGCTCGATGCTCTCGAGACCGACGTGTGGGGGTGGCTCGTGCGGGGCAAGGCCGACCGACGAAGCCCGTTTCGCACGCCCGTGGTCGCTACGGTGGGCGCAGACGGGTTACCGAGCGCGCGGACGGTCGTGCTTCGTGCGGTCGATCCGGCTGCGCGCGTGCTCGAGTTTCATACCGATATCCGTTCACCCAAGGCGGGGGAACTCGCGAAACTTAAGGCTGTGACATGGCTGTTCTACGATCCGAAGCGTCAGCTTCAGGTACGCGCGAACACCGAGGCCATCATGCACACCTCCGATTCGGTCGCGGACGAAGCCTGGGCTGCATGTGCGTTGCCTAGCCGTGCGCCATACATGGTGCCGCGGTCACCTGGCGCGTCGCTGCGTACCCACGAGCGTCCCGATTCGGTCGCGCCGCCACAGGTCGAGAGCGCGGAGCACAGCGAATCGGGCCGCGCGCATTTCATGGCCGTTCGGTGTCGTGTCGAAGTATTCGACGTCCTACAGCTGCATGCCGAAGGGCATCGTCGTGCGCGGCTCGAACTCGGCCCACCGTCGCGTGCCACGTGGTTGGTGCCCTGAGTCGCGGCGGCTCAATCGCTCTGTAGCGTGATGTCGAGCGTCACGGCGTTGGGTCGTGCGCGCACGGCAACGCTGCCTCGCTTCAGATACGAGAAGAACGCGGTGAGTAGGGTATTGATCGACTCAGGCACGTCGTCCGAGAGGAGGTCACGGTTGGGCGAATCCAGCCATCGCACGAGGTTCCAGCGGAACAGGAGCAGCGTGCCGTCGTTCGGACGCAGGAGGTCGGCGGCCTCGAGCAGCGTTGCCTTGGACGTGGAGTCCGACCCGACGGCGACGGCTCGGCTCGTGCGGATGATCTTCGCTCCGGGAACATCGGGAGCGATCGGAGAGAAGGGAGCCGCGTCCGCCAGCTTCGCCACGCGTCCGCGCGGGATCTTCCCCGGTTCGATGCCGAACTCCTCGGCCAGGGGACCCGACAGAGCCTGCAGCGGGTCGTCGAAGCCCACGACCGCGTGAACGCGACCGCGGTCGCTCTCCTCGAGTGCGTGAACGGCGACCGAGGCACCCTGGAGCTGCGCGAGTTCGTCGGGTGCGTCGGCGAGAAGGACGTCGCCGTTCACGAGTACGTTGAAGCTCGCGTAGTCGGAGCACGTGAAGGGGCGCTGCTGCACGGCACGGCCCCACAGCGAGACGAGGGCCTCCACTCCGGCGAAGTCGAATGCAGCGCCCAGCGCGAGCGATTCGTCTGGCTCGGGGGGCTCGGCGAGTCCTGGGATCGGGCTGGCGAGCTGGCCGATCGCGGCCGCGAGCTCGTGGTCCGTCTCCAGCACCAGGGCCGACTCGATCGCGTCTTGGGAGAAGCTCCGGAAGCCCGCATAGACCGTGGGTGTGCTCTCGAAGATCCGCAGGAAGTCCTCCGGACATTCCTCTTCGACACCGAGGAGCAGACTCGGTGCCCGCATCTCCATCGTGCGCAAACGGTAACACGGGCTCGGAAGGTCAACTGAACAAGCAGACCATGCTGTAGAGGAACTCTGCGACCGAGAAGAGGGCCGCACCGATGAGGACAGTGCGCAGGACCAGCTGCAACAGCCGCGAAGGGGCTCGCTGCTTCGAGGCAGGGCGGAGCATCGCTCCGTAGACGGGCACCGGAAGGAGCAGCTGGACCGCCGCGGTCGCGAGCAAGACGAAGAGCAGCGGGCCGAGCGAGTCGAAGGCACCTGTACCGATCACGAAGACTTCGAGCAGGTTGCCCAGTGCCATGGCGCCGAGACCCCATACGCGCAGTCGCGACAGGCTCCACGCGCTGACCATCAGCAGGCTCGCCAGACCGAGACGAATCGCGCTGGCGAGACTCGGGTCGGTGAGGCTGCCCAGCCCGACGATCGTGAGAATGACGGCATCTGCGAGACCCATCATCAGCGACAGCGTCAGCAGCTCGCGGTGGGCGACCGGTTCGAACGTGGTGCGCTGTGGTGGGCGCAGGCCGTGATCGCCGAGTTTGAGCAACACCGCGACACTGGCGATGGTGCAGAGCATTACCGCAGAGGGCACGAGCAGCGTCAGCATCTCCGGCTTGCTCATCGTGTACAAGCGTAGGGCGGAGCTTTGCCCAGCCACAATCAGCAGCCCCAGGCTCCAGAATATGGCCCGGCTGGTCAGCTGAGCCCAGAAGCGTGGGCGGTGTGCGAGCCACCAGGCGATGCCCGTAAACACGAATGGCGAAGCGCACAGGGCGAGCAGGTTCAGGAGTCGGTTCGTCGGCATCGGACTGCCGCGCGCTTCCATGAGGATCCAGGCAAAGAGCAGCTCGAACCCCAGCATGACGAGTCCGCCTCCGATGAGGAACGGTAGCGCCGCACGAAGCCGGCGGCGCTGCTCCGTCCACCATTGACCGCCGTGAACGAACGTGGTCGCTTGCGCGGATGGGGAATGCGCGTCGAGGTGGGTTCGAAGGTCGCGTGTGAGGGCGAGAAGGGCGTCGTTGTGGCTCATGAGTTGGGTTTTCCCGCCAACCGGCTTCGAAGTTTCGCGTCGGCGCGCTGGACCCGATCACCGATGGTGCATTTGGGTGCGCCGATGACGGTGGACGCGTCTGCGAGGGAAAGTTGCTCGACCCGGCACATCACGAACGCCTCTCGTTCGGCGTCGGGCAGGGCTCGGATCTGTGTGAGCAGCTGCTGGAGCTCCAAACGGCACTCGGGTTCGGCGATCGTTCTCGCATCCGCGGGGGGCAGAACGCGCCGCCTCAGCAGTCGGCGTCGCCACGCGGTGCGCCGCTGCGTCCGGCAGAGGTTCAGCGCGATGCCTCGAAGCCAGACTGCAAGTCGGGCGTCACCGCGATAGCGAGGCAGCAACTCGAGCGCGCGAACGAAGGTGTCCTGAACGAGGTCGTCGACGCTCGTATCCGGACCCGCATTCAGCCGGACGACGCGGTGGACTGCTGCAACGTTCCGTTCGTAGAGCCGACGCAGGGCACGTTCTTCACCCTCGAGGCACCGCGCTGCGAGCTGTAGATCTGGGTCGTCCAGAACTCCTCCGGCGGACTCCACCGCCAGCGTCGTGGTCGTTGCCATGCAACCGGCAGAGTCGCGCAACCGGTACGATCGTCCGGACGGAACGCGGAAAAACCCAGGCGGAGAAAGAAAAAACCGCGATTCCGTGAGTTTGGGTGCCGGCGATAGCCGGCCCCGCGATAGGGAGCGCGCCCGAGCGCGTGAACCCAAACGCGACCTCGTGGCCCTACGCGGTGACGGCGTGGCCCTTCGGCCACAAACCCGCCTCGTGAACGACGATGTGGGAAGGGCCGCGTTCGTGTAGGGGACCGCTGTGTGGGCCGTGCTCCGGGAGCGGGTGTTGGGTCTCATCGCGGTCACGTCCGAGATCCCGAACTCGGGGAGATGCCCCAACACGAAAAACGCGGCGCTCCCGAGGGAGGCCGCGTCGTTTCAGCAAGCGAAGAACTGCTTACTTGCCTGCGGTGATGCGGAAGACCGAACCTGGGCCGCTGCCGAAGTAGGGGTTCGGGTTGGCCGCGATGAACACATCGCCGTAGGCGTTGGTGCCACCACCGTAGGGGACGAGGTTGTTGGGCAGGCTAGCGACGCTGCCGAGGTCGGTGGCGGTGTTGCCGTCCCACGCGACCGCGAAGATGTTGGTGATGAAGATGTCGCCGTAGAAGTACACGCCGTCGAACGCGGGGACTTCGCAGCCCTTGTAGAGGCCGATGCCGGAGATCGACTGGCCGACGCTATGGTCGTATTCGGCGATGGGAGCTCGCAGGTTCTGCGCGTTGAAGCCACCCAGGGCGGCGCTGTCATCACAGCCGCCCACGAAGCAGTGGTTGCCTTCCATGGAGCGCCAGCCGAGGTTGTCACCCGCCTCGGCGATGCTGACTTCTTCCCAAGCGTTCTGACCGACGTCGGCGATGTAGAGCAAGCCGTCGTCGCGGTCGATGGAGAAGCGCCAGGGGTTCCGGACGCCAGTCGCGTAGACCTCGTCGCGGACGCTGTCGTCACCGACGAAGGGGTTGTCGGCCGGGATGGTGTAGTCGAAGCCGCTCAGGCCCGAGCAGTTGCAGCCGCCGCCGGGGCACCCGGGGGTGCTGTCCGGGGTGCCGTCCGCCGCGGGGTCGATGCGGAGGATCTTGCCCAGAAGCGCGTCGCCGTCTTGGCCACTGTTGCACGGGTCGCCGCCGTCGCCGCCGTCGCCCATGCCGATGTAGAGCATACCGTCGGGACCGAAGGCGATCTGGCCGCCGTTGTGGTTGCCGAAGGGCTGCGCGATGCCGATGACGTCGCGCGCCGAGCCGGTGTCGACCGTGCCGTCGTTCACCTGGTACTCCGTCACGTACACGTCGCCACCGTCACCGGCGGGGGTGTGCGAGATGTAGATGAGGCCGTTGTCGGCGTAGTTGGGGTGGAAGGCGAGGCTGAAGAGGCCCTGCTCGTTGCCACCCGAGCCACCGGTAACGCCGACGTCGAGCCAGTTGTCCGCGGGCGCTTCGGTCATGCCAGGCTCGATGCGCTTGATCTCGCCGCCGTGCTGCACGACGTAGAGGACGTCTTGGTCGATCGGGTCGCCAACGACGTCGAGCGCGTGGTTGAAGCCCGAAGCGACGAGCTCGAGCCCGACGCCGACCTGACCTTCGACGGGGTCGTACGGGCACTCGGTCTTGGTACCCGTGGTGCCGCTCGTGTCCGGGTCAGCCGTTGCGCTGGCGTCGG
>CAYSPB010000013.1:32015-42437 GCA_964432695.1 uncultured Nannocystaceae bacterium
CTGCTCGAACCTTGCCCGTCCGGTCCGTCGGGTGGCGTGCCGGTGGTCGCCGTGGTGGGCGTACCGGTGGTTGCCGTGGTGGGCGTGTCGGTGGTGGGCGTGTCGGTGGTGGGGTCGGTCGAGCTCTGGCTCGAGGTGGACCCGGCTCCCTCGGTCTCGCCGGCGCCGCCGCTGTCGTCACCGCACGCGGTGAGGCTCAGGCCGAGAAGCAGCGAGGTAGATACGAGGGCAAGACGAGAGGACATGACGTTGCTCCGACGGCGCGGACGGACCGCGCGACTGCCGGGAAGACTAGCCGCGAAGACCCGCCGCGTCACCCCCTGCGACCGGCGTCAGCGTGAGGCGACGGCCGGACTTCGCGCCGGCTCGCATCCCGACTGCGGTAACCGTTGTGGGCCGCACCACGTCGGCGCTTGGCTAGAGCTCGGCGAGGATCGACAAGAAGCGGTCGACTTCGTCGAGGGTGTTGTAGTGGACCAGGCTGACCCGGACGACGCCGCCTCGGTTGGCGAGGTCGAGGGCTTCGATGGCTCGCTTGGCGTAGAAGTGCCCGTACCGAAGCGCTACGCCGCGTTCATCGAAGAGGGGCGGCAGTGCGCTTGCATCGCGACCCTCGACGGCGAAGGCGATCGTGGGCACGCGAACGGCCGGATCCGGCACGGGGGGACCGATGACGGTGACGCCGTCGTGGGCGTTCAGTCCTTCGAGCAAACGTGCGGCGAGTTTGGCCTCCTGTGCAGCGAACAGGTCAAAGACGGCAGCGTGGCGAGACCTCTGGGCACCCGCGGGGACGTCGTGTCGATCGGCGACCGCATCGAGGTAGTCGGTGATGCCCGGCAGGCCCGCGGCGAGTTCGTGTGTGACGTTTCCTGGCTGAAACTTGTACGGGATTTGGCTCTCGGGGATGAAGTCGTGATTTTGTCCCGTGGCGCGAAGGATCAACGACTCCCGGCCATACACGCAGCCCAGGTGCGGACCGTACACCTTGTACAGGCTGACGCTGTAGAGGTCGACGTCCCACGCCTTCACGTCCACTTGCCGGTGCGGCGCATAGGCGACGCCGTCGACGCCGACGATGGTGTCGGCACGGTTGTCGCGAATGGCCGCGACGATCGTCGGCACGTCGAGCAGCGCACCGACGACGTTGGCGCAGTGGGTGAACGCGACCATGCGTGTTTTTTGGGTGAGCAGGGCGCGCAGGTCGTCGAGCTCGAGGCTGGCGGTCTGCGGCCGGAGCTTCCACTCGCGTACGACGAGGTCGTGTCGCGCGGCCATGCGCCGCCAACATCCGATGTTCGACTCGTGGTCGAGGTTCGTGACGACGATCTCGTCGCCGGGCTGCATGAGCGCACCGATGCCCAACGACAGGGTGTTCAAGTTGGCGGTCGTCGAAGGACCGACGATGGTCTCGGGAACGGTGGCACCCAGCAGTGATGCCGCGGCGGCTTCTCCTGCCCGCACGGCCGCTTCGGCCGACTGCGAAAGGCCGTAGCTCGCCCCGAGCTGGATCTGATGGTGCTGCATGTAGTGGTGCACGCGGTCTGCGACGACGCGCGGCGTGACGCTGCCGCCGGCGTTGTCGAACAACGCCCAGGGCGACTGAAGGGCGGGGAACTGGGCGCGGGCGAAGTCGACGTCGAGATCCACGCCGCACCTTATCAGTGCTCGGCGAGCAGCAGCGTCTCGAGCGTGTCGATGAACGAGGATGCGTCGGGTGGGCACCGAGGCTCGAGCAGCGTCTTCTCGCCCTCCGCGGTCCACTCGAGGATGCCGGTGTCGTCCGGGTCTCCTGGGATGCGCGCGCAGTCCAGCGTGAACGCCCGCGCAAATGGAGCCGGATCGAGTCGCGCTGCGCAGGCCACGAAGTAGGCCTCGAGCGGGCGGGCGACCGGCGGCATCGTCACCAGCGCCAAGAAGACGTCCTGCTTCAGCGCGTAGCACTCGAGCGAGATCGTCTTGTCGGCGATGCGCTCCTCGGGCTTCAGCGCCTCGTCCATCACGCCCCACATACCGTCGAGGAATCGCATGCCGTCGTCCGAGCCGAGGATGCCCATGATGGCGGGCGGGTTTCGAAGAAACGCCCGTGGCACGGCTCGATGCGCGAACAGGTAGTGCGCGACGCGGGGCTCACTGGGCGCGGTCGCATCGACCATCGGGGCCAGGCTATCAGGTAGGATCACGGTCTTCGATGCCTGGAGCGTACCCGTGGATTCAGGTTGGCCTGCGCGCCGTCGTGAACCTGTTTTTTCGACGGGTCGAGGTGGCGGGCTCCCACAACGTTCCGGGGGAACGGGGCGGCCTCGTCGTCTCGTGGCACCCCAACGGTCTGGTCGACCCGGGGCTGATTCTCACTCAGTGCCCGCGACCAATTGTTTTCGGGGCACGGCACGGGCTGTTTTCGTATCCACTGGTTGGGACGCTGCTGCGAGAGGTCGGCACGGTGCCGATCTATCGCGCGTCCGACATGGGCAGCACGTCGGTCGATGCCCGTCGCGAGGCGAATCGCAAGAGCCTCGAGGCCCTCGCGCAGCGGATCGCCGATGGGTCCTTGTCGGCGTTGTTCCCCGAAGGAGACTCTCACGACCACTCGGGGCTGCAGGCGCTCAAGACTGGCGCAGCGCGGCTGTACTACCGGGCGCGACAGCTGGCGCCCGACGGAGAACCGCCGGCCATCATTCCTGCGGGGCTGCACTACGACGACAAGCAGATGTTTCGCTCGAACGCTTTGGTGGCGTTTCATCCGTCGCTGAAGCTGCCGCCCGAGCTCGACGTGACCCCCGACGCGGACATCGAGAGCGACGAGGTGCGCGCGTTGGCTCGGCAGCTGACCGAACACATGGAGACGGTCCTCGAGGACGTGGTGCATGCGACCGACAGCTGGGCGGTGCACGATCTGTTGCACCGCGCGCGCCGGCTGGTCCGCGCCGAGCGAGCGCACCGAGCCGGCGAGACGCCGGGCAAGACGACCATTGGCGAGCGCGTGATGGGGTTTGCGGAGGTCCGTGACGGCTTTCTCGACGCGTCTGAACGAGAGCCCGACGGGACGAATGCACTACGGCGACGCGTCGCCCGCTACGACGAGGACTTGCGGTCGATGCAGCTCGAGGACTACGACCTCGATGAGCCGCCCGCGTTGCAGTCGGCTCGCTTGGTGACGTTGTTGGCCCTGCAGTCACTCGCGGTGTTCCTGCTGCTGCCGCCGCTGGTGTTCGTGGGCTACCTGGTCAACCTTCCGACGGCGGGGCTGCTCGTTGCGACCGCGAAGCTGGCTGGCAAGCGGCGCAAGGACGAAGCGACGGTCAAGCTCGTGCTCGGCGCGCTGCTGTTCCCGCTGACCTGGGTGGTGATCGGCACCCTCGCGGGCCTCGGGCATCAGCAGCTTCACGCGGGCTATCCCCGTATTCCCGACGCACCGGTCTCGGCCGCGGTGGTCGCGATGGCAATCAGCGCGACCGGCGGCGCCGTTGCGCTTCGGTACTGGGTCGTTGCGCGTGAGACCGCCCGGGCGATTCGGGTACGGATGACACGCGCACGGGCGGTGCGCAGCGTCGCGCGGCTTCGCCGGGAGCGCGGCAAGATCTACGACGCGCTTGCCGAGCTGCTCGAACGCACGGGTCGAACGCAGGCGTCGAACCCGTGAGATGAGCCTCCCGGGCCAGCTCACCGCTTGCCGAAGAGACCCTTGAGTCCTCGGCCCTTCTTCCGCTCATCCGCGGGCTTCTTCGGGCTTTCGACCTTCTGGCCGCGGGACATCTTGATCGCGCGAATGAAGCGCTGGGCCTCGATGAGACGGTTGTCGTTTTTGTACGCGCGCTCGTAGCAGATGATGGCCGCTTCGGGCGAGCCGAGGTCGCGCAGGACGTGTCCGCGCCACAGCAGGGCGCGGGCCAGATTCGGCGCATCTCCGAGGATCGCTTGAAGCTGCTGGTCAGCTTGCGAGGCCGCGCCCCGCGATCGGTCCGAGAGGTTGTATGCGCACCAGGCCGCGGCAGCTTGATAGTCGGGCTCCTCCGGCATCAAGTCGAGGGCGCGCTGATACTCATACGCTGCCATGTCGAACTTGTTGGCGCGAAGATAGCGGTCTGCATCCTTCGCGATGATCTCGCTCTCGAACGCTGCACGAGCCATGTTGGCGGCTTCGGCGTCGCCGGTGGCCGTAGGGTCGTCTCCGCGTTCGATCGCCTCTGCGATGCGCTGGCGTTCTTCTTTGTTGGAGAGCGTGGTGTTGGCTTCACTCAGCGCGGCGAAGACGTTGTTGACGCGCTCCCGAAGGTGGTCCCAGCCCTTGGCCTGGAGCGCATCGGGGTGCATTTGGCGGCTGAGGTCGGACCACACGCGCCGAATGTCCTTGCGCTTGGCATCCGTCCCGAGGCCGAGCAAGGCAAACGGGTTGGCATTGCCCTCGATGCGGCCCTCGAAGGTGGTGAGGGTCTCGACGAACGCGGCTTCCTCATCGCCGCCGGCCGTTTCGGGCTCCGGCGATGGCTGGGGGGAAGCATCCTGCGGTGCCGGGCTCGGTGTGGGCTTCGGCTTGGCCTGGGGTGCGGGCTTCGGCGCTGGCTTTGGCACCGCGCGTGGCGTGGGTGGAGCGACGGCGACGTTCTTCGCCTGCAGCGCGGCGGCGCCGGTATAGAGCATCTGAGACGCCCAGAGGGTGTAGACCAGTTGCGCGACGCGACGCGCACCCCCGCCGGCCATCTGCGAGAGCGTCGTGTAGTCGCTGCCCGACTGCAGCGCGGCCAAGAGCGGGGCATCGGTGGGCCGAAAGCGAAAGTGCTCGTGGTACCGGGCATAGGCCGCGGTGACCTTGAGGTGCCCGGTGAGGGCGTCGCTCATTTCAGCGTGGACCCGCTGCTCATCGTAATGGCGCCCGACCGCGGCTAGCATGAGCTCGAGGACGTTGACGCCCTCCATCTGCGTGAGGTCATGGTTGCCGGGGACGAGTGTGGCCGGCCCACTGCGCAGCGCGAACACGTGCATCAGCTTGCGCGCGCACTGCAGGCGAAGGGCCGCGTTGAGCTGAGCCGCATCGATCGAACCCTGCGCAACGAGCACCTGACCGAGCAGTCCTCCACCCTGCGCCATCTGTCCCAGTGCCTGCATGAGCGCGGCTTCGTCGATGAGTCGCTGCTCGAGCAGCACCTGCCCGAGCACGTCGGGCCCGTGGGACCAGTTGGTGAACACCGGCATTCCACCGGCGAACCACACGTGACGCGGCGCAGGAGGCTGACCTGCGGCGAGGGCCTGAGGGACCTCCATCGTCCCGGTGAAACGCTGGTGGAGGAGCGCAAACAGCAGCCGTGGCGGGCTCACCTTCGCGAGATCGACCGCTTTGCCCGCTCCGGCGTCCTCACTCATCGTCGCACGAGCGTAGCACCGCGGGTGCTGCTGCTGGTACCGTAATCGAGCGGCGCATGAGCATCAGCTTCATCGACGGGAACTTCAAGATTCGCTTTTCGGGCGTCACCGACGTTGGGCGGGTGCGAGACCACAACGAGGACAACTTCCTCATCGCCGACGACTTTCCGCTGGGCGCGGTGTCCGATGGCATGGGTGGACACGCGAGTGGCGAGGTCGCCTCGCAGATCACCGTGGATACGCTGCGTCGCTACTACACGGATACCGCGGAGGCCGGCACGGATACGTGGCCCTTCCGCATGCCCTCGCTGCACGCCGAGCGGGACCGGATGGCGGTGTCGATCAAGCTCGCCAACACGCTCATCCACGACACGGGCAAGCGTGACCCGAGCAAGAAGGGCATGGGCTGCACGGTCGATGCGATCTTCTTCGCGCAGGGGCGCTTCTTCGTGGGGCACGTTGGCGACTCACGCGTCTATCGGATTCGCGGCAACCAGATCAGCCAGCTCACCGAAGACCACTCGTTGCTCAACGATTACAAGCGCATGAAGCAGATGAGTGGGGAGGAAACCGAGAACTTCCCCCACAAGAACGTGGTCGTGCGGGCGCTGGGCTTGGCGCCTCAGGTCTTCGTCGACGTACTCGTCGAGGAGTACGAACTCGGCGACATCTACTTGCTGTGCTCCGACGGCCTCTGCGACATGATCGACGACGAGACCATCGTTTCGACCGTGCTGCGGTTTCAGAGCATCGATACGGCGTCGCAAACGCTCGTGAAGCTGGCCAACGACGCTGGTGGTGTCGACAACATCACCGCGTTGGTCGTACGCGTCGAACAGGCGTGAGATCGCGCTGAACCGCCACGGCGGGCTTGGGGTAGGGTCGCGGCCTCATGAGCGCCGTCGCGGATAAAAAAGTCGTTTCGATCCAGTACACCCTCAAGGACGCCGAGGGGGAGACGATCGACAAGTCGGAGCCCGGCGAGCCGCTGACCTACCTGCACGGTGCGGGCAACATCGTCATCGGCCTCGAGCAGGCGCTGACGGGCAAGGCGGCCGGAGATGAGGTCGAGGTGGTCGTCGCGCCTGAGGACGGATATGGGGAGCCTACGTCCGGGCCGCAGGCGCTGCCGCGCGAGGCGTTCGAAGGCGTCGAGCCGGCCGCGGGCATGTCCTTCGTGGCCGAAGACGACGAGGGCAACCACATTCACCTGTGGGTGCTCGACGCGAACGATGAACAAGTCGTCGTGTCGCCCGACCACCCGCTCGCAGGCGTCGAGCTGCACTTCTCGGTGAAGATCGAGAGTGTCCGCGACGCGAGCCCCGAAGAGCTCGAAGCCGGCCACGCCTGAGGTGTCTACGGTGAGAGCCGGTAGACGGTCTTTCCGTTGACCGTCATCGTCCAGGTCCCGCTCACCTTTTCAGGGGGCGCTGGCACCTCGAAGGCGGTTTTCACCGTCATGGCGCCGACGACAAAACCGTCGCCTTTCCAGCCCGCGATGTTGCCCTCGACGTGCTCGTTGCCTGCGCCGACCTTGCGGTCGTAGGTGACGCCGCCCTCAGGGGTGATCTGCAGCCGTACCCCATCCCCCTCCCAGGTGCCTGCGTACTCGGCTCGCTCTGGTGGAAGCGGCTGTGGCTCCCTGCACGCAACCAACCCCAGCAGGAGCACAGCGGCGACTCGAACCTTCATGCGTCCACCCTACCGCGCTCGGCGTGCCTCGCCAGTGCTGCGACGATGGGTTTGCGATGACGGTGCGGTGGGCCGGTGCGGTGAGGAGCAACGCGCGGTGGCTTCAGCCGATCGCTTCGGCACATCCGGGCGCGAGCATCTCGAACAGCCGCGCGGGCGCCTGAATGCGCTCACGCTCGAGGAAATCGCGTGCGCCGGCGCGCAGCTCGTCGGCGTGGCTGCCTCCAACGAGTGCGGCGAGTCGAAGCCGAGCGAGCGAGGCGTACATTTCCATCTGGCCGATCTCGAAGCGGGTAAGCGCTTCGCTGAGGTGACGGGTCGCGGCCTCATCGTCGCCGTGATGCTGGTGCACCGAGGCGAGGCCCAGGTTTCCGAAGGCCTGTGCATGGCGCAGCGGTAGCTTGGTGAGGGCGTGCGACGAGCGCCGTGCGACCGAGAGGTATTCCTCGGCGCTGCTGGTCTGAGCGGCCATCGCGAGCGCGTTTTGGGTGAGCGTCCACAGGTAGGCGCCTTTGGGGAACGGGGCGCGCATCACGTCGAATCCCTCGATCTCTTCGCGCCGCTCCTGCTGCAGCGTCCAGGCCTCTTCCATCTTGCCGCGGTAGCGCAACAGGGCGCTCATCGTGTCGACGAAGTTGAGGATGTGGGCTTGAAAGCCGACCGGCAGCTCCTCGCGGTAGCGGTCGAGCTGTTCTTGCGCTTCTTGGACGCGGTCGTCGGCCAGGTAGACGACGTGTCCGAGAATGCCGCGCGCGTAGCCTTGCGCGTAGGGGTGGGCGCGCTGGGTGGACTCGCGGAGCAGGTCTTGCGCGCGCGGAGCGAGGTCGCGGACGCGCCCCATCAGCTGCTCGCACAGCGCCGCATGAATCTCGCAGTAGCCGATCTCCTGCGCGGCGTCCGTCGTGCGTTCACGAAAGACCTCGATGGCGGCGTCGAGATGTTCACGGCACTCCTTCCAGTCGCCAAACATCAGGTGAACGTGGCCGCGAGCCTGCCGTGCCATGCCGCGCGCGTACTCGCTGTCGGTCTGCTCGGCCAGAGCCTCGGCCCGCTCGATCAGCTCGAAGCACTTGGTGCGGCCGTTCTCGGCTCTGAGGGAGGCGAGCAGGTGCGCTTCGAAGCCCAGCGCGCGCGAAATTCGAATCGCGTCGCCCGAGCGAAGCGCCAGCCGCAGGTGCCGAGCGTGAAAGTCGGCTGCGACGAGTCCGTCGCTGTAGATGAGGCCCCGGCTGGCGGTCCAGCAGGCGTCGAGCTTGCCGATCGTGCGCGGATCGATCGCGTCGGTGGGCTTGATCTTGGCCTTGAGCCCCCGCATGCCGAGTGCGGCGCGGTTGGTCAGCAAGGAGGCGAGCGCGCGGCCGGCTGTCTTGGGCAGCCGCATCGAAAACGCGGCGAGCATCTTCTGGAGAACCTCGCGACCCTCGGTGGCATGCCCGCTGGTCAGCATCATCTCTGCTGCCGCGCGAAGCAGGGCTGGGCGCTCGGCTTCGTCGATGCCTTCCACGGCGTCGAGATAGGCGCGCGCGGCTTCGTACTGGCGACCCGCGCTGGCCAGCGCATGCCCCAGGCGTCGACGCAAACCGGCGCGGTCGGCTTTCGGCACGCCGAGGTGCAGAGCCGCTTGATAGAGTTCGGCGGCGCGGTCGAACGCCAGAGCTTCGGCGGCCGCCTTGGCAGCGGCAATCGTATGGATGGAGGCGAGTTCGTCTTCGCCGGCTTCGCGGAAGTGGTGGCTGAGGTCGGCCGGATCGGCGTTTTCGGTCGCCGCGAGGGCCTCGGCGATCTCGAGGTGTAAACCGGCTCGTTCGTCGTCGCTGAGGTCGCGAAGCACGGTCTCGCGGATGCGGTCGTGATAGATCTCGAGCGCGTCTTCGTCGGTCTGGCCGTTGGTGCGGACGAGCGACTCGCCGCGGACTTCGGTGAGCACCGTCAGGCTGGAGGACGACGTCCCGCCGCGGGTGGCGACGTTCATGGCCACGCCCAGCGGCAGACGACCGCCTGCCACGGCGAGGACGGCCAGCATGCGGCGCGCGGTGTGCGAGAGCAGGCGAAGACGCGCCCGGATCACGTCGTCGAGACTGAGGTCGCTGGCGGAGTCCTCGGTGGCCAGTGCTTCTCGTTGCATCGCGTGGCGGACCAGCTGCGCGACGAAGAACGGCGAGCCCTCCGATTCCCGTGCGACGGTCTCGGCGAGCGTGCGGCGGTGACCGGTGCTCTCGCCGAGCAAGCGCAACGCGAGACCCTTCGCCTCCTCGTTCGTCATTGGCCCGACGCGTAGCGACCGGACGTCGAGCGAGGGCTCCACGGCGTGGAGGTCGGCGATGAACTGTCCGAGGATCGCAACCCGCTCGGGGGCGCCCTCGCGGAAGCTGCAGACCAGCAGCATCGGCGGCGCGTCGAGGTCGCGAAGCAGCGTCTCGAGGACGACGAGGCTGTCGAGGTCCGACCACTGCAGGTCGTCGATGTACACGACGAGCGGACGGTCGTCGGCGATGCGTCCCAGCAGCTCTCGCAGTGCTTCGATGCCGCGACGGCGAGCCTCATGCGCCATGACGTTGGCCGCGTGAATCGTGGGCGCGACGGCGATGGCAGGCACGCTGAGCAGCACGGGGAACAAGCGCGTGATCGCGGCGACGTTGCGCGGCAGTACGGCCTTGACCTCGGCTGCGGTCGGCAGGGCGCGCAGGTGGGTGCTGAGGGTGTCGATCGCGGAGTCGAGCGCCTTGTACGGGATCGACTCTCGCTCGGAGCATTTGCCAGCCAGCACGACGGCGTCGTCTCCCGCGACGCGGTCGAGGAAGCGGTTGACCAGCGCGCTCTTGCCGATGCCAGAGACGCCCTCGACCATCACCACCACCGGTCGTCCGGCACGTGTGCCTTGGTAGGCCTTGTGCAGCGCGGAGACCTCGTCGTCACGGCCGAGAAAGAGGTCACCGACGGGTTCGGCAGGAGGGGGCTCGGCATCGGCGCCCAGGCGCTCCAGGATTTCGGCCGCCTGTGGCCGTTCGGCGGGGGTGCGCGACAGCAGGTCGGCGCACAAGGACGCGAGGTCGTCGGGGACCTCGGGGTTGAGTTCTCTGGGCGGCGGCGGGATGGCGTCCTTCTTGGCTGCCAGCAGCGCGAGCATGCCCATGCCGACATAGGGAGGACGCCCCGTCAGTGCCTGGTAGAGCATCTCGCCGACCGTGTACCAGTCGCTCGAAGCACCAATCGGTTCGCACGCGGCCTGCTCGGGCGACATGAACAGAGGCGTCCCGAGCACCGCACCATCCGCTGTCACGCCCACACCTTCTTCGGCGTCGATGTCCCGGACGAGACCGAAGTCGAGGATGACGACGCGCCCACCGTGTTCGACCAGCACGTTCGAGGGCT
>CAYSPB010000014.1:0-42116 GCA_964432695.1 uncultured Nannocystaceae bacterium
GCGCTGCGCCCCGAGGCGTGTCGGGTGGTCGGCGGCCGGGTCACGATGGAGCTGCGAGAAGCCAAACCGGAGCGAACCTCGCTGGATGCGGTCGCGCTGCGGTGGGGAGACTACGTCGTGCTGCCCGAGGGTCCAGCCGCAACCGGCCTACTGCGCCGTGGACGGGACGCATCAGGTTCTCAGCCCCGGTGAGACCCTCGAGCTGCGCTTCGCGTTGCCGCCTGGGCCGCCGACTGAACGTGCGACTCTCGACGTATCCGGATACTACGAGCCGCTCGTCGATCGTCCGTAACGCCGCGAATCCGCGGGGTTGCGGATCCCGCGCCACGAGGTCGCTCGCAACACGACGTCGCTTGCCTGAAACCGGGAAAACGGAGGGGACCGGTGTCTAACGCCTCGGAGTTCGACATGACCTTTGTGCCGACCACGAACGCATCCCCCTGCTTCGCCGCTCTGCTCTTGCTCGCATCTGCTTGTGGCGGGAGCGAGCCTGGTGGCGACGGTTCGGACGCGGGAAGCGCGAGCCTCGGAACGCTGACGACGCAGCCCTCGAGCGGGCAGCCATCCTCGGGTGGCGACGGTGACGCTGATGGCGACGGCGGGTCGAGCTCGGCCGGGCCCGACGGCACGACCGGCATGACGACGCTGACCGCCGGCGGCAGCGACACTGAAGACGACGACCCGAAGTTCGACGTCCCGCCGAGCCCCGACGCCGGAAACCCGTGTGGCAGCGAAGGCGGCGGCGACGGCAGCGGCAACTTCAGCAACATCTGGGTTGCGAACGCACCCGAGGGCACCGTCTCGAAGATCGACACCGACACGGCCGTCGAGATCGCGCGCTACAGCACCACGACCAACGCGGCAGACCAGCCGTCTCGAACCTCGGTCAACCAGTTCGGCGACATTGCGGCCGGGCACCGCTTTGCGGCGCGCGTCGTGAAAATCGCCGCACAAGAAGAGGACTGCGTCGACCTCAACGCCAACGGCGTCATCGACACCTCGACGGGCCCAGGCAACATCCTCCCGTTTGGCACCGACGAATGCGTGCTGTGGGGCGTCGACCTCCCCGCGGCATCGCAGGGCACCCGTGCCGTCGCGTGGGAAGGCGGTGTCTTCGACAAAGCCACCTGCCAGAACAGCAACCCCAACCCCCGGTTGTGGGTCGCCTACGGCAGCAATCCGCTGCAGGTCTACCGCCTCGACGGCGAGACCGGTGCGGTCCTGGACAACACCACCATCAGCTCGACCGGCTTCGTCTACGGGGGCGCCGTCAACGGTGACGGCGACTTCTGGGTGTCCGACCGGACCGGCCGGACGCTGAGTCGGGTCGATGCTGTCACCCTCGACGTCACCATTTTCCCCGTGCCGGGTAGCAACGTGTACGGCATGGGCGTCGACGGCGATGGCCAGCCCTGGCTCGCCACCTTCCAAAGTGGTGCGGGCGCCGACCTCATCTACCGCTTCAACGCCGCTACGGAGACGTTCCACGAGGCTGGTGGCATCACGGGTCGCTACCGCGGCCTAGCTATCGACCGTGAGGACCGGGTGTGGGTCGCTGGCAACCAGCCGTGCCGACTCTCGGTGTTCGACCGGCTCAGCGACAGCGTCATCGACGACGCGATCCCGCTGCCCGGGTGCAGCGATCCGGTCGGCGTCACGATCGACCGCGACGGCTTCGTGTGGGTGGTCGACCGCGGAACGGCGGTGGCGTGGAAGGTCGACCCGGTCACGTTTACGATCGCAGCCACGGTCGAGGGGCTCAACGGTCCGTACACGTACTCGGACTTCTCGGGCTCCGGTCTCGACCTCGTCGTGAACCCGCCCGGCTGATCGAGATTTTCTGTCACTCAATCCCGGATGGATACCGGTCGTGCGGTGTCTTACATCCGGGGACGAGGTGCGACTACGGACTACCTGGAGAAAGCTCATCAGTTTCATAGGGTTCCTCGCGCTGGCCGCTTGCGACGCCGGTAGTGACGAGCGGCCGGGTCAGAACACCGCGGCCACGCTCGGCGGCATCGGCAGCATGACCGGTGATACCGACGGCGGCGCCGCCGGTGACGACACCGATGGAGACACGGATGGGCTCGGTGGATCCGACGAGAGCGGGGATACCGGGATCGGGGACGACGGACCGAAGTTCGACCTCGGCGATGGGGACTCGGACACCTCCGAGCCCCCGCCCAGTGGTGACGAAGAGTGCGCGGCAGTCGGCGAAGACGCGGAGTTCGTCAAAGCACCGGCCGACATCATCTTCGTCGTCGACAACTCCGGCTCGATGAGCTTCGAGGCGGGTCAGATTCAGCAGCGGCTCAACGACTTCAGCGCGCAAATCATCGCTAGCGGCATCGACGTACACGTCGTGTTGGTGTCGAGCTACCCCGGCCAAGGGCACGGCATCTGCATCGATCCTCCGCTGGGTGCCGGTGGTTGCCCGAACTCCGACAGCAATCCGCCCCTGTTCAACCACGTCAATCAAGGGGTCGGCAGCCACAACTCATGGGACCAACTGCTCGCGACGCACGGCCAGTGGGGCGGAGGTCTCCGCCCCGACTCCTCCAAGCATGTGGTGATCGTCAGCGACGATGACACCAACATGAGCGAGGGGCAGTTCGACGCGGCTTTCAAGGCACTCGACCCCACCTACGCGGACTACATCCACCACTCGGTGGTGTGCCACTCCAACTGCGCATCGGCGGCGGATGTCGGCACGCCGTACATCAATCTCTCGGCCCAGACCGGGGGCGTCGCGGCCGACCGCGGCCGACCTGTGCGACCAGGACTTCCAGGCCGTGTTCGACGTACTGTCCACCGAGGTCATCAGCGGTACGCAGCTCGCATGCGAATTCGACATCCCCGAACCGCCCAATGGTGAGGCCTTCGACGCCGACAAGGTCAACGTCGACCTCGACGACGGCTTCGGCAACGTCACCTCGATCCCCCGCGTCGACGGCCCGGGTTTTTGCGCGGGTGTGGTCGACGGCTGGTACTACGACAACCCCGCCGCCCCAGTGCAGATCATCATGTGCCCGCAAACCTGCGAAAAGGCGCAGCTGGCCATGAATGGCTCCGTCAGCATCGCCTTTGGCTGTGAAACGGTCGTGCCGGGTTAGCGCCCTATTCCTAGAAGCGGCCTTGCAGGACGAAGCCGGCGTGGCCGCGGCTGATGCTCGGCGTCAGCGCGGCTCGGTTCTCCGAGGCTTTTGCCTTTCGAACCGCGTTGACGACCAGTAGCGAGATGCCGGTCACCGCGAGGACGCTGCCCAGTGGAACCATGATGTCCGCGGCGAGCGCTTGTCGCTGACCGTTTCGTTGTGCAGCGCTCGGATCGTCGAGCTCCTGCGTTTCGAGGCGGTCGTTGTTGCGCAGCGCGAGCCCGCCAAGCACCGCGCCCGCGAGTGCGACCGGCGCTCCAACGCCGACCAGGACCGAGCCCGCGATGACCATCGTCTTGCTCGGGGGCTTACCGCCGTCGTCGGCGGGCGTGGGTTCCGGCGGTGCCGCCGCTTCGTCCGGCGTCGCGTCCGCATCGTCGGGTTCGGCGTCATTGCCTACGATCTTCTTGAGTTGGCTGAGGCGTTCACTCGCGACGACGCGGGTGTCGAGTCCGACGCCCTCGGCGTGCACGAAGCGCTCGTAGTACTCGATCGCCTTCTCGAGCTTGCCTGCCTCTTCGTAGACGCGGCCGGCATTGTAGAGAAGGTTCGGGTCGCCGCTGGCGTCGAACGCCTGCTCGAACAGGGACGCAGCCTCGTCGAAGTCGCCGGCCTCATACGCGGCGACGGCCTCGGCTTCGAGCTGCTCCACGGAGGAGGGCTCGGCCGCGCGCGCGGTGACGGGAGTCGCGGTCGCCACGGCGGCGAGTAGCGCGAGCGTACGGAGTGCGTGAGAAGCCCTCATCTCAGTTCTCGATGTCGACCCACTCGCCGGAGCCGTCGGCAGAAACTTGGTAGACGCCTTCATCGGCAAAGCGGATGTCATCCGCTGCGCGTACGTCGATCACGTAGCGGTTCACGTTCGAGGGGGCCTCGCCGGTGCTCAGGTCGAACGCGAGCAGGCCGCTGGCACCCTCATAGTCGATGTCCGCGCCGGCAGCCAAGGTCGTGAGGGCTTCGCCAAGTCCCGAGGGCCCGGCGTTGATCGCTCGGCCCGTGGTGAACCGCCCCACGAACGAGGACAGGGAGGCGCCAGTGACCGGCTGCTCGGCGGTGCGCATCGTGGTGGCTGCGTATGCCATCAAATAGGCGGCGTCGTAGGCATTCGATGCGAAGGCGCCGGGGTCCACGCCGAACTCGGCGGCGTAGCGCTGCTTGAATCCGGTGAAGATCGCACCGTTTTCGAGGCTGGCGATGGTGCCTTCGATGCGGTCTCGAAGTGTGTCGTCGTTCGTCACGAGCGCGAGCGTCTCGTCGATCTTGCCGCCGTCCGAGAGGATGTACAGCGGGGCGGCGCCGCTGCCATCGGCGTCCAGGATCGACTCGTAGCTTTGCAAGACCGAGACGATCTCCGAGGTTCCGAGCAGCAGCACGACGTCGGCATCGGCGAAGTTGGCGTCGAGCGCCTGACCGACCGCCGTCGCGATGTCGGCATTGGGGTCGTTGGCCGTGTCGGGGTGCAGCACGCCAAAGTAGTTGTCTTCGCCGAGCTCGCTCTCGAGAGCTTCGCTCACCGCGAAGAGCAGGCCCTTGCCGTAGGCGTCGTCCTTGCCGAACGCGGCGACCTTGAGCTGGCCGCCCGCGGCTTCGCGAAGGTCGCGAACGCGGTCGGCGATGGCAACGCTCTGGAAGGAGTCGGAGGCGATCGTGCGCCAGGCAAGGTCTTCGTCGGGGATCGTCGTTATCGCTTCCGAGGTGGCCGAGCCGCTGATCGTCATCACGCCCGCCGGCACGGTAACCGTCGTCGTGACCTCCAAGAAGATTCCGCTGAACGCCGGACCGACGATGACGGGCACGCCCACCGTACTGGTGAGGTGATTCGCCGCGGCCACGCCACGCTCGAGGTCACCGGCCGAGTCGCAGCCGACCAAGCCGAACCGGAGGTCACCCAGCAGGCCGGATTCGTTGAACTCCTGAAGCGCGAGCTTGACTGCATTCTCTTGGGGAATGCCGGCGCTCGACGCATCTCCGGTGGTCGGCTGAATGCTGCCGAGGAGCACCATGTTCTCACGGTTTTGCGGAAGTTCGATGCTCGTGCATTCGGGACTTGCGACCGAGACGCAGGTGCCGGCCGCACCACAAACGCTGTTGGGATCTTCGGCCGCGCAGCGAACGTTGGAGCAGTCTGCGGCTGCTTCGTCCGTGGACACGCAGACCTTGTCCTCGTTGCAGACCAGCGCCTCGTCGAAGCGCGCGCAGTCTTCGTTGGACGTACACTGTTCGAACTCAAGCGCGAGGCTGCACGACCCAAGGAGCGGGACCGTGGCCAGGAGCGTGAGGGCAGTCCAGGGCTTGCGACGGGCCATAACGCGGCAAAAACGTATCATGTCAGGCTTGGTCCGACCGTAACGCGGCGGTCGACGAAGACGGCCTAGAGGAAGTCGTCGGCGGTCGGTTTCTTGGGACCGGAGGTCGGTTTGCTCGCGCCGCGTCGAGGCAAGAAGATGTCGCTCGATTTCGACGGGGCGGCGGGCTCGGGCTCGATGCTCGGAGGAGCAGCGGGCGCAGGTTCGGGTTCTGTAGGCTCGACGGTCGGCGTCGATTCCGTCGGTGGTTGTACCGACGACTTCTTACGGCCGTTCTTCTTTCGAGCCTTCCTGTTTGGCGCCCGCTCGGCGGCGGCCGGCATGGCCTCGGGTGTCGGTTCTGCGGTGGCAGCCGAGGCGGAAGGCTGGGCCTGCGGCTTTGGGTCGGGTGTGGCCTCGGCCGTCGCATCGGCCGGGACGTCGGCCTCGGCGTCCACGGCTGTGGCGGTCTTGGGCTCGAGCTTGGGTTCGGCGTCTCCGCGGCCAGCGAGCAGGTAGCCGCCGATCCCTGCACCAAGGAGCAGAAGCAGCGCGACCAGGATCCAGGCGCGGTTCGGCTTGGGATCCCGGTAGACGGCCCCGCTCGCGGTGGAGCTTCCTAGCGACCGCGAAGACACGACCGTCTCGGCGGCAGGCCCTTTCCTTGTAGAGGAGCTGGTGCTCGCGCCGCCGAGCGACCGCGGCAGCCCGGGCTTGCTCAACGACTTGACCGGCGTGGGCGTGGGTGTGGGCCCTTCGCCGCGCAACGAAGGGAACGAACTCGTGATGGGGACGGGCGGGCGTTCCTGCTTGGGGAACAGCGCGTCCATGTACTGGGACAGGCGCGTCGAAGAGACGGGGAGCCGTGCCTCTTGAGCAAAGTCCTCGAGGGCGACCCGGAAGTCGAGTGCGGTCGAGTATCGGTCGTCCCGGTTGCGAGCCATCGCCCGGAGCACCACCGACTCGAGTGGCTCTGGGTAGGCGTCGATGAGCTTCGTCGGTCGCGGGATCTCGGCCTTCTCGACCTTGGCCAGCAGGGACATGTCGTTCGACTCGTTCGTGAACAGTCGACGACCGGTCGTCAGCTCCCACAACAGCGTGCCGAGACTGAAGACGTCGCTGCGGCGGTCGACGAGCTCGCCTCGACACTGTTCCGGCGACATGTACGCGATCTTGCCCTTCAGCGACCCAGACAGCGTGGCAGGCCCAAGAGAGGCCGCTTTCGCGATACCGAAGTCGACGAGCTTGACGTCACCTTCGTACGTGACGATGACGTTCGAAGGCGAGATGTCGCGGTGCACGATCTGCAGCGGGGTACCGTCGGCGTCCCGGTGCTCGTGCGCATGGTGAAGCCCAGCGGCGAGGCTGCTGATGATGTGAAGGACGGAGGCCAGAGGCATCCCGGCCGACCGCTTGCTTGCTGCCGCGAGAATCTCGCGGAGGTTGCGGCCATGCACGTACTCCATCGTGAAGAAGTAGGTGCCTTCTTCCTCGCCGAAGTCGAAAACCTGCGCGATGTTGGGATGGTGCAGGCTGGCGGCGAGCTGTGCCTCGGCCATGAACATCCGGATGAAGTCCGGGTTCTCGGCGAACGCCGGCAGGATGCGCTTGAGCGCGACCGTCTTCTCGAACCCGTGCTGGGCGCTTGCGCGCGCGAGGAAGAGCTCGGCCATTCCGCCGACGCCGACCCGCTCGAGCAGGTCGTACTTCCCGAGCCGCTCCCCCATCGGGGCATTGTAGTCGAGCCGGCCCCTAGATTCTCGATTGTCGTCGTTCGGTCGATATACGGCGTTCCGTGGTCGTCTCGCCAAGCCGGCCGACCGAGGGGTGAACCTTTGACTCATGGTGTGGGGTCGGCGTGAGCCTGGCCATGTGCAGGCTGGGCTCGAATTGTCGCATCGTTCGTCCATGCGACGCTTTTTCTTGGCTTGCTCCACCGCTGGACTGATGACTCTGCTGCCGGGTTGCAATGTGACCGATGACGAGGAGATCGAAGGCTCGGGGGCCGGCAGTGCGACCACGGGTGCTTCGACGGGGCCCGCGACGACCTCGGGCGAAACCGACACGGCGACGGCGGGAACGGCTTCAGCGTCGGCGAGTGCCTCTGGGTCGACCTCAGACGGCACGACGACCGGCTCGAGCACGATCTCTGGGACGGGCGAGGAGTCGAGTGGGTCCGAGGGATCGAGCAGCGGCTCGGGTTCCACCGGTTCGACGGGCAGCGGCAGCACCGGCGGCGAGAGCAGCAGCACGGGCGACGATCCGCAGGGGCTGTGTGAAGCCACGGGTGGCACCTGGGACCCGAACGCCTGCGAAGACTACGTGTGCGGTGTTCCGAACGCGTGCGAAGCGGTCATCCCCGGTTGCGACTGCGGCCCCGATGCCAACTTCGTCGAGGGGGAAGGTTGCGTCGATGACCCGAAGTGCGAGCAGGAACTGTTCTCGTGCGCAGGGCAGATCGACTGCGTACTCGGCTCGGAGTACTGCGAGGTCTTTCTGCCCGGTCTCAAAGGCGCTCCGATCACGTACACGTGCATGGACTTGCCCCTGGCCTGCGAGGACATGCAAACCTGCGGCTGCCTCGAGACCGAGCTGATGTTCGGGCTCGCGGGCAGCTGCAGCGCGCCGCCGACCGGTGGTCTCGTCGTTCAGCTGTTCGGTGCCTGAGCGTCAGGGGTGGGAACCGCCGAGCGTACGCCGAGCTGCTCGAACGGCTCGGCGAGGTCGGCGGGGAGGGGCGCCCACACGTCGAGCGTGTGGTCGCCGGCTGGATGAGGTACGCGAAGCTGCAGGGCGTGCAGGGCCAGCCGGTGCAGGCCCCACGTCGCACGGTAGCGACGGTTGATGTCGCCTTTGCCGTAGCGAACGTCGCCGACGAGCGGATGGGAGAGGTGCTTGAGGTGGCGACGAATCTGATGGAGGCGTCCGGTCTTGGGCCACGCCTCGACGAGCGAGCAGCGGTCGGCGCCGGACCGCCGGAGGCGCCGATACTCGGTTTGCGCCGGGACACGCTCGCCGCCCTCCGACTTCGGCACGGGATGATCGATGGATCCCCGTTTCTCGGGAGTGCCACGCACGAGTGCGACGTACCGCTTCTGCACCGTCCCACCGGAAAAATGCTGGCCGAGCGTCCGCGCAACATCCGAGCTGAGCGCGAACACCAAGACGCCCGATGTGGCGCGATCGAGCCGATGGACGGGGTACACGTGCTGTTTGGCCAAGCGTCGTGCCCAGTGCATTGCGGTTCGTTCGGTGCGAGGGACCCAGCCCGGATGCACCGCAAGACCGGATGGTTTGTGCATGACGAGGACGTGCGCATCGTGGTGCAGCACGCGAGGCGCGTCGCTCATTCCGCGGAGCCTAACAGCTGTTGATTTACCGCTTGGATGTCGAAACCGTCTCGTTGGCGAGACACTTCCAACGTGTCAGCGGTGAGCCCCTGTACATGGGCGACAGTGTGGGCGTTCGTGCCATGCATCGACGTTGGCCACGCAACCTCCCGTGCGTCGGGGAGAAGCTGACGACGCAGCCTGGACCTGCTACCGTTTTTTCCATGAGTGCGGGGCTCACCGAGGACGATTCGAGTCTCGCTGAGGTCTCGTCCATGCCCGATCCCGACATTGGGCCCGGCGCACAAATCGGTCGCTACTACGTCCTCAAGCGCATCGGCGCGGGGGGGATGGGGGTCGTCTTCGCAGCGTTCGACCCGGACCTCGATCGCAAGGTTGCGCTCAAGCTTCTTCATCCCGAACGTCTTGACGGGGACCGGGGGAGCCGTGGACACGCGCGACTGATTCGCGAGGCCAAGGCGATGGCGCAGCTTTCACACCCGCACGTGGTCACGGTGCACGACGTCGGCCTGTTCGACGAGCGGGTGTTCGTGGCGATGGAGTTCGTCGAGGGCAAAACGCTCACGGCCTGGTTTGAAGAGAGCCACGGATGGGAGGAGGTCGTGGGGTGCATGACGCTCGCGGGCGAAGGTCTGGCGGCTGCTCACGCGCAGGGATTCGTGCACCGAGACTTCAAGCCCGACAACGTGCTCGTCGGCGATGATGGCCGACCCCGCGTTTTGGATTTCGGCTTGGCAAGAGCCGCGGGGGCGTTGCCCACCGAGCCGCAAGAGCTGCCCGACGCGGCGTACGACAGCAACTCGCTCGAAGACAAGTTCAGCAGTCGCGACGAGTTGGGCAACCGGCTCACAAAGACCGGTGGGCTCACGGGAACGCCAGCCTATATGGCACCCGAGCAGTATCTCGGGAAAGAGCTCGACGCGCGGACCGACCAGTTCGCGTTCTGCGTTGCTCTGTGGGAGGGCCTTTTTGGCCGACGCCCATTCTCCGGAGCCTCCACCGCGGCGCTCGGCATGGCGGTTTGTGCCGGACAAGTCGATTCGCCGCCGGACGATGCCGATGTTCCCCCGTTCTTGCGCCGCATCCTCGAGCGAGGTCTCAGCGTCGAGCCCGACAGTCGCTTCGAATCGATGCGCGAGCTTCTCGGCGAGCTGAATCGTTCGCGGAAAGAAACCAATCGCTATCTGTGGCTCGGGGCGGGGGCGGTCGGGGTTCCGCTCGCAGCACTCGCCGTGTTTGCGGTGCCACAACAGGATCCGTGCGCCGCGGGCGAAACACGGATCACCGCGGCATGGTCCGATGCGCGCGCGTCTTCGATGCGACAGGCGTTCGAAGCGGTCGACGTGCGGTATGCGTCCGACGCGGCTGACGCCGCGGTCCGCTTGCTCGATGCGCATGCCGGGGCATGGGTTGCTGCGCATCGGGATGCTTGCGAAGCGACGCACGTCCGTAAAGAACAGTCTCCGCGGGCACTGGATCTGCGCATGGGGTGTTTGTCTCGGCAGCTCGAGGCGACAGGAGCACTCGTCGATGCGCTCGAGAATCCGGATGAGCGCGTGGTTCGCAACGCCGCGCAGGCGGTGGGCAAGCTACCGGGCGCCGACGCGTGCGCCGACCCCGAGGCGATCGAGGCGTGGCTGCACGCGCCCGAAGATGCCGACGTCGCCGAGGCGGCCGAAGATGTTCGGCGGCGTCTCATGGCGCTTCGTCAGCGTGTCGAGTTGGGCGCTGAACTTCAGCACGTCGCCGAAGCTGCGGGTATCCTCGCGGCCGCAGAAGAGACCGGACACCTTCCGTTGATCGCGGAGGCCCAATACGGCGCCGCGCGGGCGGCGGTTCGCTCGGGAGACGCTGCGAAGGGCCTGGAGCATCTGCGTGAGTCGGTCTACGCGGCCCTGGCCTCGGACCACGACCTGCTGCTCGCCCAGGCGTTCACGCAGCTGACGCACACCGAGGGGGTCCTGCTGTCGCACTACGAGTCGGGGATGGAGTGGAGTCGCCACGCCGAGGCTGCGGTCTCTCGCATCGACCGGGACGGCATCGAATCGGCGAACTTCGAAGAAGTGATGTGCAAGTTCCTGGCGGACAAGGGGCAGACCGACGATGCGCTTCCGCACTGCCTTCGAGGACTGGAGCTGACAGAGGACGTCTTCGGAGAAGACAGTCTTTCGGTTGCGCACGCCCACGAGGCGCTGGGCATCGCCTACTTCTACGGAGGGCGCCACGAAGAGGCATTGACGGAGTTCGAGGTCGCCCGCGACGGCATGGCTCGCAATATCGGGGCATCGCATCCCAACCTGGCCCGCGTCGCGAACAGTCTCGCGGCGGTTTGCTACGGGCTCAAGGGTCCAGGTCCTTGCGTGGGTATGTTCGACGACGCGGTCGAGCGCGCCACCGCGGCGATGGGTCCCGAGCACGAGATGGTGCTCAACTTCCGCAACAACTATGCGCAGATGTTCGTCGAACTCGGCCGGGTCGACGAAGCCCGGGCTCACGCGTCCGAGAGCCTGGACGCGTGGCGGAAGAAGCACGGGGACGACCATCCCGCCGTGGCGGCATCGCTGCGCATCATCGGCCAAGCGCATCGCATCGAGGGCAAACTCGACGAGGCTCGAACCACGCTGGAGTCGGCGCTGGCAATCGCAACAAAGACACGTGGCGGAGTACACCGCGACGTGCTGTCGATCGAAGAGGAACTCACCCAAGTCGCCGTTGCACAGGCCGATGCGGTGAGCGCCCGGCGCCACTTGGACAGCGCGGCAGCCATGTCCAAGGCGCTCGGGCAGGGCCTGGGCACCGAAGACGACGAAGAGCTGAAGTCGCTCCAGGCCGCCGTCGAGGCGCTCGAAACTACTCCGCCGCCGGTGCGTTGATGGCCGTCGCGTCGAGGTTGCTCGAGCGATCGCTCGGAACGCGGTAGCGCTCCAGGATCGAGGCCTGGCTGCCCCGCGCCCGGGAGGTGTCGAAGACAACCAGCGCCCCGCTGCTCATGCGGATCTCGATCGTCCCGGAACAAGCATCGACCAGCTGCGCGAAGTGGGCGAGGTCGTGTGGGACCGATCCGTTCACCGACTTCACGGTCTCGGCGTAGAGATGTTCGTAGCCGACGTTGAGCTCATCCGCGAGCACCTGGGTGAGCGCCACGACTTCGCGGCGCTCCGCGGTGGGCTCGCCCATGTAGTAATGGTGGAGGAACTCCTTGGGCGCGGTGTCCCACCAGTCGCTCCAGGCTCGCAGGAAGTTCACGCTCAGGGGCTGGAACACCAGGCCTGCGAAGACGAAGTAGCTCGGCGTTACGTCGTAGCGGGCACGATGAACGAGCGGTGCGAGCGGCTTGAGCGAGAGCGAGACTTCGAGCTCCTTGCCGTCGCGCAGGATGGTCGCTGGGACGTCGTCGCCCACGAAGTGATCCCCTAGCAGGACCAAGAACCCGGTGCGGTGGTCGTCGTCGTAGCGAATCGTGCCGTTGTTCGCGATGTCGTGCCCGTCGAACGAAAGTAGGACGTCGTCGACTTCGAGCACACCCGCGGCGGAGTTGCCAGCCGCAACCGTGCGGATGCGAATGCCGCTGTGCTGGTCGCCCATCTTCAGCGCTTTTCGCAGCGTGGCGTTCTCCAGCGTTTGGATCGTCGCGCCCAGGCCAGGCACGAGGACCTCTTTGTTCTCCTTGGCGCCTTCGAGGAATCTCTCGATGAGGGGAGTGGGCACCATCTCGCCGATGTTCTCCGCGTCGTCGAGGCTCTGGAACGCGATGCCGACCACGCCGCCATCGAGGAAGACGGGGCCACCGCTGTTCCCGTTGTTGATCGCCGCATCGACCGTGACCGCGAGCAGCCAGCGGTCGGAGTGCGCGTAGCGCTGCAGCTCGATTCGGCTCACGACGCCCTCGGTCACCGAGAGCTCTTCGCCGCCGACGGGAAATCCGACGACGGAGACCTTGTCCTGCAGCTCCGGCAGTTCTTCGCCGAGCTCGGCGACGTCGGTTTCGGCGTGGAAGAGAGGAGCATCGACCTGAAGGAGCGCGAGGTCGGAGTCGTGGCAGACCGCGGCGAGCGTGGCGATGAATTTGTCGGGGTGGGTGCTCGTCTGCACCTGAATGAACGTGGCGTCGGCGATGACGTGGGCTCCGGTGAGGATTTGGCCCGGTGCGACCACGACGCCCGAACCGGTGCCGCTCGACGGGCGCGCGGCCTGCCAGGGGCTCTCGTAGTCGGACTCTTGCGTGGTGGCGAAAATGCGGACGACGGACGTCTTCTGCATGGCCGAACACCGTAGCACGGATGCCCGGATGCGAAACGTCGTGAACTGCCGCAATGGGCCCTACGCCACGAAATACGGCACTTTCCGAATCACCGCTCGGTGTCAAAGGTCACGCCGTAGGCCGCGTGCACGGCAGCACGTCCCTCTTCGAGTTGGTCGTCGTCGTCACCCCGCAGCAGCGAAACCAGGAACGTCCAAACGGCGTCGACCCGCGCTGTGTTTCGCAGGGCTGCGTGACCCACCAAGTAGATGGAGGTGTCCGGCCCCAGCGTGGGGCGCGGGAGTTCGACCAGCGTCGGGCTGAGCCGTCCGAAGTAGTTCGGAAGAAAGGCGAGTCCGATGCCTGAACACGCGGCGAGACGAATGCTCTCGAGGCTGGTCAGGCGCATCACGACCCGGGCCCGGGGAATGAGCTGGGTGCGTGCCCGGGCCATGGGCAGGTGGTCGAACTCCGGGGTCCAGTCGACCCACGGCCAGTCGTCCCAATTGGTGTCGGCTGCGGCTTCGAGTGCTGCGGCATCGGTCGGGTCGACCCCGTGGGCCTCGAGCAGGCGTCGAGCGCCGAAAAGC
Source organism: uncultured Nannocystaceae bacterium (assembly GCA_964432695.1). Taxonomy (GTDB): domain Bacteria; phylum Myxococcota_A; class Polyangia; order Nannocystales; family Nannocystaceae; genus CAJXVA01. Next base: position 13,621 of record CAYSPB010000014.1, read on the forward strand.
CCGGCGCCGGACTGTCGCAGGCGCGTGATCACGAGGTTGTCGCTCGAGTCGGGGCGGACCGAGCGAATCGCGATGTCGGCTTCCCAGCGATCGAGATCCGAGAGTCGCGGCCCTTCGACGAACTCGATCGAGATGTTGGGGTGAGCCGCGGAGAATCTGGGCCAGTGCGGCATGAGGACACCGTACAGAAGCTCCGAGGACAGCGACACGCGAACGGTGCCGCGCAAGCCATCGTGCTCACCGACGCCGGCCTGCATCCGGGTGACCGAGCGCTCCGCCTCCTGCGCGTCCTCCCATGCCCGCACCCCAGCAGCGGTGGGCTTGAGTCCGTCCGGCGATCGGACGAACAAGCTGTGTCCCAAGGCGTCCTCCAGAGCGGTCAGTCGGCGGCTCACGGTTGAACCACTCACCCCCAAGGCTTCGGCCGCCCGACCGATGCTGCCCTCGCGATACGCGGACAAAAACACCTTCAGGTCGTCCCAGTTGAGCACCCCCATACAGTAGCGAACACCGGAGTCGTGAAGTCGGTGTCCCTCCACGATTGCAAGGGGGTCTTGCAGCGATCGAACGCCTGCCGTGTCCATCGCGAGAAAGCCTGCAACGAGGCGTTCAGCGGCGCTCCCACCAACTCTGCAAGGGCCCCCGCCATCCGTGGGACTCGTCGATCTCACCGGCCCCGGTCAGGCTGGGAGTCGTGAACGGCTTCGCACGTCCCCTCGTTCCGCTGCTCTTGGCAGCCGCCTGTTCGACTTCGCCACCGCCCGAACGGCCCGCTGCGCAGACGGTCGACGTCCCCCCGGCCGGCGCGATGCCAGCCATATCCCCCTCCGACGTCGAGACGCTGTCAGGCGTAGTGCACGAGCTGCAGTCCGCCGGCCAGTACACCTACGTGCGTCTTGGAGCCGAGGGGGTCGATGGAGAGTGGGCCGTCGTCCTCGGTCGGGTCGAAGCCCAGCTGGGGTCCGCGATGACGCTTCGCGTGCACGGACACAAGACCGACTTCCATTCGCGTCGCCTCGATCGCGACTTCGAAGACCTCTACTTCGCGCGGGTGATCGACCGCGCCTGACCCCGACCCCAAGGACTACGACGATGAAAACCAACGCACGACTTGCCTACGCCCTGAGCCTGGCGCTCGCTCCGATGACCGCTTGCGGCGACGACGGCGACGCCGATGACGAAACCACGGCTGCTGACGCGTCCAGCTCCGAAGCTTCGCCGACGACCGGTGACGATCCGACGACCGGTGCGAACCCAACGACCGGTGCCGACCCAACGACCAGTGCTGACCCGACGACGGGGGACCCGGCAAGCACGGGGGCAGCTGATGCAAGCAGCAGCGGCGAAGACCCGTTTGCCGGCTGCAGCCGGGACGTGCTCGAAGAAGACTTCGGCGTGATCGATCCCCTGGGGATGCCGGGGCCACCGCGCTGGTATGGCCCGGGGGCGGCCGAAGATGGGACGCTGCTCGACGACGGCGAGACCGAGTACATCGTCAGCGTGACGTACCTGGCCCTCGACCCCGGAGCGGACTTCGAGCTGCTCGATCAGCTCAACGCCGCCAACGCGCAGGCTGTGTTCACGAATCCCGGCATGGTCGCGGTTCAGCTCGGAGGTTCCGCATCATGTGGCTCGTTGCGCACGTTCACCGTGTGGGCGGACGAAGGCGCGATGATGGACTTCGTCAGCAGCAAGGCGCACCAGCAGTCGATCGCCGCGTTTCCCATGCTCTCACGGGGAGGCAGCACGCTGAGCCTGTGGGAGGAGCCGGTTTTGGCGTCCGAGATCACCTGGGAAGCCGCGATGGAACGCATCGCAGCTGCCGAGACCTACGACTAGAGAAAATCGGGGTGCGTGCGAGCCGGTATGCTCCGGCCGTGCGCTGCCGACCCACCCTTCTCGTTGCTCTCGTCTCGTCGCTCTCCGCCTGCGACAAAGCCCCGACCGATGCGGGGACGAAGGCACCTGCGGTCGCTCCATCGGACCCGGTCGACAAGGCGACTGCGACGCTCATGGCGTCGCTGCAGTCGGGTGACTACGACGGGCTCAAGTCGCAGACCGTCGACCCGCTCACCCACGATCTCAGCCGAGCCGAGTTCGACGACCTCTCGTCGATCGTGCAGTGGCTGGGGCCTGTGCAGGAGCAGACGGTCACCAAAGCCGACGAGAACTACGGCGGTGGTCAGAAGTGGTATGCGCTGCAGTGTGACAAAGGCAGCAAGGTCGAGCTAGAGGTGTCGATCGATGAGGGCGGCAAGCTGATCGGCTTCGTCTTTGGTGGCAAGGGCTACGAAGAGGCCGAGCGCGGCGTGTTGGCGGAGCCGTGGCGGGAGTTCAAGGTCTACGACTTCACGCTGCTCGACGCCGATGGTAATCCGTTGCCCAAGGATGCCCCGGTCGCGGGCAAGCGCGTCGACTACGAGCTCGTCGTGGGCGGCATCGAGGCGCTGCTTGGCGAGCATCACCTCACGGTCGAGAAGATCGTTCTCGATGCGGACGGCAACGAGGTCTTCCACGAGCCGATCGAGTTCGACACGAAGTTCGATGCCGACGCGATGGGGATCCCCCGCGGGACGGTGCGTGGCTACGTGGAAGTGCCCGGTCCGGGTTCGTGGACGATGGACCTGGTCATCTTCGACCAAAACGCCCACCGCGACATCGAATACAAGATGCAGTTCGCGACCAAGTAGGTCACACGCCTTGGCGAGCTGGTGACTGACGCACGCGTACCCCAGCGCCTCGTAGAAGCGCCGTACGTCTTCGTTGAACGCGCAAACCTCGAGCTGAAGCTCGGTTAGGCCGAGCACCGTCGCGGCCTCGGACGCAGCGTTCATGAGCGCCCGTCCAATGCCCACCCGCCGGAACCGTGTATCGACCACGAGCTGGTCGATGAGTCTGAAGCGTCGCAGAGGTGCGAACGGACTGGATGGCAGCTCGATCGCCAGGAGCACCGCGTAGCCCCGGTCGATGCTCTCGTGGGTCGCGATCAGGACGTGCGCGGACGCATCGTCGAGCCATTCCGCAAACCGGGCCACCAGCTCAGCTTTGTGGGGCTGTACGTAGCGGTGAGGCTAGCACCGGCGCGTCGGCACGCTCATGTGTCCTCGAAAGACATTCATCACGACTTCGATGACGCGGTCCTCGGGTGCGGCAGATGCGGAGCGCCTCGGCCAGCAGAATCTGCGGGTGACGGGAATGTCAGGGTGCGAACCATCGCACCGAGACGCACGATCGGGGACTCTTCGAACGACTCGTGTTCTCGGTCGTGCCCACGCCGGAAATCGGCGTCCCGACCCTGAACGGAGACCTTGAACAGAGGACCGCGACACGCCTGTCGCAGGTCGTTCGATCCCTGGTCGGCCCAAAGGTCGGATGTTACGGTCATCTGGTGAGTCGACTGCTCAAGGCCGCGATCTCGGGGGTGTTGTTCAGTGCGCTGCTGGGCGCAGGGTGTGACGACCCCGAGCCCGCAGGCACCCCGGCTCCCGAAGGTCCGTGGGAGGTGGCGGTGGAAGCCGACGCATCCGTGGGTGCGTTTCTCAGCGTGTGGGGCCCTGCACCCAATGAGGTCTGGGCGGTCGGCGGCCAGGTTGCGAACGTGACCGACGCTGGGGCCGGCGCGATCTATCGCCGCGACGCGGGCGGTTGGTCCGCGGCCGCGGTGCCCGAGGGCACGCCGTTGCTCAACTGGGTACACGGTACGGGCGACGAGGTGTGGGCCGTCGGCAACGCTGGTGCGGCGCTTCGGTACGACGGCAGCGCGTGGCAGGTCTCCGAAACCGGCATCGATGTGCCGCTGTGGGGTGTCTACGTGTTCGGCCCCAACGAGGTGTGGGCCGTCGGCGGCAACGCGTTCGAGCGTGACGTGCCCGGCATCATCATTCGGTACGACGGTTCGTCGTGGTCCGAAACGCCGCTGCCCGAACTCGACCGGGACTCGGCCGCGATCTTCAAGATCTTCGGCTTCTCGCCCAACGACATCCACGCGGTCGGAGCCAGTGGCGTGATCCTGCACTACGACGGCAGCGCTTGGACGCAGCAGGCCTCGGGGACCGCCAATGACATGATCAGCCTGTGGGGCTCGGGACCCGACGACATCGTGGCCGTAGGCGGACGAGCGCTGGGCACCGTGAGCCGCTACGACGGCTCGACCTGGACGACCGAGGACATCGGCACGCTCGCCGGGCTCAACGGCGTTTGGGTCGACCCTGAAGGCCGCGCCAGCATCGTGGGCAACAACGGTGCCGCTGCGGTCATCTTCAGCGACTACGAGGCCGAGTCCGAAGACTCCATGGCCGGCTTCAACGTGCTGCATGCCGTCTACGGGTTCACCGACGGCACGCGCATCGCCGTGGGTGGCACGCTCAACTCGAACCCCCCTTACACTGGCTTGATCATCGAGAACGCACCATGAGCCCCACCATCGACGCACGACTGCTCGGCGCGCTGCTCCTCGCGCCCGTCCTGGCCGGCTGCCCCGTCCCCGACTACGTTCCGCCCGAGCCCGTGCCGCGGGCCGAGAACGTCTACGCACCGCTGGGCGAGCCGATTCCCGCGGCCACGGCGGAGCAGCTCGAAACCTTCGAGCGCGGTATCGAGGTCGCGGGCAAGCGCTTCTTGCCCTCCGACGGGTTGGGCCCGAACGCGAACGTGTCCTTTTGCGGGTCTTGCCACGAAAAGCCCGTGCTCGGCGGCAGTGGCCCCCGCTATCGCGACTTCTACATCGTCGGTCAGCGCCTCGAAGACGGCTCGTTCCTCGAGGGCGGAGTCAACGGCGTCCTGACGAGCTACGGCTTTCACGGGGCCGACGCCCGCACGGCCAACGACGAGAACAACAACGTCGCGGCCCATCGCAACGCGATCCCGTTCTTCGGTGTCGGCCTCATCGCCGAGCTCGACGAGGACGCGATCTTGGCCAACGAAGACCCCGATGACGCGGACGGCGATGGCATCAGCGGCCGGGCCAACTACGACCAGGGCTTCGTGGGTCGCTTCGGTCGCAAGGCCCAGACCGTCAGCATCGAGGGCTTCATTCGCGGCCCGCTGTTCAACCATCTGGGCATCACGACCAACCCGCTGCCCGAGGAGATGAAGGCGCGCCTGCCCGTGCCCTCCGTGGCCGAAGTGCGCGAGGATGAGGAGCAGGGTGCACGCGAAGGCGTGCATCGTCAGGCGGCCGCGCCTGCCGAGCCGCTGTCCGACGACGACGGCGTGCCCGATCCCGAGATGAGCGACCAGGAGTTGTTCGACCTGGTCAGCATGTCGATGCTGATGGCAGCGCCCGAGCCGGACGAGAACCCGAGCGCGGCTGCCCGTCGGGGCAAAGCCACGTTCACCGAACTCGGCTGCGAGGGCTGCCACGTTGCGGAGCTGGAAGGACCACGCGGCATGATCCCGCTGTACTCCGACCTCCTGCTGCACGACATGGGTGCCGAGCTCGACGACGGAATCTCGATGAAGCTCGCGGAGAGCTCCGAGTTCCGCACCCAGCCGTTGTGGGGGATCGCGGCGGCGGCGCCGTACCTGCACGACGGCCGCGCCGACACGATGCATGACGCCATCGTGCTCCACGGCGGTGAGGCCGCAGCGGCCGCGGAAGCGTACGAGGCGCTCTCGGACGACGCGCGGGCCGACGTGATGGCGTTCCTCGAGTCGCTCGGCGGCGCCGACCAGGCCTCTGCGGGTCTGCTGCCTCCGGGCGCGCCCATCCCCGAGGCGGGCGAGCCCGGCGCGCCGTGGGACATCGAGGCGTGGCAGGAGCCGCGATGGGTCGAAGGCCGTCGGCTGTTCGATCACGACGCTCAGCTGAGCGAAGGCCTCGGTCCAATCTTCAACGGCGACAGCTGTCGCGCATGCCACTTTGACCCGGTCATCGGGGGAGCGGGCCCGATCGACGTCAACGTCATGCGCTTCGGCACCCTGACCGACGATGGTGACTTCGTCATCGACGACCGCGGCACGATCCTGCACAAGCTCACCTCATTCGACCGGCCGCGCCCGGAACACGACGCAGGGCACAACGTGTTCGAGGCTCGCCAAACCCCGACGGTGCTCGGCCTGGGACTCATCGAGCAGATTCCCGAGGACGACATCGTGGCGGCCGAGGACCCGGACGACACCGACGGCGATGGCATCAGCGGCGTGGCGCACTACGTCGACGGTGCTCGCCTGGGTCGCTTCGGCTGGAAAGCGCAGGTGCCCAGCGTGCACGAGTTCGTGCGTGACGCGATGACGGCCGAGCTGGGCCTGACCGTGCCCGAGACCGAAGGCTTCACCTACGGCGCGACGGCGGATGAGGACGGAGTCCCCGATCCCGAGTTTGGTGAGGAGCAGGTCGATACGATGGCCTTCTTCCTCCAGCACCTCGACTTCCCGCGTCCCAAGGCCGAGGAGGCTGCAGGCCGCGAGGTCTTCGAGAGCGTCGGCTGTGCCAGCTGCCACACGCCCGAGTTCACGACGGCCGACGGCACCGTGGTTCCGGTCTACAGCGACCTGCTCTTGCACGACGTCGCGCCCGAGGGGTCCATGGGCATTCCCGATTTCGACGCGCGGCTCACCGAGTTCCGCACGCCGCCGCTGTGGGGCATCTCCGACACCGGGCCGTACATGCACGACGGACTGGCCGAGACCGTAGAGCAGGCCGTGCTGGCGCACGCGGGGGAGGCCGACGCGGTTCGAGCCGCGTTCGAGGCCCTGTCCGATGAGGACAAGGTTGCGCTGCTGGCGTTCCTCGAGGCCCTCTAGTGACGCGCGCTTCGGCGCTCCTGCTCGCCGCCGCCGCCGCCGCCTTCGGGTGTGACGGCGGCGATGCCGTTTGTAAAGAGAACCTCGGTGCGCAGACGATCGAAGAGCGTGTGATGGTGGAGGTCGCCGACGCTACCGTGGACGCGGAGCTCGCCGACGACGCGAGCGAGCGAGCGCGAGGGTGGCGGAAGCGAGCCTGCAACCGCGAAGCGATTCTACTCGTACCCGACGAGCCCGAGCCGCTTCCGATCTGGGGCTGCGAGCTCGTCGGTGCCTTGGACGTCATCGGAGTGCACGCGGGCGCGGTCGTCTATGTGGAGCGACTCGAGCCTTGCGCGGCGCCGTGTGGCGGCTGTCCAACGGTGGGTGATGGCATCACCGTCGACGCGGTCCTCGAGACGCCCGCAGGCGCCTTGGAGGTGGCGGTGGGCGATGCTTACCGGCGGCGCTAGAACCGGACGCGGACGGCTGCGTGGGCCCCTCGGGGCCCCACGCTCGGCAAGAAGGCGGCGCGTCGGGCTCGTGCGCGAGGACGCGTGAGGCCGACGGCCAGCAGGACGGCCCCTGTGACGGCAAGCAGGCCCCCGGTCACGAACATGGCGTCTGCGGTGCGGGCCCGCGTACGTCCCGAGTCGAAGAGGTCCTGCCGTGCGTCGGGATCGTCGCTGTCATCGAGGTCGACCGCGTCGTTCCTCGCAAGGCCGCCGAACACGCCTCCGGTTGCGAGCGCGACGGCACCCACGCCGAGTAGCACGTACCCCGTGATTCGAAGACCCTCGCCCGCGTTGCGATCGACTTCGGGCGCGTCGGTGGTCGCCGGCGCGGTCACGACGGTGGGCGCGGGCGTGGGCTCGGGTGTCGGTTCGGGCTCTTCGCGGGTCTCGGAGAGGATGGCTTTGAGAGCCTTGCGGCGCTCCAGAGCCTGGGTACGAAGCTCGAGCGAGACGCCGGGTTCACGGGCAAAGCGACCGTAGTAGTCGACCGCGGCTTCGAGGTTGGCAGCCTCTTCGTGAATGCGGCCGATATTGTACAGGAAGTTCGGATCCGGTGAGAGGGCGTACGCGCGCTCGTACCCGGCGACCGCAGCCTCAAAGTTGCCGGCATCGAATGCGGCTGCGGCCTCCGAGAGAGCGCGGTCGACTTCGGGGCTGACTGGGGCGTCGGTCGCAGGGGCCGCGCTGACAGGGGCCGCGATGGCGAGGATGAGGGCGAGGCTTAGACCACGCGAAGCGAGCGAGAGCATGAACATCTACTCCGACGGTGGGAGGAGTGAGCTGGACCGCCGGCGTGGCGTCTGTGCACCACCACTGCGGTCGAGAAGAGGGCTGGTTGCCTTTGGAGGAGGCGAAGCCTTCGATGAGGACCTGGGCGCCGGTGCCGAAGGCGCTGGTGTGGGCGCTGCCGCTGGTTTCGGAGGTGCCTCGGTCCCCTGAGTCCCCCGTCGACGTTGCGTACGGCGTGGGGACGGCGCCCGGCTCGGCTGAGCGACCGGGTCGCTCTGGCGTTCGTTCGGTTCGGCGCTGACCACCTCGACAATCTCCGGTTCTTGCGGAGGAGGAGGAGGAGCTTCAGGCTGAGGCGTTGGAGTTGGCGCGGGTGTCCCCACCGCCACGCTAGCGGCAGTGACGCCCTGGTCGGGTGAGGCAGCAGGAGGAGGTGTCGACGTCTCGGTACCGCTCGCGGACCTCATGTCCTCTCGAGACATGAACAGCGCTCCGCCAAGGACGCCCAGCAGGCCAACCGCCATGAGGACGAGCGGGCCAAGTGAGCGCTGGCGACGGACCTCGGTGGCGGCAGGCGTGGTATCGGGCTGCACGGCCGTCGGGATGCTCGACGTCATCGAAGCCTCCGCCGGCGAACCGAGGGGCCCCGTATCGTGGATGGGGTACGGGATTCCCGTGCCAGACGCCGCTGGGTCGAGCGGTCCACGCATGGCGGGCATCGACGATGTCGACGTTCCGGGTAGCTTGAACAGCGCGGGCGGGACCGCGTCGATGAGCTCTTCCATCGCGGTGGTCCCATCCGCGGGGCGCGCTGCCGGATCGGTCGCAATCATCGCGGCGACGGCGTCGACCAAGGCAGTGGGTGCCTTTCTCCATGCCGGGACGCGTCCCTCCGCCCACCACTGCGCAAGGCCGTCGGTCGGCGGCGTTTCGCCGGAGAGTAGGGCTGCGAACAAGGCCCCCACTGCGTATACATCGCCGGCCGGACTCGGCTGGCCGGACGCGCGCAGCTCAGGCGCCATGCACCAAGCGCGGCCGCCGGGCGGGACGGTGTCCAGGAGGGCGCCCGCAAGGCCGAAGTTTGCGACCTTGACGTGAAGGTCGCGGCCCTGCTTCCGCGCGAGCGAGACGTCGTTGGGCAAGACGGCGCCGACCGCTGCCCCGCGGGCGTGGGTCTCGCCCAGCGGCGCCAGCACTTGAGACATCACCGGCACGATTTGCCGCAGCTCCCACGTACTGGTGTCCACGCTGGCAATCGTGCGCGCGGGCGTTTCACCCTGCGCGAGGTAAATGCCCCCATCGCAGGCCCCGAGCTCCAGCAGTTCGGCCACCTTTTTGTGGGGCACGCCAGTGAAAGACTCGAGGCGGTCAATCATCGCGGAGCCTTTGGCGGGTTCGCACGCGATGAACGTCAGCGAGACGGGACGCCCGTCTTCGATGCGCTCCGCCGCGATGCGTGGCCCATATCGTTCGGCAGCGAGGTCGAACCGCGGTGCGTATCGCATCGCGAGTCGTCCTCCTTCCGAGAGAAGCGCCTTGAGGCGCTGTTCGCTGGGGGCGAGATCCGCCATCGACTCCGCCCCTGCCCTTAGCCGATCGCTTCTCTCCACGCAATACGAGTCGTGCGACGGTTGGGTGAACGATCCCCGGACTCCTGGCCGGGACTCGGGGGAGTTTCGTGATTGTCTCGACGGTGTAACGAATCACTTCAGGGGTCGACGGCGCACGCCGCCCGCTGTAACCCACGCTCGCCATGCGGGTGGCAACGAAAATGGTCTTGAGCGGGATCGGTCTGGTCCTTCCTTCGTGTTCGTTCGTCCTCGATCTGGACGAGTGTGAGGTCGACGAGCACTGCCCCGATCTCGGGGACGTGTGCCAGGCTGGCCGCTGCGAATCGCAAGCCGACGTCGAGCTCTTCATCGACGGCAACATCACTGGCGACGTCACGTGGGATGCCGGGACGACCGTGCGCCTGACCACCGTCGTCTACGTGGAGCCGGGGTCGTCGCTGACGATCGAGGCCGGGACCACCATTTATGGTGAACAAGGCTCGGCGCTCGTCGTGCAGGCGGGAGCCGAGCTGTTCGCGCGGGGTACGGAGTTCGAGCCGATCGTCTTTACGAGTTCGAAGCCCGAAGGCGAGCGTCTCCCCGGCGATTGGGGAGGCGTGGCGCTACTCGGGCGCGCACCCGTAAATAGCCCTGGGCCCGTGCTCGAGGGGGTTCAGGAGGAAGAACGCGCGGGATACGGCGGCAGCGACGACACGCACAGCTGTGGCGTCATGGAGTACGTGCGCATCGAGTTTGCGGGCTTCCCACTCCAGCAGGACGAGGAACTCAACGGCCTGACGATCGCGGGCTGTGGCTCGGGCACCCTGCTGAACTTCATCCACGTGCACTTCGGTTTGGACGACGGCATCGAGTTCTTTGGGGGGTCGGCAAACCTCCGGCACGCCGTCATCACGCGCGCTCAAGATGACTCACTCGACTACGACAAGGGCTGGACCGGTGTTGCGCAGTTCGTCGCGATTCAGCAGGACGCCGGCGGCGATAACGGGATCGAGGCGTCATCCAGTGAAGACGCCGCAGCCGTTCCCCGGACGGCCCCCCGGATCTGGAATCTGACGATGATCGGTTCTGGTGGAGATGGATCACAGCGAGGCATCACGTTCAAGGAGGGCGTCGCTGGGACTATTAATAATGCGATTCTCATGGGTCACCCGATTGAAGCGATCGATATCCAGGACGCGACCACGGTGGCGATGCTCGAATCAGGGGACCTTGCAGTCCGCAATGCCATGATGTGGTCGGCTGGGGCGTCCGGTGAGGAGTTCTTCCCGTCGGTGGAGGACGAGACCGAACTCGTGCCGGACGACGAGCGCGATGATGATCAGGGGTTCGACGAGAACGCCTTCTTTCGGGCGGTGGACACCCTGACGCTTGGCGTCGATCCCACGCTGCCCGAACCGCACAACCTCGAGGACCCCGGGTGGGTTCCGCTGGGCACGGCGCCGGCTGAAGCCGCGGGCGATCCGCCTGGTCCGTTGTTCGATGGTTTCGACGAGCAGGCACGCTACGCGGGAGCCTTCCAGCCCGGGCAGCTTCCCTGGACGTTGAACTGGACCGCGTATCCCGAAAACTGAGCCGAAGACGTCAGCTTCGAATCCGGCGCGTGTTCTCCTTGCGCCACGTTGCAACGGCCTGCACGTCGTCGGGCGCCTCGGCGATCTCGAACGCGGTCGTCGCAGCCTCGAGCAGCTGACGAATGCGTGCGCGCGTGGCTTTTGTGAGCGGTGTCGTGCTCAGCGCGCGAGCAAGCACGAAGGCACCCTCGCCGCGGTTGTTTGCGTTGGCGTCGGATTCGAGTCGGCGCCATCCCGCCTCGGCGAGACCGAGCGCCTCTTCGTCGGCGTCTCGAGCGAGCAGAACGCGTGCGAGTGAGGTCCGGACTGACGCGACCAGCGGGTGTTCTTCGCCGATTGTCGCAAGGCGGATCTTCAGCGCCTTGCGGTACTGCGTCTCGGCGCCCTTGAAGTCGTCCTGTTCCTCGAGCATGGCGGCGAGGTTGTTGACCGCGATCGCCACCGAGGAGTGCTCGGGCCCGAGGGCGGTCTCCAGCGTGGAGAGTGCTTGGCGATACTCCGCTGCGGCTTCGGCGTGCTGGCCCTTACGGGCAAGGTCATTCGCGATGTTGATGCGGACGACGGCGGTCTCGGAGTGGTCGGGGCCCAGGACCTTCTCGCACAAGCGCAGCCCCTCACGGTTGGCGGCGGCGGCTTCTTCGAAGCGGCCCTGAGCCTGCAGGGCGACGCCGAGGTTCACGTAGGTCCGGGCGCGGTCGCGGCTTTCTTCGCCGAGCTGTTTTGTCTGGACCGCGAGCGTGCGCTCGAGCTCCAGCTCGCACGTATTCCACTGGCCCTGCTTGCAGAGCGCGAGCGCGAGGTTGTTGCGCGCGGTGAGCACCTCTGGATGCTCGGGTCCGAGGGCTCGGATGCGCAGAGCGAGCGCGTCGCGGTGGGCCTTCTCGGAAGCCTCGTACTCTCCGAGATGAAAGTACGTAGTGGCGACGTTGCTCATCGACATCGTCACGTTGGGGTGTTCGGCACCTAGGGTTTCGATCCAGATGTCGAGCGCGGCCTGGTGCTCCGCAAGAGCTTCGGCGTGCTTGCTCTGCGCCGTGAGCAGCAGGGCCAGGGTGTGCCGGGAGTTCGCGACGGCTGCGTTCGCCTCGCCGAGGGCGTCTTTTCGCAGGGCATAGGCCCGGCGCTGAATCGCTTCGGCCTCCTTGAGGTCGCCCTTGTCCAGGAGGACCAGCGCGACGGTGTTCGCGACGTCGGCTTCTTCGAGGGGGCGCCCTTCGGCCAGTCCTTCGGCGAGCTGCCGCAGCGCGAGCCCCTCGTCGAAGCGCGAGAGAGACCGACCCAGCACGTACATCAGCTCGGTGGCCGCGCGGCGCAGCAGGTCGCGCTGTCCCGTCATGGCGCTCCGCCGGATCGCCCGTCGTAGGGCTTCGACCGCGTCTTCGTAGTGGCCGAGCTTGTTGGCGGCCATCCCTTCGGCGAGGGCGAGTTCGGCCACTACGGGGTCATAGTCGACCCCCATCAGCACGGCGCGGGCGTCCTCGACGTGAAGCTCTGCGGCTTTGTACCGACCACCGTTTGCTTCGGCGGAGGCCTCGGCCAGGAGGGTTCGAGCCTCGTGGACTCGGTCTTCGACGTCGGGCGGGGGCGGCTCGACTTCGGCCTGTAGGCGAACGACATCGCTGCATCGCGCGAGAGGGGGCAGCGTGTCGAGCAGGGCGTCCATGTTCTCGCGGACTTCGCGGTCGGCGTTGGCGAGCACGCCCGTCACCGCCCGTAAGCCGACCTCGGCGTCGCGAAGGCACGCCATTCGCAGGTCCATCACGGATGCGGACTGCTCGCCCCGCACCGCGGTGGCCACGCAGGCCTCTTCGTGCATGCCGACCCAACGCTCTGCGTACGCGTCGATGCGGCCCCGGGCGCGCTCCCACGTGATGCGTGTGTACGGAGTGTCTTCCGCCAGGACCGCCTCGTCGGCGGCATCTTGGCGGCCGCTTCCCCATGCGGCTTCGAGCTGGTCTTCCGCTCCCGAGCAGATGTTGCCGGTCTGACCGTGATAAGCCTTCCACCCGACGGCACCGCCGAACACCGCGACGGCTGCGGCTCCTCCGAGTGCAATGCGTCGCGTGCGGCGGGCGAGGGGATTGTCCGCGATGCGGTCCAGCAGGGCGTCCATGCTTGGCCAGCGCTCGCTCGGGAGCGGCGACAGACCGCGACGGATGGCGTCGGCAATGCGCCGCGGCACGGGACCACCGGGCCACGGTGGAGGTCCCTCTCGTTTCTTCGTGCTCAGCCGTGGCCCCGAGTACGGCGGCGTGTGGTGCAGCGCCTCCCACAGCGCGACGCAGAACGCAAACTGGTCGGCGGCAGGGGTGAGCTCGAGGCCCCCGTGCTGCTCCGGAGCCATGTACCGCGGCGTTCCGAGGACGGTGCCCGCTTGGGTCAGGGTGTCGGATCTCGTCAGGCGGTCGCTGCTGTCGTCGAGGCTGTGTCGTGAGCGCGAAGCGTTGGCCACTGGCTTCGCGAGCCCGAAGTCGGTCACCTTCACTGCGCCGCCTTCGGCGAGCAGGACGTTGGCCGGCTTGAAGTCGCGGTGTAGCAGTCCGACGGCGTGGGCTGCCGCAAGCCCGCGTCCGGCGAGGGCGTAGCGGTCGACGATCTCGCGCCACGTTGGCTCAGTCCGGATCCACGCGCGCAGCGTCGTTCCCGCGACGTATTGCATCACCAAGATGATCTGGCCGTCTTTGGTGTCGACGTCGTAGATGGGCACCACGTTTGGGTGTGCAACCTGGGCCATGGCGCGGGCTTCTGCGACCAGGCGCGTCGAAGCTTCATCGCTGAGGGCGTTGGGTCGCAGCACCTTGAGCGCGACCTCGCGTTGAAGCCGAGGGTCGTACGCGCGTAGCACTCGGCCCATGCCGCCTTGACCGACTTGCTGGAGAACGACGTACCGACCCACGCTGTCGCCGATCTCGACGTTGGCGGGCGCGTCATCCGAACTCGCCGCGGCGCGTTCCATCGAGCGCGTCGAGTTCCGGTCGTCGTCCATGCGGCGCGCCGACACGCTCGGGCCCCTACGCCCGCTCGTGGCATTCCCTCCCAAGGACACCCACGGTCGCACGATGGCTCGAAGCCGAACACCGGTGCTCGTCTGGGTGTGGATGGAGCCGTCACTTCGCTACATCGCGTCTGCGGATCGTGCCAGAGCTCCTGCGGTGGCTGCAGGCCTGTCGCTGCGTGACCCCGAATCGTTGGAGGTTTCGCCCGGTATGCGGTTCGCAGCAGAGCAGGGCATGCATCGAGTGATGTTCGGAACGACCTTGTGGTGCTTGGCCTTCGGGTTCGAGGTTCACATGAGCTGTGAAGACGCGGTGACCGTGGCCGAGCGCCCCCAACGCGACGAGGAGCAGGACCGCGGTCGAGGCGGGCCTCCGCGCCCTCCGAAGGAGGCGCTCGACGCTTGTCAGGGAAAGAAGCGCGACGCTGCCTGTCGCTTTACGGGGCGGCGCGGGGAGACCGTGCAAGGCACCTGCTTCAGCCCGGTCGCAGATGCTCCGCTGGCGTGCCGTCCCGGGAGCGGGCCTGACGGCGGCCCTCCGAAGTCATGACCTACGCGTCGTGTTGTCTGACCAGCGCGAGGATGTCGTCGCCGAACCGCTCGATCTTGGCGGGACCGAGCCCGGGGATCAACATGAGCTCGTCGTGCGTGGTCGGCTTCGCCTTCGCGATGGCAAGAATCGCCTGCCGCTGGAAGACCATGTACGCCTTCCACTTGAGCTTGCCGGCGGTGCGTTTGCGGTAGCGCTCGAGCGCGGACGCGAGGGACCCCCCGCCGCGACTGCTCCTGCGAGGGGCCCGCGTCGACGCGGTGGCGCGCGTCCGAATCGGTTTTCCGGGCATCCACACGGTGGGGTACTTGCGGCCGGCCTTGGCGAGTCGACCCGTCTTCAGCAAGCCCTCGATGCCCGCAACGAGTGAGGCTTCATCGTGCTCACGGAGCGCGCCGTGCTGCGGCAGTTTCAGAAGCCCCAGCTTGCCCAACGCCTTGGCCTTGCTACCGCGCAGCGCCTTGGCCAGCGACGCCTTGCCCACGGGCTTCTTCAAGGTGTCGACCGCGTCGACGATTTGATCGAGGACATCCGGGGGCAGCGCGTTGACCACCTTCGGCTTGGCCTTGGGGACCGCAACGTCGACGCCCTCTTCGGGGGTGCAGACGTCGCAGTCGTTGCAGGCCGGATGCTTGTCGTCGGGCGCGAAGTGCTCGCACAGCATGACCTGGCGGCAACGCTGCGCGTGGGCATAGGCCTCGACGCGTTCGAGGGAGGCCGCGCGGTGCCGCTGAATCGCGGCGCCTCCGGAACTTCCGCTGAGGCGGCGCTGCGTCATCATGTCGGCGGCACCGAACATCAGCACGCATCGCGACGGCTCTCCGTCTCGGCCGGCGCGGCCGGCTTCTTGGTAGTAGGCCTCGAGGCTGCCCGGCGATTGAAAGTGGACGATGAGCCGCACGTCGGGCATGTCGATGCCCATGCCGAACGCGTTCGTCGCCACGAGCACGCGGGTGCGGCCTGCGGCCAGGGATGCCTGCGCCCGCTCGCGCGCCAGCGGCGTTCTGCCGGCGTGGTAGTAGCCCACGGGCACCTTCGCGGTACGCAACGCCTTGGCGACGGTCTCCACCGTCTTGCGGGTGCTGCAGTAGATGATGCCGCGACCTTTGCCCTTCTTCGTGGTGAGCCCGGCTCGCGCGAGCTCGGATTGCAGCACGGCGAGGCGCGCCTTGGCGGCCCCGGGGTGCCGCACGATGAAGCGCAGGTTCGGACGCCGAAAGTTGCCGCGCACGATCGCGGGCATCGTCATCTGCAGCTTGCTCGCGATCTCGTCGACGACCCGCGGCGTGGCCGTGGCGGTGAGCGCGATGATCGGTGCGTCGCAGACCTCGCGCAGCTCGTGAAGCCGCATGTAGTCCGGTCGGAAGTCGTGCCCCCACTGGCTGACGCAGTGCGCCTCGTCGATGGCGATCAGCGCCACGTCGATGCGCTTCAGCAGTCGCCGAAAGCTGGCCTTGGCGGCGCGCTCGGGCGAGACGTACAGCAGGGTGAGGGTGCCGTCGAGCAGGTCGTCGACGACCGCGCGGCTCTCGTCGCTGGACAGGTGCGAGTGCAGGGCGGCTGCGGGGATGTCTCGGGCCGTGAGCTGATCGACTTGGTCCTGCATCAAGGCGATCAGCGGGCTCACCACGATGGTGGTTCCGCCGCCGGCTTCGGCCGCTGCAACGGCAGGGATCTGGTAGCAGGCCGACTTTCCGCGCCCAGTCGGCAGCAGCACGACAGTGTCCCGACCCGCGGCGATGCCCTCGACGGCCTCGGCTTGGCCCTCGCGGAAGTCGTCGTGCCCGAATACATCGCGCAGCACGGCGCGGGCCTGCGCCATCGTACACAGCGCCGTCATCGGGTTCCTCGGACCAGGGACACGAGCCAGTCGATCACGGCGCGCACGTGTGGCTGCTGTCCGCGCTCGCGCTGGGTGACCATCCACAGGTCAAACGGCGGCGGCGCGGGCAAGCCTGGCATGGGAAGTTCGACGAGGTCGAGCATCTCGGCGGCTCGGCGCGCGATGAGGCCCACGCCCAGTCCGGCTCGGACAGCGTCGAGCTGCTCTTTGAACGACGCGGTCGTCAGTCGCGGCTCGGTTCCCACGTGCTCGTCGAAGTAGCGGCTCTCGACGACGTCGGCGCGCACGACCAGCCAGTCCCAGTTCGTGGGCGCCTGCTCCCGGCGTGCTCGAGCATAGTCCGCGCTCGCAAAGGCGCCGAACGTCAGCGAGGTCAGCTTGCGCGCGACGAGCCCGTGCTCGCTGGGCCGCTGGCTTCGGAGCGCAATGTCGGCGTCGCTGCGCCCGAGGTCGACGAAGTCCAGCCCGGTGTCGAGGTCGAGTCGGATGCAGGGGTGCTCCGCCATGAACGCCGACATCTGCGGCAGCAGGATCAGCTCCGCCATCGCGCGGGTGCACGCCACCCGAACGCGGCCCCCCGACGAGGTCACGCCGCGTGCGGCGTCGAACAGCGCCTCGATGGAGCGTGCCGTCGTTTCGGCGTACGCGACGAGAGGCGCAGCCGCATCGGTGACGCGCAGTCCATCCGCGGCCCGTTCGAACAGCACCACGCCCAGCGCGTCCTCGAGCCGCTTGATGCGGCGCCCCACCGTGGACGGCTCCACCCCCAGCACGCGCGCCGCGGCGGAGAAGCTGCCCTTCGCCACCACCACCGAGAACACCCGCAGGTCGTCCCAGTTCAGCTGTGCTGTCGATTCATGCATGGGCCTGTGCAGCCGTTGCCATGGCGGGGCGTTGCGGTCGTAGCCACCTTGCGACGGTGAGCAACGCACGCGCACTCGTCATCTTGGGGCACCCGCGCCGCCGCAGTCTATGCGGTTCGATCGCCGACGCCTACGCCGATTCGGCCCGGTCCGCGGGGGCCGACGCGCGGGTTCTCGCGCTGGGTGACCTCGACTTCGACCCCGTGCTTCGGGCCGGCTACCAAGCGCCGCAGCCGCTCGAGCCCGACCTGGTCCGGGCGCAGGAGTCCATCGCGTGGGCCACCCACGTGACGTGGGTCTACCCGGTTTGGTGGGGCGCCACGCCGGCGCTGCTCAAGGGGTTTCTCGACCGCGCGATGCAGCCCGGCTGGGCGTTCAACGCACGTCCGAAGGGGCGCCCCGAGGGGCTGCTCGCCGGACGCAGCGCGCGGCTGCTGATCACGATGGATGCGCCGGGATGGTTCGACCGGTGGTTCTACGCCGCCAGCGCGCGACGCTCGATGCAGCGCGCGACGCTCTGGTATACGGGCTTCTCGCCGGTGCGCACGCGGGTCTTCCCCGAGGTGCTGCATGCCGACGCCGCGCGCCGAAGCCGCTGGCTCGAGCGCGTTCGCAAGGACGCCGAGGCCGACCTCAGGCTTCGATCACGTGGCGCATCAGCGCCTCTCGAAGCGCGTCGGGAACCGGCGCCGTAGCGGCGTTGGCGTAGTCGTACCAGACGATCGTGGCGTCACCCTCGGCCGCCGTCGCCCCGAACGCCTCGCTGTCGATGCGGTAGTGCATCGTGAAGCTCTTCGTGCCGACGCGGCCGATGGTGGTGTGGACCGTCACTGTGTCCGGAAAGGACACCGGGAGCTTGAACGAGCATGTCGTCTTGGCAAGGATCGGGCCGGCCTTGTCGCCCACGTCCTTGGTGGGGATGTCCACAGCCTGAAACAGCGCCATCCGACCGGACTCGAACCAGCGGAGGTACACCACGTTGTTGACGTGGCCGAAGGCGTCCATGTCGCCCCAAGCCACGGGAATTTGCAGCGATACGGCCTGCCCCGTCACGCGGGGCACCGTACCAGCGTGCCTGGGCTACTCGCCCTTGTGGATTTGCTGGGAGAGGTAGTTCTCCAGGCCCACCTGCTTGATGAGCTCGAGCTGCGTCTCCAGCCAGTCGACGTGCTCTTCTTCGGAGGCGAGCATCCGCTCGAGCATGAGACCGGTGGTCTCGTCTCGCTCTTCGTCCCGCGCGACCTTGATCGCCTTTTTGAAGCGGTCGACGGCGTCGTACTCCATCTGGAGGTCGAGCTCGAACTGCTCCTTGACCGTCTCGCCGACGGTGATCTTGTTGTAGCGCTGGACGTTGGGCACGCCCTGGAGGAACAAGATGCGCTCGATCAGGTCGTCGGCGTGCTTCATCTCGTCGATCGACTCGTGATAGATGTGCGCGGCCAGGCGGCTGTAGCCCCAGTCCTTACACATCTTGGAGTGAATGAAGTACTGGTTGATGGCGGTCAGCTCCGCGGTGAGAACCTCGTTGAGCTGCTCGATGACCTTGTCGCTGCCCTTCATGGCGCCGCGACCGTAGCACCGCGTCGAGCCCTGAAAAGCGTTTCTTTTCAGCTAGTTATGGAAACTGAAAGCTGAAGTCGAAGTCGAGTCGCGGATCGCGCGCCTGGCCCGGAAGCTGACGACCGCTTTCACAATCGCGCAGGCCGGCCGGGCCTACTCGGCTGCGAGTGGCAGCTCTTCTTCGGGCGCCTCGCCCGTGCGAAGCCGGATGAGATCCCGAATCTGCCCGACGCACATCCCGCAGCAGGTGCCCGCCTGGCAGGCCCTGGCGATGCCACCCACGGTTCGCGTGCCCTTGTCGACTTCGGCGTCGATGGTGCGGGAGGAGACTCCCTTGCAGAGGCAGACGATCATCGTGAGTCCGGCGCGGCGGTGAAGAAAGATTTGAAAGTCGTTTTCAAATCTCGATGGAGATCTAGCGAACTCTCGCGACAGCGACAAGGCCGTTGATCCACTTTTTCACTGGAACCGGAAGTCAGCCTTCTCTCGTCGATGCGCGCGCGCCGCAGATTTCCGGCGCGGAATGCGTGCAACCTGCGCAGATTCCGATCGTCTTCCCGAACGGGAGGACCCCTTCGAATGCGAACGACCACGCGCTTCGGAGCATTGGCTGCCGCGTTCCTTCTGAGCGGCTGTTCGATGTTCCAGTTTCACGGAACGATCACCACGACCAAGACCGTCGACGGCAAGACGACGACGACGACCGAAGAGTTCGACGACTGGCAGGAGATGAAGGCGGCCATGGATAAGGCCGCCAAGGAGCTCCGCGGCACGACGAAGGAGTTGGTGAAGCAACTGGTCGAAGCGCCGCCTCCGGGCGAGGTTCATCTGGCCGATCTTTCGCCCGGTTTGGCCGAATACGAGGGCAACGCGAATCTCGATTTTGTCGGGCAGGCTCGAGACCACGGCGAAGAGGGCTTCACGTACGTCCAGATCGGCGTACCCAGCTACGATGCCTTCTTCAAGGCTACGGCCGAGTTCCACGGGTTCGTGTACCAAACGCGCGAGTCGATCAAGCACCTGCGCGCCTCGGCCAAGGCAGCGCTCGGCCGCAAGTACAGCGCCAAGATGAGCCTCGGTGAAGCCGTGAACGCCGCGGTCGCCGTGGGTGGCGAAGCGGGCCTAGCGGTCGAAGGACAGCTCACCGAAACGCGTGAACTCGCGATGTCCTTGGCTGGCTCTACGCCGAGCTTCGTCGAGAAAACGCAGGGCTTGGTGAGCTCGGGACAGCAGCTCATTGCAGGCGCGCCGTCCTCGATCACGAACCCCAAGACGGTGCTGCACCTCGACCTCATCGTGAAGGGTCTGGGGCAGAGCGTCGCGGTGGTCGAGGACTCGGGCAAGCTGCTCATCGAGCTCGGCCGCGACCTCGCCACCTTGAATCGCTAGCGGCCGTGTACGGAGACGTCGCCGGAGCCGGTCTGCACGTCTACGACGGCCTCGGCACCAGCGTCGTCGTCGACGTCACGGGTGGAGACGTCACCGGAGCCCGTGTTGATCGACAGGTCGTAGCTGCCTGAGGGGATGCGGATGCCGACGTCTCCGCTGCCCGTGTCCGCGTGCAGCGAGAGGAATGAACCTTCGAGGTCGATGCCGATGTCGCCGCTTCCGGTCTCGAGATCGATGTCTTCAGCCCACACCCCGTGCAGGCCGATGTCGCCGGAGCCTGCCGATGCGACGGTGATGCCGTTCGTGGCGAAGAGATCGATGTCGCCGGAGCCCGTGTCCAGGTCGAAGATGCGCGCTTCTTCGCGTGCCGGCAGGATGACGACCCAGTCGACCCCACACTGGCGCGTGCGGCGAGGACAGTCGTGCCGCAGTGTGAGGACCCCGTCTTCTTTGAGGACCCGGGGCTTGGTGTGTTCGCCGTACACGTGCGCTTCGACGATGGTTTGCGTTGCATCCGCGTCGACGCGGACGTCGATGTCGCCGCTTCCCGTACGCGCATCCACTCGATGAACCTCGCTCTCGAAGTCCGCCGTCACGATACGGTCGGGGGCGAGGTCGAAGCAGCCGGTCAGGGTGGAGACGGAGAGCAGGGCAAGCGTTGAGACGGTCAGGCGAGTCATGGCAGAGGTTCCGTTGACTTGAACACCGGGCAGCGGCGCTCGTGTCACCACGAACCCCGAAAAAGATCGCCCTCCTGTGTGGGCCGGGCCGGAGTGCGCCTGCGTGGTACTGTCACGTTCGATGGGTCGGTGGGGGCTGCTCGTGGCGGGGTGCACGTTGGGTCTGGCGTGCCAGCAGTCCGACACCTTCACCTGCGCCGAAGATGGCCAATGTATTGCCGGCGAAGCGGTCGGCCAGTGCGAACTCAACGGGCACTGCAGCTTCTTCGACCCCGACTGCCCCTCGGAGCGCCGCTACGGCCAGGTGGGACCGACCGGACTCGCGGGAACCTGCGTGCCGCCGCCTGAAGACGTGCCTGATCTGAGTACGTCGGGGCAGGCGACGACGAGCACCGCCGAGTCCACGACGACTTCGCTGACAACCGGGGGGACGAATCTGCCCGAGCCAGATCCGTCGACCACCAGCATGGTGTCGCTGACGTCCGATGGAGCGACCGGCGCAGCGGAGAGCACGACGGAGAACGCATCGGAGAGCACGGGCATCACGGACGGATGCCCAACGTTCGTCGACGACTTCGAAGATGGTCGCATCGATCCGTTTTGGCACCTGTTCATGGGCAAGGACGTGTCCGAAGCCGACGGAGAGCTGGTCATTTCACTAGAGCCACCGTCGAACGGGTACGTCGGTATCGGGACGTTCGAAGGCTTCGACCTCGCCAACGGTCACGTCACGACCGAGGTGGGCCAGACCTCCGAGTTGCTTGGCCACCAGTCGATGTTCCTGCTGCAGACCGGATCGAACGACGTCTACTCGATGATCATCCAGGAGAGCGCGCTCGAAGTGCGGATGCGACCCGACGGTCAACCCGAAATGAACCTGGCCAACCTGCCGCACGACGCCACCGCACATCGCTTCTTGCGGATCGCCGGCGACGGCTCGCAGCTGCGCTTCCAAGCCTCGACCGACGGCGAGACGTTCGAGACGCTTGCTTCGGTGGACGAGGACGAGACGCAGGTTCGGATCGATATGACAGGCACCGACTGGGACTCCGACGGCACCACAGGAACCCTCACGTTCCGCCATTTCAGCTACTGCGACATGAACCGATAGCGGCGCAGTCCGAGCAGCATGAGCAGGAGCAGGCCTCGCGGCGCTTCTCCCGTTCGACAGCCCTGCGAAGCATCGCGGTCGCCGAAGCCCGGCAAGGCGTCGCCGCAGTTGTCGCTTTGCATGCTCACGCCGTAGCCCGGCACGCCGTAGTCATCGAACGACGCCATGACGGACTGGCAGTACCAGCTGTCGCAGACCTCCTGCGTTTGGTAGTACAGATGGTCGCCGCAAACCCAGCCGGTCAGGCCGACACGGCCGATCATGTCGCCGGCGCGCACCGTCTCGCCGACGCTCAGCGGTGACGAGCCGGGCGCGAAGTGCAGGTACAGACCACCCGTGCCGTCGCCATGGTCGATGACGACGTAGTTCGCCGCGTTGCCGAAGTCGGAGCTGCAGCCACCGACGGTCCTGTCCTCTCGGACCATGGTCACCGTGCCGCCCACGACCGCGTGCACGAAGTGACCCTGGTCGAGGTCGAAGTCCCACGCGAACGTCTCCGTCCCGTTATGGCTCACTGCGCTGTTGTTGCCCTGGCTGACGATTTAGCTGTCGCCGCAGCCCCAAGGTTCTTCCAGTGGAGGCGCCATGAACAAGGCCGTGGTGAACAGAGTCGAGGCGAGCATGTGGATGAGCTGCCGAGGCGAGGCCGATGGTTGCAAAACGCAACACCGCTTCGGTGCTGCAGGTCTCTACTCCGCCAGCGCGATCGGTGGCATCGTTCGAGCCATGAAGTTTCGCATGGTCTGGGGGATGGGGATGCTCGTTGGCGTCCTTGCGGGATGTAGCGACGACGTAGGCGCGGATACGGACACCGACGACGCCTCGTCTACGTCCGGCTCGATGGACCCGACCGACGTCAGTACGACCGCACCGAGCACCACGGCCACGACGACGTCCTCGACCGAGCCCACGCTCACGACGGGGGCGGAGAGCAGCAGTTCCGAAGGCGGCGCGGAGAGCAGCGGTTCGGAGTCGGGGGCGGATGAGAGCTCGACCGGCGAGCCGACGAGCGCAGGGGTCTGCACCGGGTTCAACCTGCTCTCATATATACAGCAGGTGCACATCATCGATGGCGCCGCGCCCAAACCTGGACCGTGTGTCACCGAGCCCGCCGCGTGCGGAGGCGACCCGACAGGCACATGGACCGTCGCCTCGAGTTGCGGCTACGAGGTGCTGCCGAACTTCTTCGCCGATGAGATCTGTGCCGGCGCGGAGCAGGTGATCACCGGGAGCACGGTCACGGGGACGCGAACGTTCGCCGAGGACGGAACCTACGCCGTCGATCTCATGATCGAGCTGCAGGCCGACGTCCAGTTCGACTCGATGGCGTGCGCGGGCGTCGACTGCCAGACCTTCGCCGGCTTCATCAGCATGGAAGACGGCTTCTCGATGACGTGCGCCGATGGTGGCGATGCCAGCTGCGACTGTAGCTATATGCTGACCCTGCCCGAGCAGGGCGAGGGAACGTGGGACGAGTTCGACGACGGGCTCCTGCTGAACGTCGGCGGAGAGACGCAAGGTATCTTCCCGTACTGCGTCGACGCCGGCCAACTGACCGTTTGGACGCCGCTCTTCGAGGAACAGGTCTTTCCGGATCTGGCATGCGAGGAGGACGACGAATGCATGACTCTCGTCGAGGGACGCTTCGATGCCTACGGGTGTGAGCCGCTCGAGCGGGACGAAGAATAGCTGTCCCTCCAGCGGAACGAACACGACCGCGCCTCGACGCCCTGCTAGCCTTGGGGCGTGTTCTTTTTGTTCGGGCGCAAGAGCAAGGCCAAGGCGGTCGAGGATGGTGAAGTCCACGTACGGCGCTGCCCGATGTGCGACGCGACGACCAAGTTCTACGAGGTCAGCGTCGAAAAGACGTACACCGCCTGGGTTGCGGTCAAACTGTGGGAATCGGAGTCCACGGCCTTTGCATGCAGTGCGTGTCGGGAGGTCATGCAACTCGACGCCACGCTCGAGCCCGAGCTCAGCGAGCGTGAGCGGGCCAGGCTGGAGAAGCAGCAGGCCAAGCTCGAGGCCAAGCGCGCGAAGGAAAAGGCCAAGGAAGAGGCGGCGCAGCGAAAGCGCATCGCGGCGCGGGCCGAAGCCGCGCGCAAGGAAAAAGCTGCACGAGAAGAAGCACTCGACGACGAGCTCGCCGCCATGAAGGCCCGGCTCGGCATCGACTGACCTTGTTTCCCGACCCCGTCATCCTCTACCGTCGTGGCATGACCCGTAGGGATGCGACGCTTGGCTTGCTGGTTTTGTGCTTGGCCTGTGGCGACGACGGTGGGGCCGATACCGACGCGAGCGATGCTAGCACCGCGGCCAGCTCGGCCACGTCCGATGGTGCTGGCGTGACGACCGAGCCCGGCGGGTCCTCCACCACGGACGCGGCCGGCGTTTCGTCGTCCGACGGTGGCCAGGTCACGACCGTAGGCCCCGGATCCTGCTCTGGAGAGTGTGCGCCGCCGATCCCCAGCGGCTGGACGGGACCCGTTCGCGTCGGTGCGAACGCGGTCGACTGCAACGGGGCGTTCGCCGATCCCGCGGGCGCCTTCTTCACCGACTTCGATGCCGGGGAAGATGAGTGCACCTGCAACTGCGGCCCCGTCGACGTGACGTGTGCGCCGACGGCCGAGCTGTTGATCTACGGCGAAGGAGGCTGCGCCGGGGATGCAGACCTCACCGTCGAGGTCTCGACCACCGCGTGCAATCCGATCGAAGGCCCATTTCCGGCGTCACTCGACGATGCAGGCGCCGCAACGACGCTCGAGCAAGACTTCTTCTCCATCGCACCCGTGCTCGTCACGGGCGGGACCTGTGACGGAGAGGCGTCCTTCAACGAGGGAGGCTTCGGGGGGTCGGTACAGCTGTGCGGGCCTTCGGCCGAGCCGAGCATGTGCGACGAGGGGGGACCCTGCATTCAAGACGGCAGCAACGTCTGTATTTGGCAAGAAGGCGAGCACGAATGCCCCGAGGCCTATCCCGCCGAGACGATGGGCTTTGGCGGGTCGATGGACGAGCGCGAGTGCGGCGCGTGCGCCTGTGGCGAGCCGACCGGCATCTGCGATAGCAGCATCGACGTGCAGTTCGGTCCCGCGTGCGAGACCGGCTTCACGGTGACCAACGCGGACTGCACCAACTCCGCAAAGATCGCGGTCGATCAGGCCACGTACAACCCAGGCGACATCACCGTGGAGTGCGGGGGGTCGGGCACCGCTCCGATCTCTGGCGAAGTTGCGCCGACGAACCCGGTCACGATCTGCTGCGCCGTCGGATAGGGCGCTCGGTGCCAAATGACGCGGTCGTGCAACCGGTCGTGCGCGCTCGCGTCTTGGGTGCGATGCGTACCCCCATCGTCGCCGTTTTGCTCGCTACGCTTTCCCTTTCCACCGTCGCATGTGACGGCGCCGACAAGGCTGCCGCCGACGACAAGGGCGCGAACAAAGCCGACGCGAAGAAGGACGCCAAGGCCAATGCGAAGAAGGATGGCGCCGCGAAGGCCGAAGCCAAGGCGGAGCCTGCGGCCGAGAAACCTGCACAGAAGCCTGCGCCTACGCTCGAGGCCCTCACGATCGCCGACTGGGGCGTCACGCTTCAGGTGCCCGCCGGAACCAAGCTCGGCGAAGTCACGCCCGGTGACGGTATGGCCGATGAAGCGACGATCGACGCCGACTCGACCTGCGGAGCGGAGATCGAACTCTATCGCCACAAGAAGACCAAGAACGGCGTCGCCGAGATGTTCAAGAACGCGACGGGACCCTCGGGCAACAAGAACGACCAGTTCCCGGTCAAAGAGCAGACCGAGACCGGCTATAAAGTTCAGCACTCCTGGGATCCACCGCTGGGCACCGTGTACGCGTCCGAGGTCGGTATCGTGCTCGGAGACCACCTCATTCTTTGCGGTGCAGGCGGGATGATGGGCGTCGAGAAAGAGCAGGCCGAGTGCGTGTTCAAAGCGTGCGAGACGCTCGCGCTTGCGGCCGGCTGAGCGCCACAGCCCCTCAGTTCGCGTCGTCGAGTGTGGCCTCCAGGGGCGCTGCGGCGCCCGGGGGCAGGAAGCACGCGCCGAGCCGGTAGAGCGCCGGGGGGCAAGCCTCGAGGGGCAGCTCGGTCCGGCAAGACGTCGCCTCTAGCGCTGCACAACCGTCGGGATCATCCAACGCGCAGAACGTGGTGCAGCAGCGCGCGGCGTCGCAGTCGGGCACGCTCGCGCCATTGACACACTGGAACCCGTCGCCACAGTCGTTGAGCTCCGTGCATGGGTCGCCTTGTTCTCCAGCGTTGCGCGTGTAGCCGCACGCGGCGAGGTCACAGGAGAGTCCGCCAGTGAACGGAAGCGTATGACGCCTCTGCACGTCCTCACTGTTGCACGGACGTGCCCGTCGCTGCGCACCATCGGGTTCGGTCGCGCGGCCTATCTCGACCGACCTGGATGCTTGAGCCTGGGGTGCGGGCCGTGCAAGGGTCGAGGGCATGGGAACCGGGCTTTCGTCGATCAGCACTGCATCCGTCGGTCTAGCCGTGGCGTTCGCGTCCATGCCCGCCGCAGCGCAGGCTCCCACGCAGCGGATCGCGGTCATCCATACGGTCAACGCAAAGCCAGACGAGAGCCGCGGGGTGGTGAAGCTCGCCAAGTACCGGAGCCGCCAGGTGGCCCAGGCGGGCGACGTGACCGTCGTGTCGGTCAACTATGAGGAACTGTGCACGATGCCGTGCGGGATCCCGGTCGATCTCACCGAGCGGCCGATGTTCTTCTTCATCCGTGACGGGTCCCCGGTCTCTCGGCCGTTTCGCATTCCCGACGGCGCGGACGAGTTCACGGTGAAGATGAAGCCCGTCAAGAAGGGTATGCGGACCGCCGGCGTCCTGCTGACCGCGCTGATTTTCACGTTTCCCGTCGGCGTTCCGCTTTGGATCGCCAGCAGCCCCCGCATGTGGATCGCCAAGGGCGCCCCGGACGACGGCGGCGAGTTCCGTAAGCTCAAGCGCGCGCGGACCTAGGGTCCTGTGGTCGAGCTCATCACAACACCTCGCACGTGTCGTTCGCCCTGGACTACCCGGTGGCGCGGGCCGCCCGGCGGCCGTGGTGCGCCTTGGTCGCGATGTAGATCGTCTTCGTACCCGAGGCGACGAGCGTGTCGTCCGCATCTCGGAGCTCGACCGGTTTCTCTCTGTCGAGCGACCCCTGTTCATGTGCAGCGCGGCGGATGTGCTCGATCTCGTCGGGCAGATATTCGAAGTGCGCGTACAGGGTGCCCTTGGCTGGGCGGCGAAAGGCGAATGAAACCGACTTGTCCCAGACCACGAATTCGTCGCCGAGAATGTTGAGCAGCTGGACCATGTAGATCGGGTCCGTCGCCGAGAGCATGCTGCCGCCGAACATCGTGCCGACGTAGTTCCTGTTGCGCCACGTCAGTGGCAGCTCCATGTCCACGCGATGCAGATCGGCGGACACGAACGTGATGCGGTCGCCCGAGCTTCGATACATCGGTGAGAGATTGAACCCGTGCCGGAACAGCGGTGCCGGTGGAACTGCCTTTTGCAATAGCGTTGCAATTTTTCGGTACATTGATGCTCGACGTAAGAATCGCCACCGACCACCGGCGGGTGACGCCGAAGGCTGCAGTCGGGCGGAGCGTTCCTGCAGGGTGCTCGTGTGGTCGTCGAACGTGCGGTCGTCGTCTATGATCGCGGCGCCCATGAAGACTCGCGCTGCTGTTGCCATGGAGGCGAAGAAGCCTCTGGAAATCGTTGAACTCGACCTCGAAGGCCCCAAGGAGGGTGAGGTCCTCGTCGAAATCATGGCGACGGGCGTGTGCCACACGGACGAGTTCACGCGGTCGGGTGCAGACCCCGAAGGCATCTTTCCGGCGGTGCTCGGCCATGAAGGTGCAGGCATCGTGCGCGAGGTCGGACCTGGCGTGACCTCGGTCGCGGTCGATGACCACGTCATCCCGCTGTACACACCCGAGTGCCGCGAGTGCAACTTCTGCCTCAACCCCAAGACCAACCTCTGTCAGAAGATCCGCTCCACGCAGGGCCAAGGGCTCATGCCCGACGGCACGAGTCGGTTCTCGCTGAACGGCAAGCCCATCTATCACTACATGGGCACTTCGACGTTCTCGAACTTCACCGTGCTGCCCGAGATCGCGCTGGCCAAGATCCCCAAGTCCGCACCGTTCGACAAGGTTTGCTACATCGGCTGCGGCGTCACCACGGGCATCGGCGCGGTGGTGTACACGGCCAAGGTCGAGCCGGGCTCCACTGTGGTCGTGTTCGGCCTCGGTGGCATCGGCCTCAACGTCATCCAAGGCGCCAAGATGGTCGGTGCTCGCCGCATCGTCGGTGTGGACCTCAACCCCGCCAAGCGCGAGCTCGCCGAGAAGTTCGGGATGACCGACT
>CAYSPB010000015.1:0-41460 GCA_964432695.1 uncultured Nannocystaceae bacterium
GTCGGAGAAGGCCGCGTGGTGTCTGGAAGAGCGGCGGACGGAACTCGAGCAGGAGGGTCGTATCGGTCGAGTTCGTCGGCGTTGGAGGCGGTCAATCGTGCGTTGTCATTGGCGCCATCGCGCCCATGCTTGGACGCGAGGTCGCTTGAGAGGAGCACTGTCCCTCCGAGCGAAATCCGGTCCGAAGTCCGTCGCCTCAGCGAGGAATTGTTGAGCGTCTCTCGGTTGGGAGATGAGGCTGCGAAGGAACAGCTGCGGAGAGTACGGGACCTCCGGTCCCGTGCAGCAGCGAGCGGTTGGCAACCTCTCCAAACCGAGTTGCGTCGGACAGAAGGAGGCGTTCTCATTGGGCTCGGCAAAACCGAAGACGGCATATCGATTCTGAACGAGGTCTGGCTCCAACTCGCGGAGGCTTCGGAGTGGGAGCGTGCAACGTCACTTGCCAGCTACCTGAGTTCGGTTGAGTCGTTGTCCAACGCTGATGTCGATGGGGCGCGACTCTGGCTCGATCTAGCGAAGGTATGCCTGAAGCACGCATATGACCCTTCGAACCGGCTGGGGCTCCGGGTCATGGAGTCCGAACTTGAGCTTGAGCGGTTGGCTGGAGATGGTGCGCGTGCAGAGACGCTCGCCCGCGAGTTTCTGGAAGGGCGACGTCGCATTTACGGTTGGGAGCACGTACGGGTTGCGGATGCACAAACCGCGCTCGCAGGCGTTCTCTCGAGCCAGGCGCGACATGAGGAATCCGTTGCCCTGCGGAAACAAGCGATCGAGACTCAGCTTCGACTCTTCGGCGAGAATCGGAGAAGCCTAATCTTCGCCTACCAGTCTCTCAGTCGTGCACAGCGTTGGATGGGTGACTTGGCAGCGGCGAAGTCGAATCTTCAGAGAGCGCACGAAATTGCGCTGCGGATCGCGCCCGAGGATCCGGAGATATCCAAGATTGTGTTGGGCTTAGCGGTCAGCGCGCAGGACGAAGGAGACCTGGGCACCGCCGAGATGCTGGCCGAAGAAGCCGCAGCGATCGGCAGGCGAGGGTTCGGGGATGACCACCCCAAGATGATTGACTTGCTGTCGGCACTCGCGGATCTCAAACGTCTTGTCGGAAAACCTCTTGAGGCTCTCAAACTGTACCGAGAAGCGGAGACGGTCGGGCGAGAGACGCTTGGGGCGCGGAACCAACAGACGCTCTATCCTCGCGGACGCGCTTGTATGTTGCTTGCTGAGTACGGCGAACGTGAGGATGGGCTTCGCTACTGCAGGAAGCTGGCATCATTCCTACTGGAGGGTGAGGCTGAGGGACTTGTGGATTTCGGCCAGATGGGAGTGGGCCGAGCACTGCATCTGACATACGCGTTCGTCGATCTCGACGTCGCAGAAGATGCAGTCTTCTGGGGACGGAGAGTCGTCGAGATCGCCGACGCCCAGGCGGGAGATGAATCGCTCCTCTACGCATACGCCAAGACCGCGCAAGGGCGAGCTTTAGCGCTGGCAGGGAAACTTCGGGATGCGAAGAGCGCAGTTGAGACAGCCCTCGCGGTTGCACGCGCGAAGACTGTGAAAGAAGCCGGTGATGACCTCTCCGCAATCTGGGAAGGCCGTGCCGAGGTCTACGTCGCGGCAGGCGAGTACGACGTCGCGCTCGCCGACTACCAGGAGGCGATCCGTCGCTCCGGTTACGAAGCCCGGATCGCGAACTACCGAGCCGCGGTGGAGCGGCTCTGCCGCGAGAAGAACTACGAGCCCGCGTGCGGGATCAAATCTTCCCGATGAAGTGGGTGCCGGCTTGGCCGTCCAGGGCGTCGCGGAGCTTGGCGGCGCTGGTGATGAGGCCGCGGCGGCCGCCTCGGCGGAGGAAGCCGTAGACGGCTTCGACTTTGGGGCCCATGGAGCCGGCGGGGAAGTGGCCGGCGTCGATGTGGCGGCGGCACTCGGCCATGGTGACGGCACCGAGCTGGCGCTCGTCGTCTTCACCGAAGTTGAGGAAAACGCCGTCGACGGCGGTGAGGATGACGAGCAGTTCGGCGTCGACGTCGGTGGCGAGCACGCTGGAGGTGAGGTCCTTGTCGATGACGGCTTCGATGCCCGTGTATTCGCCGGAGTCGGGCGTGATGGCAACGGGAACGCCTCCGCCGCCCGCCGCGACGACGATGTTGCCCGAGCGCACCGCTTCTCGAATCATGTCGGCCTGCACGATCTTCTCGGGTTTGGGACTGGGCACGACGCGTCGCCAGCCTCGGTTGAGGTCTTTGACGATGTTCCAGCCGTACTTGACCTGCTTCCGCTCGGCGGCCTCCTGCGTCATGAACGGACCGACGGGTTTGGTCGGGTTGTCAAAGGCGGGGTCCTCGGGAGAGACCATGACCTGCGTGACCATGGTGGTGACGAAGCGACGCAGTCCGCGGGCGTGCATCTCGTTGAGCAGCGCGCGCTGAAGGTAGTAGCCGAGGCTGCCCTGGGTCTGCGCGACCAAGACGTCGAGTGGCAGGCGCGGCACCTCGGAGGAGCTCATCTCGGTGCGCGTCATCAGGTCGCCGACCTGCGGTCCGTTGCCGTGGGTGATGACGAGCCGGTAGCCTCGCTCGATGAGCACCATCATCGCCTGGCAGATCTCGCGGGCGTTCTTGGTGTGGTCGTCGTAGGTACCGCGCTCGCCCGGCTTGATGAAGGCGTGTCCACCCATCGCAACGATGGCGGTGGGTGGTGTCGGGAGGACTTCTTCGTTCGAAGGCGTGTTCATGCGAGGGGCTCCCGCCGCAGAGGCATGGTGAGACAGCGACCGCCCCCGCGCGCACGCGAGAGCTCGCTTCCGGTGAACGTGAACACCGTGGGCTGTGTTTCGAGATTCTCCATCGCCTGGGCGACGCGGTCGTTCCGTTCGTCTCGCGGTTGCTCGAGCGGAAGGTGCAGCTCACGAAGGCCATAGTGCTCGAGGGCCTGTACGGTCTTCCGGTTGCGGGCGTACAGCATGATTCCGCCGGGGGCGAGAGCGACCGCGTTGGCTCCATCGGTCCACTGCTCGCGCTCCTGATGCAGCGGGTCATCGCCGCCACACGGGACGAGCCTCGTATCTCGACCAAACTCCTCGCGCAGAACGTCGAGCGTGGACGCCTTGGCCATGACGGCCGCTGGTCCATGGCGGTCGAGGCGGACGACGGGCAGCCCCGGCTTCCGGGCACTCCCGGCGATGAGGGGCTGGTGGCCGAGGAAGAGGTTCCGGTCGACCTGCGTGAGGATGGTGTCCAGGTGCATCACGGACCGCGCGGTCGGCATGATGACGGCGTAGACCCGCCGCAGGTTGGGATGCACGGGAAACAAAGCTTCGTGCGCGAGGCGTTCGATGGTCTCCGGCCGCGTTCGCTCCGAGCACCCGATCATCAAGACCTCATCGGAGAGCACCAGGACGTCGCCGCCCTCGATCGCATGGAACGCCTCGTCGAGCCGATCGTCGGCGCGGAACGACACGGTTGCGTCCACGTTCGGCCCGTGGGTCAGCGCAAACGCCACGAGCAACGGCTCCCGCGCTCGCGCCAGCGTTGCCATGCGTCCTTGGACGGCCCGGTCGTAGATCGAGATGCACGGGTCGCGCAGGAACATGATGTTCGGCAGCGGTCGCAGAGCCATCGGGTCGGCGTCGCGCAGCTGCGCCGTGACGGCCGCCAGGCTCGGCATGGGTTCGGTGAGCTCGCGCCAGTACACGCCTTCGAGAAGGGCCTGCGTGAGCCGTGGCGCAGGCCACGTTCGAAGGATGGGCGCGGCGCGGGGCGACCGCTCCGCATTGCAGCAGGCGGTCACGAGCGCATCGACGTCTTCCTCGTTGGCGTTTTCGATCGCGGTCTGCAAGAGGTCGGCGAGCTCGATGACTTCGGTCCCTGTTGCCGTCATCATGTCTGCGAGCATCCGGTGCTCGCGGGCGGCTTCGGACGGGGAGAGGATGTCGTCGAAGAGCATTCCGTCGAGGTCGTGCTGCGTCATGCGCACGATCTCGGGCCCCGGGCGGTGGACGAGCACGGACTTCAGTCGACCGACCTCGCTGTGGACCTGAATCTGCATTGGCGCTCGATGCTCACACGCGCCGTGGGCCGGCTCAACCGCGCTCGAAGGTCGTCCACGTGCCGCCGAGCCGACGCTCATGCGGCAAGAAGCGCGCCTTGTAGGCCATCGCACTGCAGTCGCGAATGTAGAGGCCGAGATACACGTGCTGCAGGTTCCAGCGGCGGGCTAGGTCGACTTGCGTGAGGATCGAAAAGGTCCCCAACCCCAGCTGGGGGAGAGCCGGATCGAAGTAGCAGTACACGGCGGACAGCGCGGTGTCGCTGCGGTCCGTGATCGCCACGCCGACGAGACGGCCTTTGTGCAGGTAGCGGACTTCGAAGGTGTCGCAGCACGACTCGCCGAGGAATGCCCGGTAGCCGTCGATGTCGATCTCGGTTTCCCCTGCGGACAACTTGCGACCGAGCTTGTGCCGGTTGTACAGCGCGACCTTTTCCTCGGTGGGCTCGAGAGGGCCGAGCACGGCTTCGACGACGGCGGACGTCTTCTTGAACGTGCGCCGCTGCGAGCGTCCGGGCGTGAACCGTTCGACGTCGAGACGGATTGGCTCGCACGCCTGACACTCCGGGCACGCGGTGCGGTACAGCAGCAAGCCTTGGCGACGGTCGCCCTCGCCCAGACGCGTGCCGAACTCGGAGCGTCGCAGGGCACGGATCGGAAGCCTCAGCGGGAGCCGTGCAGTCTCGTCATCGAGGTAGGGACACGCCGAGGCCGCGTCGTGCACCAGCAGCTCGGGTGGAGACCCGGGCAGGAGACGGTGCGGGGACGACGGCGCGGACAACACGTTAAGGATGACGCGGGAACCGGGACCCGTCCAATCAACGCTGCACGCTTCGGTCGAGCCGGAGCGTTGCGGTGACCACGAGTGCGAGACCCAGCACGAGGACGATGGGGCGCAAGCCGAGGTCGTCGGGGCCGTAACCTACTGCGGCACACATGGAGCATCTCGCCAGGAGGGCGATGGCGGCGCCGAGCCAGCGTCGTCGCGTGGCACGGATCGCCTCGCTCCGAACCTCGGCTCGTGCGGTCGTCCCGGCAAGCTTGGAACGCGTTGCTCGGCGTGCACCCACAGCGCAGTCGCGCGCAGTGTCGGCAGCAGGTGCGGTCTCAGCTCCGCGCTGAGCTGACGCGCGACGGCATACGGTCGAGCTCCGCGCGAGCCAGGGCCAGGCGCTCGTCGCTGGAAAGGTCGGTGGGCGTCGTCGGCCCTCGTACGATTCGGCCGTCATCGGCGACCCGTAGCGCATCGGTCGACAGAAGGCCTGCAAGGAGGCACAGCCTCGGGCGCAGAGAAGCGTCGAACGAGAACGCCACGTGGGTGGCGTCGAGGCGTCGAGGTGGCGCGTCGAGCAGAGCCCGGTATGGGGACTTCACCTTCGAGTCGACCCTCGGCGCGGTGGGGCGGGGGCCATCGACATGACAGCCATACGCGCGGAACCACAGGTGCACGCCCGTCGCCGCAGAATCGTGCTGTGCGTGCACGCGCGCGGTCGCATGACGAGGGTCACACGCTGGTGTGCCACAGCACGTGCACGGCTCGGGGGTGCACGGTACGGTCCGCCAAAGGACGCGTTCGGACGTGTCCGCCGGAGACTTCGCATGAGCGCATCCTCGCCCCAGTCCGCTTCCTCTGCGTCCAAGGCCTCGAAGAAGGCCAAGCCGACCGCCGATCGCCG
Source organism: uncultured Nannocystaceae bacterium (assembly GCA_964432695.1). Classification (GTDB taxonomy): domain Bacteria; phylum Myxococcota_A; class Polyangia; order Nannocystales; family Nannocystaceae; genus CAJXVA01. The sequence goes on from CAYSPB010000015.1 coordinate 5,730, forward strand.
ACTGCCTCGACCGCCGCGGCTGCCGGGAGGCCTCCCGATGCTGGGCCACGCGCTCGAGATGCGCCGCAACCCGGTCGAGCTCTTTCAGCGCGGCCGCGACATGTTCGGTGACGTGTTCTCGATCGGCCTGCCCGGCACGCCTGCAGGCGTGATGATGAGCGGGCCCAAGGCGCAGCAGAAGTTCTTTCGCCTGAAGGACAAAGACGTCGACCTGCGCGAGACGTACAAGCTCATGACGCCGATCTTCGGCAAGGGCATCGCCTACGACGCGGAGCCCGAGATCATGAAGGAGCAGCTCGCGTTCTTTCACGATGCGCTGCGCGAGACTCGGCTTCGTACCTATGCGCAGGGGTTCGTCGAGGAAGCCGAGCAGTTCTTCTCGAAGTGGGGAGACGAAGGCGAGGTCGACCTCTACGAGATGGGCAACCAGCTGACCATCTACACCTCGAGCCGGTCGCTGCTGGGCCCCAAGTTCCGCGAGCAGCTCTCCGACGAGTTCGCGCAGCTGTACTACGAGATGGAGGGAGGCTTGAATCTGCTCGCCTTCTTTGCGCCCAACATGCCGCTCGTGCCGGCGTTCAAGAAGCGCGATCAGGCTCGCAAGCGCCTCGGCGAGCTGATTGCGGACATCGTTCGAGAGCGTCGCGCGAAGAACGACAGCAGCTCGCAGGACTTCCTGCAGACGCTGATGGACGCGAAGTACAAGGACGGTCGCCCGCTGACCGAAGACGAGATGACCGGTCTGCTGCTCGCGATCATGTTCGCGGGTCATCACACCAGCGGTGTGACCGTGGCGTGGACCGGCATCCTACTCAACCAGAACCCGCAGTGGATCGGCAAACTACGGGCTGAGCAGGACCGGGTGCTCGGGGGCCGGACCGACCTCACGCTCGACGACCTGCGCGGGATGACCCTGCTGGAGTGGTCGATCAAGGAGACCCTGCGGCTGTACCCACCGATCATCGTCATGATGCGCCGGGTGCTCAACGCGTTCGACTTCGCCGGCTACCACATCGAGAAGGACTCGATGATCATGACCTCGCCGGCCATGGCACATCGCATTCCCGAGGTGTTCCCGGATCCTCATCGCTTCGATCCGGAGCGGTGGAGCCCCGAGCGCGATGCCGACAAGAAAAACGCGATGTCGTGGATCGCGTTCGGCGGCGGCCGTCACCGCTGCTTGGGCATCGTGTTTGCGCAGCTGCAGCTCCGCGCCGTTTGGAGTCACCTGCTGCGCCACTTCGACTTCGAGCTCGTCGAGTCGCGCTACGAGCCCGACTACTCCCGCTTGCTCGTCGGCCCACGTCTGCCCTGCCGCGTCCGCTACAAGCGCCGCAAGTAGGGCAGGGCCGCCTCACTGGGCGACCATGTAGACCGTGTCGGCGTCGGGCGGCACGGTCCCGAAGTAGTAGAGCGGATTCCCGCTGGAGAAGAGCCAGTAGATGTCGGATGTCGACTCTACGACCCGGTCCTTGATGAAGTCGTACCGCATCTGGCCTGGAGCATCCGCATTTCGACGGAACTCAAAGTCGCCTTCGACGGAGAACAGGAAGGATGGGTTGTTCCCGGCGATGCTCGCGGGGCTCTCATCGTCCTGCTCCCAAACTGGTTCGCCGCCGATCCGGACAAATCGTTCGAAGCCTTGCGTGCCGAGTGGTCGAAAGCAAAGCGGGCTTCGATGCTCCGGCCGGTGGGTCGCGTTCTCACTCTGGAACACGAGTACGCCGGCATCGGTTCGCTACCTCTCCAAGAGTTCTCGTCCGATCCTGGCTCCTCTTGCCGGATCCGCTTGTGCCGGCATGGTGCGTTCTTCGTCAGCGCACCGGGTGCAGAAGAACATGGCGAGGCCATGTCCCGCCCAGACGTGGCTGGGTGGGAACTCGAGCTGGAAGTAGAACGTTTGCGTGGCTCCGCAGTGCGAGCAGCTCGGAAGGGGCTGCGTCGCGGGCAGGAGGGGGACGCCGCCGATGAAAGAGCGGTCGTCGGCGGTTTGTGGGCGTGATGCCTGAGTCCGCAGGACCGTTGCGCGCTTCACTCGTTCTCCAGGTCGTTCTCGCAGAGCGAACCGCCGTGCTGGCAGGTGTAGTCCCCGCCGAGCCACGCACAGGCGCCGTCATCATCAGGGCACGGGAAGAGGCAGTGGTCGTGTTCGCACTCGGTTCCGGGGAGCGAGCGACAGTCCTCGTCGTTGCCGCACGGCACCATGCACGTGCCGAAGCATTGCTCGTTCTCGCAGCAGGTTGCGCCGTCGTGGAGGCCCGCGCAGTCCTCTGGACCCACGCAGGGCGTGCCGAAGTCGATGCCATTCGCTCCACTCGAGCTGCTCGAACCGGTGGCGAGGCCAGAGCCCGTCGAGCTGTCGCCACCGGTCGTACCGCCGCTCTGCGTCCCGTCCGGTTCGGGTCCGGTGCTCGTGCTGGTGGAGGCGCTGGTGGTCACGGGGCCGGCGCTGGCCGACCCGTTGGCACTCGTCGAGCCGGCAGCGTCGTTGGATCCATCACCGGTCGAGTCGCTCACGCCTTGCGACGCTGCGGTGGCGTCCGACGCGGCCCCGTCCGCGTAGTCGGGGTTCACCGAGACGCAGCCCGTGCACGCTGCGATGCCGAGGAGGATCAGACCCCGCCTCACCGCGTCGACTCCGTCGCGTCGAGGCCGAACAGCGACCACACCATGGGTGTGGCGATGCGGACGACGCGGCAGTGACCGACGTCGCGTCCGCGAACCGTTCGTCCATCGGACGTCGGGTAGCGCGTGTCCGGGGTGTTCGACACGTCCAGATCCTCGCACGTCTCTGCGGCTTCGCACCGGGGCAAGAGTCCCCGGTACGGTCCCAGGGGCGAGTTTCTCGAGCAGTCGTTCGCGGGCGGATCGCTTTGGCGAATGCTGTGGAATCGAGAGACTCCGCGCGGAACCTCGACGCGCGCCATGGGTCGATAGGGGTCGATCAGGACGAGCCGATCGACGGCTCGATGCGTGGGGGCGATGCGCTCGTCGTGCAAAAACGCCTTCGCGAGTTCGGTTGCGTTCACGCCGCCCCAGGAGTAGCCCACGATGTTGAACACGCAGACGGGGTCGCCCTCTCCGACGCGTCCGTCATCGTTCCGGTCGAGGGCCGCGAGGGCGGCGTCGAGAGCCGCCTTCTTTTCGGTGATCTGAAACGCGGGGGAGCACGTTCCCTCTGCGTCGCAGGCCGGGACGAGGCCGGGCAGGGGTTCGCACAGCTGGGCAAAGGCCGGGTTGCCGCCGACGTGCTTCGGTCCGGCGCCGGAGAGACAGACGGTCACCTCACAGCTCGCATCCGGTTGCCGCCGAACGGTCGGCTCCACCGGCGCGACCGCGGGCGGTGCGGCGGAGGCTGGCTCGGCGACGAGGGACGAGACCAAAGGCGTTGGCGGGGTCGCGACGGATTGCGAGCACGCGGCGAACACCAGCGCGACGCCCCCGAGTCCGCATCCGCCGCGTTTCATGAAAGCGGCGTACCATCGCCCCGGCGGCAGGGGAAGCGCACGAAAAAAGCCCCGGACGCCGAAGCGACCGGGGCTTGGTCTGGGCAGAGGCCCGGCGAATCAGCCGCCGGTGCTGCCGTCACCGCCGGAGCTGCCAGCACCGTCGGTGTCTTCACCCGTCTCCCCGGACTGCGCTTCTTCAATCTCGCAGATGTTGTCCGGGAGGAAGTTGCCGTTGCAGGCGGCGCCGTCGTTGGGCCAGAGGCGACCGTTAGCGTCGACGAACTCGGCGTCGGTCGGGTCGAAGGCGAACGGGCACTTGTCGCACGGGTCGCCGATGCCGTCGAAGTCCTGGTCGACCTGAGGCAGGAAGCAGATGTTCTGCCACAGGGCGTCCAGCGGGTTGTCCTCACCGGCGAAGTTCAGGTCGGTGAGCGGATTGCGCAGGTTCTCCAGCGCGGTGATGTTCGCGTCTGCGAGGGCTTGGTCGCATCCCGGAGGGGGACGCAAGAACCCGCGAGGCTGCTTGTCGGGGTTCTCCGGGTCAGCACGGTCGTCGATCGCGGCCGGAAGCGAGGCGCATTCGAACGCGTCTTCTTGTTCCTCCGAGCAGTTGTCCCGAGTCCGGATTGGGATCTCGAGAATGATGTTGCCTTCGTCGTCACGCGCGTCGGGCAGCTCGGGGTGGGGTGCCGTCAGCGGCTGGCACGTGCTCAGGTCGAGCGGGTCGGTGCAGGTGCCGGCAACGAGCAGGTCGCCGACGGTGAAGGTGATCCCCCGCTCGGCCGCCGCGGCAACGGCGTCTTCGTCCGCTTCCACCAGGGCTGCGGTGCAGCAGTTTCCTGCGGCGGCAACGCTGTAGAAGCCGAAGGGACGGGCGTTCTTGCGGTCGCCACAGCCCTTCTCGGCACCGATTTCGCAGACCTCGCCGACGAAGTCGCCGTCGGGGTCGTCGTCCTGGGAACCACCTTCCATGTCTTGGCTGGGGTTGCCCACGAACGGGCAGGTGTCGCAGGCGTTGCCGACGCCGTCGTTGTCGGAGTCGAGGTGGTTGCAGATACCCTGCGGCGAGCAGGCACGGCCCGGACCACAGTCGGTCTCGGCGGTTTCCGGCGAGCAGGTAATCGCTTCACCGAACTCTCCGTTCGCGGTGAGCGCGACTTCGGGAAGCGGCTGGCGTGGGCAAGCGTCCGCGATGTTCGGGATGCCGTCCTGGTCGAAGTCGTCCTGGTCTTGGTAGCCGATGGGACCGAACGCGTTCGGGTTGGGCTGACCGCCCTCGCACTCGTCACCGACCATGGTCTGGTCGGCGTCACACTGACACACATCGTCGTTGTCGAACGCGATGGCCGTTGCCACTTCGTACGGGTTGTCCGGACCGAAGTCCTCGCAGTTTGCCGTGACGACGCAGTTGTCGCAGACGTCGCCAACGCCGTCGTTGTCGAAGTCGCCCTGGTTCGGGATGTTCCGAACCATCATGTAGTCGGGGATTGAAGCAGTGTCCGCGTTGGCGTTGTACTGGGTCAGCGTGCGGCGACAGGTGTCGCACTCGTTGCCGATACCGTCGTTGTCCGAGTCCGCGGTGTTGTTGGCGTCGCCGCCAGCAACCGGGCACAGGTCGACGACGTCGCCGATGTTGTCGCCATCGATGTCGGCCTGGTCCGGGTTGAAGTTGTCGTCTGCGTTGTCGCAGGAGAACGGGATGCCGTCGTTGTCCGTGTCTTCACGACACTTCGGCGTGTCGATGGTGAAGTCGTAGCTGTACGGCTCAGCATCCTCTGCGACGAGCGGCATGCCGCAGGCGTCCCAGAAGACGGCGGCGTAGACGTTCGCGTCCTCCGTGGCCGACGCGAGGGTCGGAGCGGTGGGTGCGAGCAGGCGGTAGGTCTCGTTGATTTCGAGGAACTGGCCGAACTCGACCGGGTCGATTTCGACGCTGACTTCACCAAGGAACTGGTTCTCGATGTCGATGGTCAGGCACGGGGCCGCGCACGGGTCGGTTTGGCGCGCCAGCTCGAGGTCGTCCGAGGTCGCGTAACAAGTCGAGCCACCGGCGACGGGCACGAACGTGCCTTCGGCCGGGCAGCAGGCGCCCGAGGGCGGGTTCGCCGAGTCGCAGGCCGCGTCGGGCGCGGCGATGCTGCATTCGCGCTCGTCGCCTTCACCCACACAGGTGACGCGGAAGAGCTGCAGCTTCGCCATGTTCTCCGGGCTGCTGTCGTACTTGTTCGAGAAGCGCAGCGAGAAGTCGTCGCAGGCGCCGATACGCAGGTTGTCCGTCGGGAAGCCGGAGCCCGGCTGCACGTGGAACTGCGAGGTCTCGAAGGTGTAGACCGACTTGCCGGCGAGCGTGTTGTCCGCCTTGTCGATGACGAACGGCAGGCCGTCGTCGTTGCCGGGCTCGGCGAACACCACGGTGTACTCCTGACCCGAGCACATCGCGCGGTCGTAGTCTTCGAAGTTCTCGGGGGTGAACGTGTCGGCCGCGCGCCATCCGTCGTGGCGGTTGAGCGCTCCGACGAGACGGTCGGTGTTGTTCTCCGCGCAGTTTTCGATGTCGGCGCGGGGAATGCCGCCGAGGTCTGCGGGGCGCCAATCGAAGCCCTTGATGGCGGGATCGTAGACGATGCCACCGGCACGGGCGATGAACTTGACCGCGTACTGGCCGCCGCGACCTTCGACGAGGTCGCCGTTGCTGTCGTAGCAGCCGCGCTCGACCGTATCGAAGCAGCCGTCCTCTTCGAGGTCAGTAGCGTTGCTCTCGAGGCTGCCGCTGTCAGGGCAGATGCAGCGGCGCGTGGGGTCGGGAAGGTTCTCGTCGCGCTGGTACAGCGGCTTGGGGAACAGGTTGCTCTGGTAGTACGGGTCGCATTCGAAGCCCGGGTCGCCAGGTGCGGCGGTACCGTAGAGCGAGGCCTGACAAGCCTCTTGCGCGGTCAGACGACCGTTCTCGTCCCAGTCGGCGAACGAAAGCTCGGTGCCAGCACCGGCTTGGCCTTCGCAGTTGGTGCCGTCGGCGTCGCAGCCGACGGTAAAGCCGGCGCCGTTGGGGCCGACGGGGCCAAACGCGGACGTGTTCTCGACCTCGTTCGAGGCGAGGTGACACGCCGCGGTGCCCAAGGTCGCGAAGCGGCGGTCCTGGCAGTACGCCGTGTCCGCACCGGTGGTGTCGTCGTTGAATCGGCAGGTGCCCATCCACTGCGGACGACAGACGGCGTTCTGACAGGTGTCCGAGCCGGGGTACGCGTCTGCAAGGCAGGCCGAGCCGGTGTCGGCATTGGTGCCGATGCACTGGACGCCGGTGAGGTCGTGGACTTCACCGCACTGGGCCGTGGTGTTGCAGCGGGCGTCGCTGCTTTCGAAGCCAGCGGGGCGCTGGTCGGGGTGCGTCTCGCGAAGCTTGTCGAACAGCGGAAGCTTGAAGCGCTGGACCTCGAGCGGGCAGTCGGGGCCGGCGGTACCTGGGGCGCACCATGCGTACTCCCAGGTTTGCTCTTCGTCGCTGCGGTCGACCGACGGGACGAAGTTCGAGCAGGCGGCGAAGATGTCGATCGGGATTCCCGCCTCGACGTCGTCGGGACCGCCACAGACGATCGCGTCGGCGTAAGCCGAGCCGTCGGGAGCGAACGTGCCCGGGTTGGCGCTCATCACCGTGCCGTTGGCGTCGACGCCATAGCGGTCGACCTTGGTGGACAGCAGGTACTCGCAGTAGCTGCAGCAGGTGTCGGGACCTTCTTCAGGCGACGAACAGCTGTTGCCAGCCGCGGTCCAGATGCCGCGGGCAGCCTTGATCGTGCTGTCCATCCGCATCTTCATGGGCGTGCCCGTGGAAGGGTTGATGGCGTTGCACGGGTTCGTCGAGGGGTCCTGGTAGTCCTCGAAGGTGAAGTCCTGACCGTTGTCCCGCAGGTTGTCGATGCAGCTGAGGTTGACCAGGCGCGAGATCGTGTCCGCGGCCTCGCGGTCGCCCCGCTTGTAGTCACCGTTGAAGCGGGTGATCGGGCCTTGAACCTGCAGGACGTCGGTCTTCCAGTCGTAGACCTCGAACAGCTGCGGGTTGTCAGGGCGCTTGCGCACCAGCTCGATGCTGGTGGGGTCGAGCAGGTTGTTGAAGACGAACTCGATGCCGAACGCGGTGACGAGCGGCGAGAGCCTGCAGTACTCGGCCGCATTGACGGATGCCTGCGCATCCTCGGTCTCCTCGCACTCGATGATCTCCTCGATGAAGTAGGAGCCGCTCGAGATGGGCGCCGGGCAGGCGTCGCCCTCACACTCAGGGTTGAGGATGTGGATCTTGTCGGACTGGTAGTTGATGCCCGAGATGCTCTCGAGGATCAGGTTGTCCGGATCGCAGATGCCGCAGTCCGTATCCTGGATGCAGCCAGTCGAAGCCAGCGCGAGCGTGGCAAGCCCGGCAGCGAGAGCGGCCGTGGCGGCGCGCTTCATGCCGGGGACATTCCGTAGTGACGGTAGACGGTGAATGCTCATGAACCCTTTGCCCGTGGTGTTCTTGGCCCGTACCCGGGGGCGGAGGCGGGCCGAAGCCTACGATAGAACGACGTGTTTTCGTAACCCCAAAGACTCCGGATTGGCAGTTTCGCGGGATGCTTCGCTGGCGGCGTGAGCGTCGGGCAGCTGCAGGGGGTCTGCGTCGAGGTGAGCGGGGATGAAGCGTCGCTTCGAACGTGCCTGCACACCCGACCTCCCGGGGCTGCAGCCCCATGCAGTGGGGAACCGCACGACTCCATTCTGGCGGCGGGTCGAGCGGCGAGGCGCGATCTCGTGGCGTTCATCATCGATCCAAGGCCCGTCTCGCACCCCGAGACGAACCACGACAACCAACGAAGGCACTCGCCCGCCATTACGCCCCAACCGGCGGATGCCCGAATCCATCCCGCGCGACCAACGCCTCCCGAGCAAGTGGCGCGGGGGCGAGGGGGGGGTGGACGCGCCCTAGAAGCGGCACTCGATCAACATCGCGGTGATGTTGTCTTCGCCGCCCTCGGCGTTCGCTCGGTCGATGAGCTCCGCGACGCACTCCTCGGGGTCGTCGAACTGGAGCATCACTTCGTGCATCTCTTCGTCGGTGAGCATGCCGCACAGGCCGTCGGAGCAGAGCAAGAAGCGATCGCTGTCCTTGATCTGGAACCGGGTGACGTCCACCTCGACCGTGTCGCGCATGCCGAGGGCTCGCGTGATCACGTTCTTGTGGGGGAAGTCGCGAATCTCCTCTTCGGTGAGGTCGGGACGCGCGTCCTTCCAATCCTCCAGCAGCGAGTGATCGCGCGTGAGCGGGACGATCTCACCGTCGCGGAGCCGATAGCAGCGAGAGTCCCCCACGTGACCGACGTAGCCGTCATGCCCGTTGAGATGGAACACCACGACCGTGGTGCCCATGCCGCGTTGGCTGCGGTTGCGTTGCGAGGCGTAGTGGATGCGTTCGTTGGCGAGTCGCACCGACGCGATCATCCGGTTCTCGGCGAACGACCGCGTGGGGTCGTACCGGAACGGCCACGTCGCGTTTGCGTTGCGGCTGTGCCGATAGAACTCGCCGACGACCTCGGTCGACATCTTGCTCGCGACATCGCCCGAAGCGTGTCCGCCCATGCCATCGGCGACCATGAACAAGCGGTCTTCTTCAATGAGGGCGAAGTAGTCCTCATTGTGGGTCCGCTTGAGACCGACGTCGGTGCGCGCTGCGTAGCGAATCCGCACTGGGGACGGATACTATCCGACATCAGTCAGACCGGCCACCCACAACCGCCGTCCTGTCCGCAAAAACGCCAGGTGTACGAAGGATCAGGGGTCGCGCTTACGCATTCCTTTAAGGGGAGCGCACCGCGACGAGCAGACGCTCGGACCGAAGCGGACGTGCGAGCGCGTACGCGAGGCGATCGCCTCCGGCCCAGACGGCCTGGCCCGTGTCCGCGTTGGGCGTGAATCCGTGTTTTTGGACGAGTTTGGCGGCATCTTCAGGCTCGAGCGCGCCCCGCAGCGGTTCGCCGAGCCACGAGAAACCTCGCCGCACCACGGCTTCCAGCCGAGGGTGATCGCCCCCGGTCAGCTGCGGCGTTGCATAGGTCATCGCAAGCGTGCTGCCCGGAGCGCTGCGCTCGGCCAGCGCGCTCAGGCTCGCGGTCGTGGCCTGTAGAGGGAGGTAGGGCGTCACGCCCTCCCAGATCCACACGGTCGGCCGTGACGCGTCGTGCCCGGCGGCACCCAAGCGGGGGCCGAGCGCCTCACGGTCGAAGTCGATCCCCGCGTAGCGGATTTCGGCAGCACACGCGGGCAGGTCATGCGCGCGGGCTTGCTTGGCCGCGGCGGTGTCGGGGTGGTCGACCTCGAACACGCAGACCGAAGCCAGCTCCGGCATGCGATGCGCTCGGCCGTCGTAACCCGCCCCGAGGATCACCAGCTGCTCGGCTCCACGGTCGACCGCGGCACGGACGGCGGCATCGATCGCCCGCGTGCGCAGGGTGATGTGATCGACGACGCCGCCGCTGAGCAGGCGTGGTCCGACAAGGCCCGCGCGTGCCCACGCCGGCAGCGACTGCCAGCCACGAAGCAGGGTCGCGACCGGAGCCGGGAGGATCTTTGCCGCCGTGGGGTCGGGTGCGAAGGCCCGCGTACCGATGCCTCGCGCCGTGGCAACGGCGAGTGCGGTGAGACTCGCCCTTCCGGCCTTCACTTGCGCGCATCTTCGGCAATGCGCTTCTTCGTCGCGGCCCAGCCGCAGATCTGGCACGTGCTGAGGTCGTGGCCGCGGGCAGGGCAGAACTCGCGCCCGAAGAAGATGATCTGGAGGTGACGGCGGTTCCAGGTGTCCTCTGGGAACACCTTCTTCAGGTCGGCCTCGGTCTTGCCGACGTTGGTGCCGTTGGACAGCTGCCAGCGCGCAGCCAGGCGATGGATGTGCGTATCGACGGGAAACGACGGCACGCCGAAGGCCTGCGACATCACGACCGAAGCGGTCTTATGCCCGACGCCGGCGAGCGCTTCGAGAGCATCGAGGTCTTCGGGAATGTCTCCATCGTGGCGCTCGACGAGCTGCTCGCTGAGCTTGCGAAGGTTCTTGGCCTTGGTCGGGGCGAGGCCAAGCTGGCGAATGCAGCCGAGGATGTCCTCGACGGGCTGCTTCGCCATTGCGTGGGGCGTGCTGGCGAGGGCGAAGAGCGCCGGCGTGACCTCGTTGACCTTCTTGTCCGTCGTCTGGGCGCTGAGCATCACCGCGACGAGCAGCGTGTACGGATCGGTATGATCCAGCGGCACGGGCGGCGCGGGGTAGAGCTCGTCGAGAATCCGTCCGATTCGGTCGGCACGTTCGGCGCGGCGCATCGGCGGGAGGGTAGCGCGGACCCAAGCGAGCAACATGCGTGCAGTGACTTCCCGCCCGAAGATCGCCCCGGAGCGCCGTTGCGCGTTACCCTGACGGTGACGTGGACTGCAAAGGCTGCGGCGCGCCTCTCATCGAAGGCGCCAAGTTCTGTTCGAACTGTGGGATGCCGGTCTCGAAGCCGGCGTCGGAACCACAGGACGAGACGACGCGGCCGTGTCGGCATTGCGCCGAAGAGGTCGAGATCGGCGCGATGTTCTGTGGCAACTGTGGCGTTCGGTGGCCGCACGGACAGCCCGAACCCGCGGCGACCGGCAACACCGTTCGGCAGGCCGCACCTCCAGAGCCGCCCGCGGACGGCGTTGACTGGGACGAGGAGCAGACCGTCGATGGCCGTGCGCCCGCCATGGTCGAGCCCCTGGTCGGCTCCGTGCGGCGGGGGAAAGGCGAGCCGACGCAGCCGAGGGCGGTGAAGTCCGGCGTGCCGGGCGGGCCGAAGGATGCGGCCGCGGGCGGCGTCGCCTCGCTCATCGCAGACGAACTCGAGGAGCCACCGACCGAACCTCGTCGGATGGTCGGTGACGTCGTCGAGCCGGTCGAAGAGGACGCGTCGGAGCCGCTCGAGCTGGAGCCCGGCGTGGACGCTGCCGTCGCGCAGGCGACCGGCGTCGAGGCCCCGGCATGGGCGAACCTCACCGAAGAGATCGCCGAGATTCAGTTCTCGCTGCTCCAGGGGCTCGGAGCGCAGGCCAAGCGGGCGTTTGCACCGCTGGCCGCGGACCATCCTGGGCATCCCGAGCTCGCAGCGCTCGCTCGAGACCTCGGCGTGCCGTTCCCCTCCGTATCTTCGAAGCCGAGCGACGCCGAGCCGGACGTCGAGGAGTTCGACATCGACGTCGACATCACCGCGGGGCGGATGCGCGGTCCGACCGGTCCCGTCGCCGCCCCCGACAAGCCCGACATCACCGTCGTGACGCAGGGGCCGCAGCCCGCACGGCCCTATGCCGATGCGGCGCCGAAAGACCTGCCGCCCGAGGCGGAGACCAGCCCCACGTTCGTTGAAGGGACGGCCCCGCCTGCGGGAGGCTTCGTCCAGGCACCGCCGGCCATCCCCGCATCGGTGGAGCCTCGTACGACCCCTGCGCTGGGGCTGAGCAAGGCGAGCGGGCGGTATCCAGCGTCGACGGATTCGATGATGCCCACCAACCCGCGCGTCCCGCAGCCGCGCCCCGAAACCACCGTCGTGAGCGCAAAGCCGTCAGCGCCTGCGCCTTATCAGGGGGCACCGCCGCAGGACGTAGGCCCGGTGGAGACCGTGCGTTTGGTGATGCTCGGCTCGCGGGGTCAGTCGCTGCACGAGGTCATGTTGCGGCCTGGCGATCATCTCGACGTCGGTCGCGAGCCGAACCAGCCGTGGGGGGACGACGAGCAGCTCGAGCCTCGACACGCCCGCTTCACCCCCGCGCCCGGCGGCGGGGTGCTCGTCGAGCCGCTCGGCGCGCACGGTGTGTTTCGACAGGTCGACGAGCGACTCGTCGTACGCGACGGGGACGAGTTCCGCGTCGGCCAATCGATCGTCCGCTACCGCGCAGGGCGCGGCTGGGGCGAACTCGAGTGTCTGCCAATGGGCGAGCAGCCCGCGTCCTCCGTCAGCATCGGTGGGTCGGGTGCCCTCGTTGGCCGCGAGAACGCCGATGTGGAGATCCCCGGCGACACATACGTCTCCGGCGCGCACTGCCAGTTCTCCTGCCGCGGCGACACGCTGTACATCGAAGACCTCGGCAGCGCGAACGGCACGTACACGCGCGTGCGCGCCACAGAGGCCGTCCCCTATGGCGCGCTGCTGTTGCTGGGTCAGACCCAGTTCAAGATCCGACCGGTGACGTCGCGTCGCTCTGCGACACGTTGATGTGGTGCAGGCCACACTCTTTCTTCGTGGCCTCTTCCCACCACCAGCGTCCTTCGCGTTCGTGCTGACCGGGCAGGACGGGGCGGGTGCAGGGCTCGCAGCCGATGGAGACGAAGCCCTTGGTGTGTAGCTCGTTGAACGGCACGTCGAAGGAACGAATGTCCTGCCAGACTTCGGCGCTGCTGCGCTCGGCCAGCGGGTTCCACTTGATCAGCGTGCCGTCGCCGGTGCCTTCGAACGCGGTGTCGTTCTGCACGACGGGAAGGTCCTTGCGCGTTCCTGGGCTCTGGTCGCGACGCTGCCCGGTGATCCACGCGCGAAGCGTGCGGAGCTGGCGGCGAAGCGGTTCGACCTTGCGAACGCCGCAGCATTCCTTGTGTCCGTCGTCGTAAAAGCTGAACAGGCCCTTCTTGCGGACGAGGTCTTGCAGCGGTTCGGTCTGCGGAATGCAGTACTCGATCTGAATGCCGTACTTCTTCTCGACCGCGGCGAAGAGCCGGTAGGTCTCCGGATGTAGTCGACCCGTGTCGAGCGTGAACACCCGGAACGGGCGGTTTAGCTGATGGGCGTACTCGATGAGGACGATGTCCTCAGCTCCGCTGAAGCTGATGGCCACGTCTTGTCCGAAGAGGTCGAGGGCGCGTTGAATGATGCGTCGCGGCGAGGACGACTGAAGCTCGCTGCGGAGGCGGTCGACGTCGAGCATGATTTTACCGCTTCCTTCCGTGTTTTTCGCGTCGATCCACATGGGCGACTCCGAGTGGCGAAATCATGCATCAAATCCCAGTTGGATGCACGCGGCCTGCTCACCGGCACCCAGCGGGCTTGTATTACACAGCTCTTGGCTGTTTTATTTTTCCCGGGATTCGGCCGCCAGAGCGTCGTCCGCGGACTCGCTACAGCGGCGCCGCCAGCAACACCAGGATTCCCACCATCGCCCCGACCGCAAGGCTGACCTTGTCGGTGACGGCAAACACGACGGGATCGTGGTCGAGCTCGCCGCGCTTGGCGAGGAACCACAGCCGGCTGATCCAGTACAGCAGCAACGGGCACGTAAGCCAGAGCAGCGTCTTGTTCGTGTAGAACTCGGGCAGCCCGTTGTTGATGTAGAGCGCGAAGACGAGGACGGCGAGATAGCCCGACGTTGGACCGACGCTGATGATGAGGTCGAGGTCTTCGACGCGGTAGCCGCGACCCTTGGCTTCGGTCTTGCCCTCGGCAGCGACGCGGGCGAGCTCGACATAGCGCTTGGCGAAGGCAAGCGACGTGAAAATGAAGATCGAGAAGGCGAGCAACCACTCCGACGGCGTGAGACCGGTGGCTACCCCGCCCGCGAGGATCCGCAGCGTGTAGAGGCTGGCCAAGATCATCACGTCGATGAGCATCTTGCTCTTCAGCGTGGTCGAGTAGGCGCTGTTGACCGCGAGGTAGACCAGCAGCACGCCGAGATACGCTGGCGGAAGCAGGACGATCGAGATCGTCAGCGCGATGCTGATGAGAAGGGCGATCAGCGGCGGCCCGTACAGCAGCGGAAGGCTACCCGAGGCAAACGGACGCTTCTTCTTCTTGGGGTGGACGCGGTCGGCCTCGACGTCGAGCAGGTCGTTGAAGAGGTAGACCGACGAGGCGGTGAGGGAGAAGGCCGCGAACGCAGCGACGGCGGCGACGGCCTTGTCGGGGTCGTCGTACGCCCGCGCGAGGAGCAGCGGCACCCACAGCAGCACGTTCTTGACCCACTGGTGCGGACGCATGGCTTTGAGCGCGGCCTTGAGAACGCTGGGCTTCTTGCCGAAGACCTTGGTCGGCTTGACCCGGCTGCGCAGGCCAGCAGCCGGCGCAACCATGTACACCTCGCCGGCCTTCTCCCAGATCGCAATGTCCGCCGATGCATCACCCATGTAGCCCCACGCCGGAACGTCTTGCGCGGCGCAATCGGCTTCGATGGCGGCGAGTTTGTGCGTCCCCTTGAGATTTTGGGTCGCATCGCTGGCGAGCACGCCATCGAAGAGGTCGAGGTGGGCCGCAACCGGCTCGGCCCAGGCGCGAGCGCTAGCCGTGGCAAGGATGACGCGGTCGCCCTCTGCCTTGCGCGAACGGACGAAGTCGAGGACGTCGTCGCGGTAGGGCAAGGAGGCCGGGTCGACCTGGATTCGCTTGGCGAGCTCGTCCTTGAGGGTCGCGCGGCCCCGAAGAAGCCACCCTACGGCCAAGAACGCGACCCAGGGCTGTGCCTTGACGGCCCGGAAAAAGGCCTCCCAAAGGACGTCGGTGGAGACCAGGGTCCCATCCATGTCCACGAAGAGCGCTCGCGCCGGAGTCGAAGGCATCGGGCTGCGGATGGTAGCACGCAGGCGACTCGACAACGGCTTGGCAGACGCCGATGGTTGGCGCGCAATGAGTGAACGACGTGTGGTGGGCTTCGAGGTGGAATCCCACGTTCAGCATGGTGGACCCGATGGCTTTCTCCGGGTCGAACGCTACCGCATGACCAACCGCCGCGCAGATGGCACGCAGTCGGAGCGGTACCTCTGCGACTTCTTGGGGCGACCGAAAGGCCCCGATGCCGTCGTCGTTGCCCTGTACCACCGGGGCACTGACAACCGTGTCATGGTCCTGCTCCGAGACGGCCTGCGGCCCGCACTGATCCTGGGCCGGCCCGACGAGGAACTTCCCGTTCCGGAGTCGCGCGTCTCGCTGACGTTCACCGAGGTCGTGGCGGGGATCATCGAACGTGACGACCACGGCACGGGAGGGATTCAGCATCGTGCCGCGGTCGAGGCCCACGAGGAGGCGGGCTATCGAATTGCGGCCGACGACGTGGCGTTCCTGGGGGCCGGCACGTTTCCCAGCCCCGGCTCGATGCCCGAGAAGTTCTGGCTGACCGCGGCACACGTCGATGACCTCGATGCTCGGGAAGAACCGCCCACGGACGGTTCGCCCATGGAAGAAGGCGCGACCGTTCGCTGGATGGAGCTCGACGATGCGATCGCGGCGTGCGTGCGCGGGGACATCGAAGACTGCAAGACCGAGCTGGTGCTCCGGCGTTTGCGGGAGCACCTGGCTCGGTCTGTGATGCCTCGCGGCTAGGCCGGGGGCAGCGGGATATCGTAGCCGCCGACGCCGACTTGGACGCGATACACCGCGCCGAGCTGGCCGGTCACGAAGAGCGCCTGGTCGTACTCGTTGCCGAAGCCGTAGCCGAATTGGGCGTTCGCGCACGAGTTCCCCAGATCGCCCGCGCCCGCGATTTCCACCACGGTGGAGTCATCGGGCGTGCCGTCGGGGGCACCGGCGGCATCGAGCGGGATCCGGTCGATACGGCAGGGCCCGCCCGCGAGGCCACCCTGGTCGACGACGTACAGGTTGCCGCACTCGTCCATGGACAGGCCGTCGGAGAATCCGTCGAGGTTGACGGTTGCGACTGGTGCTCCGACCACGCCGTCGGCCACGGGCGCGCGCCACAGCTGGCTGCTGTTGTATCGGACCCAGTACAGGACCTGGCGGTTCTCATCGTAGAAGAGGCCGTTGGCGTCGTTCTGCCCTTCGACCATCGTTTCGATCGTGGGTCCCGTCGGGTCGATGCGCTCGATGGAGTCGGAGAAGAAATGCGAGACCCATACGGCGCCGGTGCTGTCGACGTGGATGCCGTTGGGGAGGTTCTGTCCGGTTGCCATGAGCAGCTGACCCCCGGCGTCGGTGAACGACCAGACCTCGTCGGCGTTGAGGCCCATGGCGGCGTAGAGCGTTCCGTTCTGGCCAAATCGGACGCCGAGGATGTCGTCGGCGTAGGGCAGCCCGGCCACCCATTCCTCGCTGTTGCCGTCGCCGTCCATTTCCACGAACGTGTCGCCGTCTGCGAGGATGAATGTCCCCTGGCCGGTCATGGCGAGGTCTTCGCTGTTGCCGGCCGCGACGTTGCCGATTTGCTCGATGTCGTAGGGCGGCGCGAGCAGGTTGTCACAGTCGACCTTGACGATGCCGGTCTCCGACGTATCTCCGCCGGTGCTCGTGCCGTCGGTCTCCCCGGTCGTGGTGTCCGTCTCAGATGCCGACTCGGACTCGGATTCGCTGTTGCTTTCGCTCTCACTCTCCGAGGCCGAATCGGTGTCGGAACTCTCCGTATCCACGCCGTTCGTTTCGGTGTCCGACTCGGTGTTGCCGGTGGTCGGGTCCGTGGTGGGGTCGCCGCTGGTGGTGGGGTCGGTGGTGGTGCCGTCGGTGCTCGCGACGGTGGGGTCAACCACGCCGGATCCGCCATCGTCGAGTAGCCCGTAGAACATGGACAGGCGGCTGTCGGTGCCGGCGACGAGCTTGTTGGCGGGTTCGAGCCGCGTGATCGGCAAAGAGAGCCAGCGCCCGTCACCCGCTTCGAAGTCGGCACGGCGAATCACGCCGATCGCGGTTTGGCTGGTGTCCTCGGGAAGCTCGAATCGGTACGTGACCGAGAGGTTCACGCCGAGGTCGATGTCGGGCGTGACTCGGTAGGCCTCGCCATACACGAACGGGGGCCCGTTGGGCGGTCGCTCGGCGGGCGAGATGCACACCTCGGTGTCTTCGCTGAGCGAGCCGGGCCGGAAGGACAAGCTCAGCACGCTGTCGTGGGAGCTGATGATGCCTCCGGAGCTGCCGATCGTGCTGCAGACGAGCTCGGAGCCGGAGCTGGTGTTGCGGCAGCCCGTGCACGCGAGCAGAGTCGCTGCTGCTGCGATGCGCCACGAATCGTTCAGGCCAGTCACCGTTCGACATTAACACTTCGACGCATGGGTCGGGACCACTGCGAGGCGGTTTCAGCGGCCGCTTCGCCCTGGCTCTACGAGGCATCTGCGCACCGGTGTGAGGGACCGAACGAGGCGGGGCGTGTTGGGACCTCGCCGTCCCATTTCACGACGGTTGCGCCTGCAGTTGCGCCGGGGTGATCGTGCTACCTTCCGACCACCGTGACGCGCTCCGGACATTGCTTGATCAACCTTTGCCTGGTCTCGACGGTGTTGGCCGCGGGGTGCAACGATTCCTCCGAGGACGGGCGGACCGTGCGGGCCACGATCGGCCGCGCAGGGGGGCAAGTCAGCTCGCATGACGGCGTTTTGACGCTGCTCATTCTCCCCGGCGCGCTCGATGGCGACCAGGAGTTCGTCATCTCGCCCAGCGACACGCCTCCGTTGATTTTCGGGCCCGCGTACCGGGTCCAGCCGGACGTCGACCTCTCGATCAACGCTGAGGTCACCTACGCGCGCACGCTGCCCAACGACCCAACCGGAACGGCCGTCGCAGCGATTCGCCGCGCCGACTTCGAAGCCGGTTCCGCGAACTGGATCAAGCTGCCGACGGTCGAGCTCGATGTCGGCAATGAGCTGGTCACGGCGACCGACACCGAGGTGTCGCTCTTCTACGGCCTTCTCCAGGGCGACGACGTCTCCGGTACGACGAGTTCCACCACCGTGGAACCGACGACGGCCGCCGACGCGGACGCCGACACCGACATGGGCGGCGAGGAGAGCTCCGGTGGAACGGACGACACCTCCGACGGCCCGCTCTCGCATGCGACCGACATTCAGCCGATCTGGCAGGCCAACTGTCTTGGTGCAGGATGCCACTCGGCCGCGCAGAGTCAGCCGACCCTCGAGGGCGACGGCTACTCGGCGCTGGTGGGCGTCATGCCCACTTCGGCTGCGGCACCGTACGTGACCGAGGGTGACCTTCAGCTCAGCTACCTGTGGCACAAGATCAACGCCACACACCTGCTCGAGGCGAACCTCGGCGGATGCGGCTGTGGCGGGTCGGGCAGCCCCATGCCGCTGGGCGCCGAGTTGCTCGACCAAGGCACCCGGGACATGATCGGCCGCTGGATCGAAGAAGGCGCGCTTCCGTGACGTACACGGCCGACCTTTGCGACGAGCATCCCGGAGCGCAGGTTCTCGATCTGCCGCTGCGTGACTACGGCGCGGTGGTGGTGTTCGAAGGCCCCGTCAGCACGCTCAAACTGCACGAGGACAACAAGCTCGTCGGTGAAGCGCTCCGAGAGCCGGGGCAGGGACGCGTGCTCGTGGTCGATGGCGGCGGTTCTCGGCGGTGCGCGCTGGTGGGGGACAACCTCGCACGACGAGCCGCCGACAACGGGTGGGCGGGCATCGTGGTCGATGGCTGCATTCGAGATGCCGAGCAGATCGGCGAGATCGCCGTTGGGCTCAAGGCTCTCGGCACGCACCCGCGCAAGACGGTCAAGCGCGGCGAAGGTCAACGAGATGGGCCACTCCGCATCGGGGGCGTGGTCATCAACCCCGGGGACCGGCTCTACGCCGATGCGGACGGCGTCGTCCTGTTGAGCGCTACGGGTTCGACAGCAGGATCGTGATGCTGTCGTCGTCGGCGTTGGTGACGATGATGTCGCCGACGCCGTCGGCGTTGAGGTCCGCCACGGCCACCCCGCTGGGCGCGCTACCCACGTCGAGCGCCACCGGGTCGTCGAACACCGCGCCACCCTGACCGGGGTACACGACGACTTGATCGTCGCCCGAGGCCGTCAGCACGAGGTCCTGTAGTCCTTCGCCGGTGACGTCCGCGAGCACGGCCTCGGAGACGGCCGCGTGGGGTCCGAACGCGTTGTTTTGGAAACCGGCGCTCGCGTTGTTGCCATCGCCCAGGAAGAGTCGCGCTTGGTCGCCGTCGATGGCAGCGACATCGAGCTCACCGTCGTCGTTGAAGTCTCCGGGATTGAAGCGCCCAATCGCCGCACCCGCGTTGCCGACGATGACGAGGGTGTCGTCGATGTTGCCGTCCATGCCCAGCCCCGGAGAGGCGCCAAAGCCTCCTCCGCCACCGAAGAATGCGTCGAGATCCGCCCCGACCGCGATGTTGCCCAGCTCGACGCCTTCGATCTGCGCAACGGTGCCGGTGTCCCACGCCGCGGTGAAGGTCATGCCGCCTGCACCGTCGTTGAGCGAGGTCTGGTAGTTCGCGTCACCGGCGTTGGCCACCGCGACTTCAGGCAGTCCGTCGCCGCTGAGGTCGGCGAGCGCGAGGTCGACGGGGTTGTTGCCGACCGCGAGCGCCGTCTCGGTGAACGTGCCGTCGCCGCCCGAGACCAACACGCTGACCGTGTTGTCAGTCGCGTTGATGACCACCGCGTCCCAGCTGTCGTCGTTGCTGAACTCGGCCGCGAGCACGCGCGTGGGGTTGTTGCCGACGTCGGTGTCGACCGCGGCTGCAAGCACGCCGGTGTCGTCGCCGAGGTGGACGCTCACCACGTTGCCGGTGCCGCCGCTGACGACCACGTCGAAGGCCCCATCGCCGTCGAAGTCGCCCGCGGCGATGTCGCTCGGCCCCGTTGCGGTCGCGACGGTCACGCCGTCGAGGAAGCAAACCTCGTTGTCCTCGATCATCGCGTTGTCGCAGGCCGCCGGCTCGTCGGTGGTGGGCTCGTCGGTGGTGGGCTCGTCGGTGGTGGGCGCGTCGGTGGTGGGTTCGTCGGTCGTCGGCTCACCGGTGGTGGTGGTGGTGGTGGTGGTGGTGGTGGTGGTATCGCCGGTCGTCGGCTCACCGGTGGTGGTCGACTCGTCGGTGTCCGAGGCGCTCACGCCCATCGTGGTGTCGCCCTCGTCCGTCTCGTTCGTGGTCGACGTCGGCTCGGTCGTGGAGGACGGGTTGCCGGTCGTGGACGGGTTGTCCGTGGTCGAGGCCGTGGTGTTGCCGGCCGTCGTGCTGGGGGTGTTCGTTGTGGGGCCGGTCTGTTCGCCCGTGGTGAAACCGCCATCGGGAAGGTTCTCACCGCTGTCGTCGCCGCAAGCGATAGAGCAGGCCAACAGCGCCAGAAGCGGGACACGAATGTTGTTCAGCATGATCAAGGTCTCTAAGGGGGTGCACGTAACGACGGCGCCCGCCGGCTGAGCCCGCGAGCGCCGTACCAGTTGGTTCGGTCTAGTCCAGGGTAATGCCCGACGCGGAGCAGTTGTAGCCCACGTCGATACCATCTTGACCATTGTCGAGGATCGACGGCGCCAGGAACTGGCACAAATCCTCGGTGGTGGTCCCCGGAACGACGAGCGCGGGGTCATCGCTCTCGTCGATGTTCTTGCTGGGAACGCCCGCCATCATGAACTGAGGCGTGTTCGTCAGCATGCCGGCAAGGCGGCGCGCGGCTTGCTCGGCCGTTCCTGCACCGACGTCCGCGACGGTGTCCGTGAGTGTCACCCCCATCAGCTCCTCGAGTGCCGCGACCTCAGCAGCCGTGCGGATCGATGGGTCCGTGATCATTCGATCCTTGACCGCAGCCGCGACGGCCCACATGTCGGCCTCTGGCGTGGCCGCTGCGACGTCGATGAGCTGGGTGATCCAGTCGTCCGATGCACAGGGGGCGCCGAGGGGGCCGGTGCATTCGCCGTGCATGCCCGGGTCGACGCCTTCACCGAAGTCGTTCTCGAGTCGCAGCAGCACCAGCAGGTCGGTGCCGCTGAAGCCCGGGTCGGAGTCGCTGAGGAACGAGCCCAGGTCGCGGAGAACCTGCGCGTCCTCGGGGCCGTCTTCACAGGGGACATCCGGCATGTTTGCGCCGCAGCCGTTCGGGTTGCCGAACGCGCCGGGAATCTCGGCCGTATCCGGACCGAAGACGTCGGGCGTGTTCCACCACATCGCTTGCGCGATCGAGTCGAGCAGCACGCGTGCACCGTAGCGGTGCACGGTGTCGCCCACGCCGTTGGCGCGCATGGCCGGGTCGCTCGACTCCTTGGAGAAGGGGTCGAAGACCGCGGGCATGATGTACGCGGTCGCCGAGGCGCAGGTGTCCGGCGGGGACTGGTTGAAGTACGGGTGCGTCGCGACGTCTGCGATGAGATTGCGCAGCGAGAAGCCGTTGGCGACGAAGCTGTCGGTGAGCTCCTGGATGATCTCGCGCTGCGCGTCATTGCGCGGGAAGCCGTTGGCGACCTGCAGCGGAAAGCCCATGCCGTGTGTCCACATGCGGTTGGCCATGTGCATCGACATCAGGTAGGCGCCGGCCATGTCCGGGTCGACCGAGTTGTCGGCGGCGATCTCCAGACCCCCGCCGCTTCGCAGCGCGTCGAAGCCGGCGCGAATCTCGGCGTCGAGGTCGACGATGGTATCGCCCGCGGTGTGCGGACCCATGAGGTAGCCGTCCCAGTCGAGCAGCGGCGCGGCCGTGGGGTCCGCCAAGATCGCCCCGCACGACAGACCGATGCCGAACGGCTGGAAGGACGCACCCGGAGCGTTGCCGATGAGAATCTCCGATTGCGGCGTTGCAAAGCCGGCGTAGCGGAAAATCGCGTAGGAGCTCTCGGTCGTGATGTTCTCGTTGTCGCCGTTGCGGGCGTACGCACCCAGCTCCAAGAAGCCTGGGACGGGCCAGTGGCGGTCGAACTCCGGGTCGACGGCATCGGTCACCGATTCCTCGGCGCGGTGGCACTCCAGGCAGTCGGTGGTGCGACCCATCATCGTGCTCTCGAACAGGCGGCCGAAGTGGTTGAGCCGCATCTCCTCGAGTTCGGCGTTGGTGACGTTGCCCGCGATGAACGGCGCGGCCGTTCGCGCGAAGAGGTCGGCGCGCAGCATCGGAGACATGTCGTCGAGCCGCAGCGTCGAGTAGGCGACGTCGGGCATCCACCAGTCTCCGTCTCCGTCGTACTCCGCCGTGACGGGGTTGTCGCGGATGAACGCCGCAAGCGCGGCGCTGTCGCCCTCGTTGCCCTCGAGGTCGTAACAGGTCTCATTGCGACGGTCGCCGCTGAGGTTCACTCGCAGCTCTTCGTAGAGATAGTCCTTGTAGCGGTTGTAGTAGGCGTCTCCCCGGAGAAGGCCGAGCGTGACGGCGCGACGGCCGTCTTCCCCCTGCATGTCGAGCTGCTCGATCATGCTGACGAGCAGGCGAACCTCGCGAATCGAGTCGGGCTTGCGACCATGGGCGAACGGGATCAGCCGCTTGACGAAGGCCTCGTCGCCGGCGTCGCAAAGCTCGGCGTCTTCGCCCGGGCCAGGCGGCTCACCGTCGTCGGTGCCGGGGTTCTGACCGCTGCCGTCGCCGGGGCCACTGCCAGGGGTGGTCCCGCCGGTCGAGCCATCAGCCGAGCCGGGGGTGGTGCCTTGAGAGTCGTCATCATCGTCGGCAAAGCCGGACGCGGAATCGGCATCGGTGCCGCCGGCGGAGCCGACGTCGTCGCCACAGGCCGGAAGGGCCAGCAGGAGCAGCGCCGTGAGTGCGGTACGAGCGGTGTCGTGGTGCGTAGTCATCGTTCGAGCCTCGTTCGGTGCACGCGTTAGACGGGGATGCCGAGGAAGTCCTCGCGGATGGCCCGAGCCGCTTCTCCCTCGTCGAGGAAGCCGCCGTCGGAGACGTTGTAGGACTGGGTGGAGAACGGGTAGATGCCCAGAGCCTGCAGAATCATCATGCGGCTCTGGGCCGCGGTGACCGATGCTCCGCTCGCGGCGTAGCCATCGGACTCTTGGATGGCGCCGTAGACCGACGGGGTGTCGATCGGACCGCCGATGAAGATCTGCACGTAGCCCCAGGGGTTGTGGTTGGTGCCGGTGCCGTTGCCCTGGCGAACCGGTCGGCGGCCGAACTCGGTATTGATGACGACCATGTGCCGGTCAAGGTCGAGCCGAGCTTCGTCGCCACCGCGCGGGTTCATGGGGTCGGCGATGTTGTCGAGCAGCGCCTCAAAGGTGTGCGAGAGGTTGGTGGCGTTGAAGCGGACGCTCTGCGCGTGTACGTCGTTGCCGCCGGTGGGGCGCGGCTGCAGACCGGCGTCGATCCACAGGACGTAGCGAGCCGAGTTCTCACTGCGCGTCAGCAGGGTGCTGGCCATGCGCGCCTGCATGGAGGGCATGTCGTTGGTCTGCCCGGTCGGGGTCAAGCAGAGCGTGCCCGGGGCCGGGATTGCGCTAAAGATGTCGTCGTTGAGGATGCCGGTCAGCTCGGTGGCGTTTTCGCGGGCGAATGCCGAGAAGTCGTAGTTCTCGCGCTCCGCCGAGCGCGATGCCGTGCTGTGGCCGAAGCGGCGCAGGCGTGCCTCGTACTCGGCGCGGTAGTAGGCAACGGCGTTGTCGAAGGCGGCCGTATCGTCGACCGAGCCACGCGCGAGCAGGTTGGTCAGCTCCGAGTTCGGCTCGACGGAGACCACCAGCGGGCGTGCCGAGCCCGGGTGCGCGCCGACGGACGAGGCCGCGACGGCGTTGAACGGCGCGTAGCCTGCGGGGTACAACACGTAGGAATAGGGTGCCGGGCGGATGCCGCCGCCGCCTTTGGCGTCTTCGTTCTCCGAGAAGTAGCGCTGAATCGCGGTGCCGATGCCAGCCATCCGCGGGTTGCCCAGACCCAGGCCGGTGAACGACTTCGGGTTGGCGCCTTCGTGCGCAACTTGGTCGTGCTGCGTGACGACGATTCGCATGCGCGCCATGACGTCCGGACGGCTCCAGAATGGCCAAGTCCATGGACCGAGGTGAAGCTCGTTGCCCAAGGCGTCGAGTACGCCGCCGCCGCCCAAGGGCAGGGTGAGATCGGTGTAGCCGGTCTCGCAGGACTGGAAGCGCGTCTCGAGTACGTCGAGCACGTTGGCACCCGCGTTGTCGGGGTTGTTCTCCGAGAAGAGGTGCAAGAACGTGTTGTCCGACTGTCCGTACTCGGGAATCGTGTAGAACGTGTCGAAGCAGCTCATGCCACCGTTGACGTGCAGCTCGAGCACGCCGTCGGGTTGAAGCTCGGTCGGCACGAGGCCTGCGGCCTTGTTGCGGTCGCGATCGTCGGTGGGCCAAGCGCCCCAGCCAGCGGCTTGTGCCCCGCGGGGGTACTTGAGGATCGAGAAGACCCCCGCTCCGGCGGCGGCCGTCGCCGTGGCGGCGGATTTGATGAACGTTCGGCGTTTCATGCTTGAACCTGCTTCAACCCGGAAAACGTCTAGTAGAGCTCGATGTAGACCCACTGCTCGTAGCGGGACAAAACGGAAACGGTGCCGTCGGTGAAGGGGACCTCTTCGAGGTGCTCCCGGGCGACGGTGAGTGTGGCGGGGCCGGCCGCGAGCGCTGCGAGTTCGGCCGCGGGGATGTCGAAGCTGCCGTCATCGTCGGCGCGGACGGTGAACATGCGCCCGAACATGTCGAACACTCGCAGGACCATGCGCGTGTCCTCGCCGGCGCTTCCGGTCCACTCCACGGTGAGGTCCTCGTCGATCGGCAGCGGCAGGCCGAAAGTGGTGGTGTCCGGCGTGGTCACCTCGAGCATGTCCGGCGTGTGGACCTGGGCATCGAGGGCGTTGGTGTCGAACAGCGAACCGCCGTACAGGACGATGTCGTAGTCGGTGTCGGGCAGCCAGGTCGCGGCGTCGGGAGCACAGCCTTCGGGCTGGTTCGGCGAGTTCGTGGCGGCGTAGATCGGATAGTTGGGCACGAACGTGCCGCTGCTGGGTGGGAACTCGACCTCGGATTCGCCGCCGTAGTACAGCAGGCACGCGCTGGCTTCGACGTCGCCGGCCACGAGCTTCATGCCGTTGCCCGCGAGCACCCACTGCGTGGGGCCGCCCCATTCGAAGGCGGCGGGTACTGAGTTCTGCTCGAGGGTGTCGACGTCCGCGGGCGGGGTGGGGAACTGCGTGCCCAGGCCGAAGACACCGAAGAAGTCCTCGACGCCTTCGAGCTCGTCGCCTTCGTTGCGCCACGCGCCCGCCATGCCGAGCAGCGGCTCGGGGTTGGCCGAGTCGGCGGCATACAGTGTGAAGCTGAGCATGCCGCGCAGGTCTCCCTCGCCGAGGGTGTCGTAACCGCTCGCGTCGCCCGCATCGTCGGTGTCTGGCGTCGTCGTGTCGTCGGTCGTGGAGGGCTGGCCGGTGCTGGCCGACGTTGGCCCGTCGCCCTCGGACGCCTCGGTATCCGCGAAGCCGGAGTCGACCGGTTCGGTGTCGGCCGAGCCGCTCGACCCACCGTCGTCACAGCCCGGAACGATCAGCCCCAGCGCCAGAAGACAGGCCGAGGCCCCAGGGACGGCCGGAGATGACCGGCGCGCATCGAATGCGTGGTGCGGGACGAACATGTGGAAGCCCAAGTCGGCCGGGGCGACGCGTCCGCAGCTGCGCCAATCCCGTGCCGTATCGGCAGTTTGGGGGCGCCAAACATGTAATTCAAGGTGCGATGGCGGCGATGAAACCGGGCTGTCCGCCGCCGTAGCGCAAGCCCCGCAGAAGGTGTCTCAAGCTCGGGACAGTCGCGTGAAGCGCCACCGGCCGCTCGGTTCGGACCGGGTCACAGCAACGCCCGTTGGGTGGAATCCGAGCTCGCCCGGCGGCCGGTGGAAGGCAGCGGGGCCGCGGAGCGCGTGAGCCAAGTCGGCACCCAGAAACTCCGAAAGCAGGAGCTCATTGACCGTGACCGGATCGGCGTAGAGCGCGCGTGATGTGGAGGGACCAGCTTCGATGCTGACGGTCTGCGCGCCGGCGGATTGGCACCAGCGGATGGCGGCATGGATTCCGGGTGTGGGCAGCGCGGCGATGTCGATCCCCCGGGCGCGGGCGTGGTCGCGAAGCCGCGTGGCTGCCTCGGGACCGGTCGCGATGACCGGTCGCGCCCAGCACTGAAAGGTGGGGTGGTCGAGATCGAGATCTCGGCCAGAGGTCAACACCACCACCCGAGGTGGGTCCGGCCGTCGCATCGAGGAGCGACGCCAGCCGTACAGGTCCTCGGCGGCCTCTCCCTGCAGATCGTACCGAAGGTGCGGCTCGTCGCGCAGGATTTGGCCCGTGACGATGATCGCGTCGGCGCGGGCGCGGGCCAGGTTCAGCACGAAGAAGTCGGTGGGGCTCTTCGGGCTTTGCGGCGTGATGCGAATGACGCGGGCGTCGTCGCCGTCGTGCCACGTCGAGAGCACGTGCAGGACACCCGCGTGCGCGGGCAGTGTCGGCCCACCGAACAGCGCCTGGAGTCGGTCTTCGATCGCGCGCTCAGAAGCCTCGGGCACGCAGGTAGCCTACGAGGTTTCGGTGAAACGCAAGGTGGTCGAACGCATTACCTCCACCGGAGCCATCGCCGAAGAGGTGCCCGATCTGATCAATGTGGTCCGCGGGGATGCAGCCCAAGAAGGTGCCCCACTTGGCGTCGTCCACCCGCACGAGCCCGTCGTTGGGAATCGAGGAGAGCAGGCCCCCGTCGACGATGGCCTCCGAGGCCGCGAACAAAGGATCGATCGGATCGACGACGCCGTCCCAGTTTGCAAGGAAGGGTGGCGTGTCCTTCGAAGCGCATTCCTTCAGGGCGAGCTCGTTGTCCGAACGTCCGGCCACCGACGCATACGCGACGCCCGATGCATCGGTGTACGTCTCGTTGAACGCGGCGATGCCCCCCTCGGAGAACTGCTCCATCGACGCGATGAGGGAGGTGCTGCCGTTGATCTCACCCCACAGGGGTCCGCCGAACAGCTGGACGAGGACGTCGATCACCCCTCCGCCGGGGATGAGCAGGGCGTAGTCGGCGATCGGGGTACCGCCATGCGGTGTGGAGACGGTGGTGACCGAGGCGACGAGATCGGGCCGGAGGTGGGCAACCACCCGCGCATCCAGGCCCCCTTGGCTGTGGCCGATGATGTTGACCTTCTCCGCGCCCGTTTCTTCGAGGATCGCTTCCACGGCGGCGAGAAGCTGCATGCCCCGGAGCGTGGAGTCGTTGAAGGGATCGACGGGCGGGGTGAAGACGTCGGTCTCCCCGATCTCGGCCAGGTCCTCCCGCACGTTCCAGAAGTAGTCGACGAAACCCGCGCCGGCGAAGTCTTCGAACCCGAAGAAGCCGTGGGCGAGCACGATGGGGTAGGGCCCGACCGAGGCCTCGCCCGTGGACGTGCTGCCCGCAGAGGTGTCCGTCGAGGGTGCGGTCGTGCTCGTCGACGGGTCGGCGGAGGAGGAGGTCGAGGCTCCGGTGCCCTCGGCCGTGTCGGCGGTCGTCGTCGAGGTCGGGCTGCCGGAACTCGACCCGTCGACCGCAGCCGCGCTCGTACCGGTGCCTCCGTCGGTTGCCACGTCGGCGTTGGCGAACGGGGCACACCCCGAACAGACCAGAAGCGACGCCGCGACACCCGTGATGCTCACCCGACCCACGTCGGGCAGCATCCTGCGAGAGCGGCGACGCCGTCAAACGCGGCTCATTCGTCGGCGCCGTGGTCGGCGGGGTCCAGGGTGCGTTGGCCCACCGCGCCTGCTTCCACGTCCGCTCGCCCGAAGGCGAGCTCGGTGTAGCGGCCCGCCGCCCAGTCTTCGAGGGTGTTGGTGAAACCTGGGTCGTCGGGCGATTCGACGTTGCCGGGCGGGAAGTTCGCAAACGAGCGCGGCGTGCCGTCTTCGTCGAAAGTGGTGACGACGCGGAAGATGGCGCCCGACGTAGCGTCGAACCGCTCCGCCGGTGCGCCGTTGTCGTCGAGGAATCGGCTGGAGCTGACGTTGACCGTGTCCTCGCCGCCGTCGGTGCTCACGAAGCCGAGCTCTAGGCGCTCGCCGAAGGGGTTGTCGAAGAACGTGCCGTGCATGTCGCCCCACCGGTAGCCGGCCGGGTCGACGCCACCGAACCGCTGTGTGAGCAGGTCGGCCGTCCGTGACAGTGCGCGCAAGACCAAGACGTCGCGTCCGTCTTGCATCAACTCGTCGGCGCGCGGGTACAGCCGCTGCACGGCGAGCATGGGGATCTTGATGATGAAGGGCGACTCCGCCTCGAGCACCGTCTGGTACAGGATCGAGAAGTCGTCCTTCATCACTTCATCGGTCAGCGTGAGCAGCCAGATGTGAAAGACCACGGCGGCGGACGAGTCGCGCGTCATGGCGCGGTCCCATCCTCGCAGCTGCTCGACCAGCGCGGCTACATCGGGGTTGGCCGCGAACTCCCCGAGCGCTTCGTCGTCGCCCGCACCCGACCAGACCTCTTCGAGGACCGGCAGCATCGCGTCTGCGGCGTTGCTGTGCACGTCGGTCTGCAGTGCTTGCATGTCTTCGAGCGACACGTCGCCTTCGCCGACGAGTCGTGTCAGCTCGTTCTGAAGCCGCTGGGCGCGGTGCCCCGCCGCATAGAAGTACCCGTAGTACCAGGGGTCGTTGGAGACGTCGCCGTCGAACGTGAAGCCCCACGGGTCGTTGTTGGCCGTGGCCACCCAGCCCTGCCCGGTGCCCCGCGAGCGCGGCAGCTTTTCAGGCGGCAGCATGTCGGTCCAGTAGCTGCCCGGGTCGCTGCCATCGAGCACGATGAACGGCATTTGGCGCGCGCTCGGATCGCCGCGGTCGGGTACGTCGATCGCGACCCGGTACGAGATGCCTTCGGCGTCGGCGGAAACGAAGTTGAAGCCACCGACCTGGATGCGGTCGATGCCAGCCTCGAGCTCCTCGAGCGACTGCGCCCGGTTGATGTCCAAGAAGGCGCTCTCTTCGGTCGTGGCGCGAAAACCAGTCCAGTTGAGCAAGAGCGCGTTGCCGGCGCCGGCGACCGGCAATGGAAGCAGATCGTTGGGCAGGATGATGCCGTAGCCGTCGACGTCGAGCATCGTCTCTGCGCGCGGGTCTTCGCCGGCGATCTCGATAACCTCGGTCCGCTCCTGGACAGGGACGGCATCGCCCGCGACGGTGAGCGTCGTGCCGTCGATGGGCACCTCCCACACGTCCATCACGTCGGCGAAGTTGGTGGTCTGCGACCAGTGCACCTTGGCATTGCGGCCGAGGTGCACGCCGCCGGCGCCGACGAACGACCATCCCATGGCGTCGAGGGTGCCGCCGGCGTCGGCGCTGTTGACGTGCTGCGCGTACATCAACGATGGGCTGTCCAGCGGCTGGTGCGGATCTCCTGCGACCATCGGGCGTCCGCTGTCGGTGTGCTCACCGGCGACGGCCCAGTTGTTGCTGCCCGTCGTGGGAAAGGACGAGAGCACCTCGTGCAGGTGGTCGACGGCCTCGCGGATCTCTTCGGGCGTGGCGTCGATGGGTGCCTGCTGAAGTCGCGACGGGTCGGCGGGGGCGGCGTCGAGGCGCGCGGGCAGCTCGTCAGCGGGCATCGTCGACACGTCGAAGGCGGGTCGCGCCAGCTGCAGCCGCTCGAAGACGTCGGTGAAATTGCGCGCCAAAATGGTCGTGAGCAGCTCGCGTTCGAGCGAGTTGCTGTTGCCGAACATGATCAGCTTGGTGACCGCGCCGTGCTCCTGCATCGTCATCGGCTCGGGCAGGAGGTCGAGCTCGTCGGGTCCGAACCCATAGGGCAGCGGGGCCGCGCCACTGCGAACCTCCTCGATGCGCGCGTTGACCCCTGCGACCCACGCTTGCAGCGCGGCGTAGTCTTCGGGATTGTCCTCACGCAGTCGCTCCATGTTTGCAGCGCCCCAGCGCGGGAAATCGAAGATGCGAGAGAGGCGGTCGGACTCGTAGTAACGAGGACCCAGCACCGCTGCGCGCGTTCCCATGGCGCGACGCCGCATCAACTCGAGCTGGAACAGACGGTCGGTGGCCATCTGGTAGCCCGACGCGTACATCGCATCGTGGTCCGTCTGCGCGTAAATGTGAGGGATCCCCAGAGCGTCACTGAAGATCTCGACGGGCGCATCGAGGCCTTCGACCAACGTGTCTTCCAAAGGCGCGTCGTCGGCCGCGGGATCGGAACATCCCGGCAGCAGCAATCCAGACACCAAAACCAACGACCAGCGACCCACACTCACCACGCAACTCGTGTTGCGCGAGGGCAGGTCGCGGTGCAGGCCGAAGGCCGAAAAATCGCAGAAAAATGCAACGGAGGCCCCGAATCGAGCGGGACCTCCGCGGCTTCGAATTTAGTGGGCCGATTCCCGAAGCACAGGAAGCAGCAGCTTGCGACGCAGGATGACCACGAGGCGCTCGCTGAGCGTGGTCGCGGCCTCGGTCAGCTTGGTGAGGTCCTTGGTGGCAGCTTCGGGCGCGATCCCGGCGCGGAACAGCTCGACCTCGGCGCGCACCAGGTTGGCCAGTGCCTCGACGTAGTTCTTGAGTGCGGCGGCGGGCACCATCGACTCGGTGATGCCAGCTCGACGCGCTTGGCCGAGCACGCGCAGCAGCGCAACGTCATCCCCGCGGTAGATCTCTTCTTCACCATCACCCTCGGGATCGAGGAGTCCGAGGTCTTTGAGGAACGACAGCTCGTCGACCTGCACGCCCGTTCGCAGCAGCTGGCCGCGAGTCTGGCTTTCACGAGGCGCCTGCTCCCCAAGCACGCGCGCAATTGTGGCCTCCATCGCAACATCTGGGGGCAAGACACCATCATCGAGGCGATCGAGAACTTGTCGGATCACCCGAAGCGGCAAATACATTTCCGATTGCAAGCGCTTGATAGCGCGTACCCTTGGCACCAACGAGGCGTCATAATACGCCATGTTGCGCGAGGTCCGGACCGGCTCCGGCAGCAACCGCTCTCTCAGGTAGTGCTTGATCGTAGGGATCGGCACGCCTGCGCGGTCCGCGAAGACGGACATCTTGACGAGTTCGGGCTCCGACACGACTTCCATCATGGGGGAGGTTGCACCCGGAGGGTTTGCGGTTCTGTAATCTACCCAGAAGTTGATACAGAAGGTGATCTTCCCACCGGCGGCGGCTGCGTACCAACCGTATGCTGCCGCCCGTGGACCGACAGCCGCCGCGCGCCACCTCCAATGCAATCGACCTTTATATCCGAACGTACTACTCGCTGTTGAGGAGTTCGGGCGACGTTCGGGTTCGGGCGTTCGAGGAGGCACACGTCTTCAGCGAGTCGAGCCTGCATGCGGGCGCGCGAGATGAGAAACCCGACGTCGCGGCATTCGCGTACGCGGCTGCCCGGCTGCCCGGCTGTATGCCCGCGGTCCGGAGAATGATCCTCGGGCAGTCGTCCGAGCAGTTCCGCGCAGCGGGCTTCGACGTTTCCGAGTGGACGGTCGTGACCGCGCGCGGACGTCGTCGCCCGAACCGCTGGAGCGGCGGTGACTGTCTCGCCGTCTACATCACCAGCGCGACCGACATCGACGACCTGGTGCCGATCGTCACCGCCTACCAGCTGGAGTGGAACAAGATGCATCGGGCGTTGAGCATGGCACCGCTGGGAACCGCGCTCGCGGCGGGCGAGGTCGAGGATGGTCCCGGGCTGCGAGGGGCGCTCGCCGATACTCTCGGACTCGAAGCCGGCGATGTCGACATGCTGTGGCCTGCGCTCGGGTCCGCGCCGATGGACGTGCTCCAGGCGATCGCGGCCCGCGAGGTCGACCTCTCGCTGCGTCTGCTCGCAGGCACGCTGCTCGAGTATCGACGCGCCACCCAGCGTTGGTGGTTCGGCATCGAGTCGGCATATCGAAAGCGCGACGCACCACCGCGGCCGGTGTACTTCGTCTCCTCGAACACCCATGTCCTCGTGAACCTATTGGGCGGGTATGCCCGTACGCACCGCGACGAAATCTTCGAATACGCGCGCGAGGCCAACCCCGAAGGTCTCGCCGACGATGTCTCTCGCGTGGTCGAACAGGGCGACGAGGATGAGCTGAACAACTTCAGCTACTACCTCCTGCGGCAGTACCTGCACGCCGACGCCAAGGGCGAGCGCATCAAGCAGGTGCAGGCCTGGGATGCCGCGTACGGACTCTCCACGCTGACGTCGCCGGGCCACCTCGACGTCAACGCGCAGCTCGTGGAGCTCAGCAAGCTCAAGCCCGAAGGGCTCGACCCCCGCGTGCGCGTGCCGGGTCTCGAGGCGTTGGCCGAGTCCGACGCGGTCATCATCAACATCGACTATCCGCTGGGCATGGCGGCGTATCACCACCTCACCCAGCTCGCGCAGGGGGTGGCGGACATTCGCGGAATCTACGTGATGGGCAAGGCTGCGACGCTCAACGGGCGCGTCGGTGACGTAATGCTCTCGACCGTCGCCTACGACGAGCATTCGGAGAACACGTACCTGTTCCGCAACTGCTTTCAGGCCCAGGACATCGCGCCGTACGTGCACCATGGCACTGTGCTCGACAACCAGAAGGCGCTGACCGTGCGCGGCGCCTTCTTGCAGAACCACGAGTACATGAGCGTGTTCTACCGCGAAGGGTACACGGTACTGGAGATGGAGGCGGGCCCGTACCTGTCGGCGATCTACGAGATGGTCTATCCCAAGCGCCATCCCAAGAACGAGGTCGTGCACCTGAGCAACCTGCTGCCCTTCGAGTTCGGGCTGATCCACTACGGCTCGGACACGCCGTACTCGAAGCGGCAGAGTCTGCTTTCGAAGAGCCTTTCGTACTTCGGCATGGACAGCACCTACGGCTGCGCTGTCGCGATCACGCGGCGCATCCTCGCGCAGGAAATCGCGCGGCTGACGACGCCGGCACGGCGCGGCCCCGACGGCGGTTGTTGAGCGCTGGACGACCGGCCGTCCGCATCGTGCCGAGTCGGTCCCGCTGCTCACAACCTTCCCAGTTCGCGTCGTTCGAGGAGGTGCCACGATGGCGCCGTGGGGAACTGGGCAACACGAGGAGCGCTCGCATGCGTCGTGCTCGGCGCCTGTGGGACGGACGAAACGCCGCCTGTGATCGATGCCGCCACCGACGGGTCGACGACCGAGGCCTCGGCCACGGGGGGCATCGTGACCACGGGGGCCCCGGATTCGACCTCTGCGGCGACGTCGGGCGGTGCGGGCTCGACGACGGTGACCGATGAGGGCTCGAGTACCGGCGCGGGGTCGCAGGGCACGACCGGCATGGACGACGACGACGACGACGACGGCAGCAGCAGCACGGGGCAGCCCTCTGTGCTCGACCCCAATGTCCCGCCGGGACAGAACTTCGACTTGCAGCACTGGAAGATCACGCTGCCCGACGCGTCCGAACTCGATCAGCAGGCCCTGGTCGATGGCGCGGAGTCTCAGCCGGATTTCTTCACCGACCCGAAGAACGGCGGCATGGTGTTCGCGTGTCCGAATGACGGAAACACCACGAGCTCCAGCACGCAGTACGCCCGGTCCGAGTTGCGCGAGATGCTGCGGGAGCCGGGCGAAGACGTCTCGACGCAGGGCATCAATGCCAACAACTGGGTCACCAGCACCTCGAGCGACGATGCTCGGCAGGCCAGTGGCGGCGTCGATGGGTCGCTTCAGGCGACCCTGTCCGTCGACGCGGTTTCCACGACCCACGACGACGGTGAGGCGTACATGGTCGGGCGGGTGATCGTGGGCCAGATTCACGCCCCTGACGATGAGCCCTGCAAGATCTACTATCGACTGCTGCCTGGCCACACGCGAGGCTCGGTGTATTGGAGCTACGAGCCGGAGAACGGCGACGACATCTACTACGAGCTGATTGGCAGTCGCGACACCGACGCGCCCGAGCCAGACGACGGCATCGCGTTGGGCGAGCGGTGGAGCTACTCGATCGACGTGGTCGGGCACGACCTCACCGTCACGATCACGCGGGAAGACGGACGCTCGAGCGCGGCCACGCACACGATGAGCGGCGACTACGACGACGCGTGGCTGTACTTCAAAGCCGGCGTCTACAACCAGAACAGCGGCGGCGACGAAGGGGACGGGGTGCAGGCCACGTTCTTCGCGCTCGAGCAGAGTCACGCGCCGCCAGGCTAGAGCTGATCTCGAGACGAAGATGTGCGCTCGGCGAGCCAGCCGCGAAGCGTGTGCACGAAGAGTACGACGCCCGCGACCATCATCGCCAAGAAGAACACCATCGCGGTGATGGACGGCTCGGTGCCGTCGTTGATGACGACCACGTCGGGGGTCACGTTGGCAGCCCCGAAGCGGGTATCGGCGTTCGGCAGCGGGATCGGGCGAACCTGGCCCTGGACCCATGTTCGCGACGCCGCATCCACTGCCCACGCGTCGACGTCGTCCAGCGGAATCGGGCCGAACGTTCCGAGCACGACCACGGGCTCCGCCGGGGTCCACGTCTCTGCGACGATCGGGGCGTAGACGTAGCCCAGGTTGCTCTCGACGTGAGCCTCGTGGGTACTTCGCTCCACGTCGGCATGCTCGATGGCGATGCGACCTTCGACGCGGACGAACTGGGCGCCGTCGTAGCGTTCCCCGAACGTCCGAGCTGTGTGGACGCTGGGCTCACGCTCGTGGACCGCAATCGAAAGTTCGGTCAGTCCCTTGTACGCGCCGAACACGAGCGCGATGAACGCGAAGACGATCCGGACGAGGTTATAGGTCCGCATGAACTCACCGGGCGAGTAGCGTGTCGAGCTGCGGCCGGTGCATTGGCGCTTCGGTCTCGCCCATCGCTATCGTGTCGTCGAGGAGCGCTGGCTGCGTGTAGTCCCATCGCTCGATCGGGACTGGCTTGCTCGGCGCGATGTACAGCCGGGTGCCTTTGGGTCCGAGCACGTTGCGCGGGTAGGGGCGCGTCAGCAGAACGAGGTTGCCCAGGACTTTGGGGTCGGTTTCGGCAGCGCTTGCCGGCACGTTGTCGACCAGGGACCCGTCGAGCAGCCGGGTCCCTCGAAAGCGACCGATCGGGGTGAAGGGGGGCGTCGAGGAACTCGCGATGACGAGGTCGGCTAGCTCATCGGGCGTTCGGCAGCTCCGTGCGTCAACGAGTAGAGGCCGAAAGCCCAACTTCTTGCTCAGCGTCGGGTGGATCATCGCGTCGTTGACCCGCTTCTCGAGGTTGTAGGCGCCGAACCCGAGCAGCGCGCCGACAGCCCCGGGCACCGCGCGTGGAAAGGACGCGGTCAGCACGAGCACGGGGAAGGGGGCCTGCTTGATGCGCTCGAGCCCACCGTCGCTGTAGGCGCATAGCAGCGTGTCGCGATAGATCGGTGCGTGCGGGGTGGGGCGCCGGCCTCGAAGCAGTCGCCCCCACGCGAAGTTCTTGGTCACACCGTCGCGCCGTGCTCGCCAGAAGTCTCGGGTGATGCGCTCGCGCCCGCTGAGCCACAGCGTCGCGACGCAGGCTCCCGCGCTGACCGACGCGATCGTGGCGATGCGGGGTCGCAGCCGGTCCTCCCAGGCGTGGAGCAGGCCGAGCTGGTAGAAGGCCCGGTTGCCGCCGCCGGCGAACGTCACGGCGATGTTCCGGCGAGACATGGGCGCTGATGTGCC
>CAYSPB010000016.1:0-40497 GCA_964432695.1 uncultured Nannocystaceae bacterium
TGGTGGGCCCCGAGCAGGAAGACCTGGGAGCGTCGCGCACCGTCGTCGAACTCGATCGAGCGATCGTAGTGATTCATGCCAGACAGCGGCGCAACGTCTCGGTCGCATCCAGGCAAAAGCACCGCCAGGTCTGCGCCCGGGACTTCGACCTCGTGAAAGTCGGTGGGTGCGACCGCGAAGATCGAGCGCACGTTGACACCGGGAATTGGCCCATTAGCGAGCACGCCGGGGACGTTGGACGCCGCATCGCCGCCACGACTGTGACCGACCAAACCAACGCGGTCGAGGTCGACGCTGCCCACGAACGACGCCGTCGTTTCGCCGGCGTCCGCGCCGTTCCAGGCCGACCAGTGCCGCAGATGCTCGCCGATGAGCTCGGCCCGCTCGAAGATGAAGTCGTCGCGGCAGTTCATCGCGTTGCCGCTGATGCTCACCGCGATGTAGCCTTGTGCGGCCAGAGTCTCGAGGAAGTAGATGTAGCCCTCGGCATTCGGGGTGGTGACGCCGCTGGGATCGTTGCAGTCGTGGTCCTGCGTGGTGATGCAGTAGTCGTTCGGGCTGTCGAGGTTCGGCCTGCAGTTGCCGTGGTTGCCGTGCAGCGCGATCACCAGCGGATAGGGGCCGCCGTCGAGATCGGCCGGGTAGCGAACGACACCGTACAGGGTCGTGTCGAACGGAACGTTGGGTACGTCGACGCCGCGCACGTCGTACTGGTCGGTACCGATTCGATACGTTGCGCGAGGGTCGGTCGCACCGCCGTCGCCGAACGCGGTCACGCTGACCACGCGGACGAAGCCGGCGTCGGCCTCGAGGGTGTACGCATGGAGCTGAGCGTCGGGCTCGAGGTCCGCAATGCTCGTCCACGGTCCGTCGACTGCGTCGGCCACCTCGACGCGCAGGCCGGTGATGGCCGCCGCATCCGGGGGCTCCCAGGCGAGCGTGACCTCGGTCTGGCTGAGGTCTCCGACCGCCGAGATGATGCGAAATCCAGGTACGGCGAAGGCGTCGATGACGTCGAAGCCCACCTCGCAGGTGCTCGTGTTTCCGGAGGCGTCGCTCGCCTCGTATGTCACGCTCGTGGTGGCATCGAACATGCTCGGCGTGGCTGTGACCGATGGAATTTCGTCACAGACGTCCGTTGCGCCGACCTCGGGCGCGGTGAGGATGGCGTCAGCGCTGGGCCGGACGAGCGTGCCGGGTTCGGGGCACGTCAGCGAAGGGGGCTCTTCATCGATAACCGAGACCGTCACGGTACACGTGCCCGTGTCGGTGCCGTCGTCGGCGGTGAACGTGACGTCCGTCGTGCCGACCGGGTAGGCCGCGGGCGCGTCGTTCTCCAGCATCCACGTGTCGCAGGATAGCGGGGGCTCGTCCAGTACGACGGCAGTGCTGGGTCCTTCGCATGCAACGCTGACCGGCTCGCCGCAGGCCAGCTCGACGGGCCCACACCCCCCTGACTCGGTCTCGGTGCTCTGCGTCGTCTCGGTCGTGGCTGCGGTCGCCGAAGGGGCGCTCGGGTCGCCGGAGCTTCCGTCCGCGCCGTCGGTCCCGCCGTCGGTGCCGGCAGCGACGAACTCATCCCCACAGGCGGAGACCAGCACGAGAAAAACTGCGAGCCGCCTCATCGCACCACTCCGAGGTCATCGAGCCGGATGCGGGACTGTTGATCGCCCCCGTATTGAATGTAGATGGTGTCCCCTTTGGACAGACGCGCGACGTCGTCCAGCACGAAGCGGAGCGTCGTGCGGTCGACGTGAACGTAGTCATGGAAGTGAAGATCCCCGATGTAGAGAACCGGGTCGAGGGCGCGAGCAGGCCAGCCCGCGGGCGACCGCAGTACGAGCGCTCGGGGCGCGCGGGCGTCGACGATGTGGCCGCGACCGTCTTCGGCTCGTTCGGCTTTCGACGGCTCCACAGCCAGCGTCGCGGTGGCTTCGGCCTCCGCAGATGACGTCACGACGGCGGAGCACACGAGCGCGCCGCCGATGCAGGTTCTTTGGACCCACCCTCGACCGAACATGGCCCGAGGGTACCTCAACGAAGGTGCGCTACTTTGCCGCGCAGGCGAAGTTGCCGAAGCCCGAGCCAACCGGATCACACCGGCCGTCCTTGCCGCAGGTTGCTCCCTTGGGCGTGGGGGCACCCGCGGCTTCGAACGCTTCGGCACATTCATCGCTGCTCTTGCAGGTCGCCGAGCAAACTGCGCCGAAGCAGGCTTTGTCGTAGTCGCTGAAATCCCAGCAGACGCCTGAGGCGCAGTCTTCGTCGCTCGTACAGTCTTCGCCGATTGCGAGACCCTCGGCACCTGTACTGCTGCTTCCGCCGGTCGAGCTTTCGCCGGTCGAGCTTCCGCCGGTCGAGCTTCCGCCGGTATCTGTATCTGTATCCGTATCGGTATCCGGGCCGGTCGAGCTTCCGGTACCGCCGGTTGTGCCGTCGTCCGCTCCGGTCGTCCCGCCGCTGTCGGACGGACCCGTCGAGTCCGTCGGGTCTGTGGCCGAGCCGCCCGATGCGGTGTCGCCATCGCTCTCGCCCGCCGCAGTCCCGCCCGGGTCGCCGCTCGTGGAAGAGAACGAACCATCGGTCGCCGACGTGTCGCTTTGAGGCACGCCGTCGTCGCTGCATCCGACGCTGAACGCGAGCGTCCCTCCGATCATCCAAGTCAAAATCAAGCGCATGGACACAGAGTACAACGCGTGGCACGAGCGTCGTGCCCGGCCTGGTACGATTTACGGGCGGTGGATTCTCTCCAGGCATGGGTCGCCGACCCGCGCGTGTGGACTGCGCTCGGGGTGGTCTCGATCGTGTTCTTCGTCGGGACGCTCGTTGCGATTCCGTGGGTGGTCGCGCGCCTCCCGGTCGATCATTTCGCGCCTGACCGCGCCCCGCGTCCCCCGCGTGGATTCATCGTCCGCCTGGCCCGCAACCTGCTCGGCGTTGCACTGATCGCCGCGGGCGTTGCGATGCTCGTCCTGCCCGGTCAGGGCATTCTCACGCTGGTGATGGGGCTGGCGTTGACCGACTTTCCCGGCAAGCGGCGGGCGGAGCTCAGGCTCGTTCGGCGGCCCTCGGTGCGCGCGAGTCTACAGTGGCTTCGCAAGCGGCGCGGCACGCCACCCCTGCGGTTCGAGGTTGTTTCGTGAGTGACGTCGAGCGGAGCAAGATGCTCGCGTACGTCCTGCGACATCGCCCCGACAGCATCGGCATCGAACTCGATGCGCAGGGTTGGGTTGACATCGATACGTTGCTGCAAGCGCTGGCGCGGCACGGGACGCCGATCTCGCACGCGCAGCTCGTCGGGCTCGTGGACGTGGCCGGCAAGCAACGGTACGCCTTCAACGACGATCGGTCGCAGGTGCGCGCACTCCAGGGTCACTCCGTCGATGTTGAACTCGACCATCCGGTGACGACCCCACCTGCGGTGCTCTTTCACGGCACGGTCGACCGATTCGTCCGATCGATCGAGGCCGAAGGACTCCGGCCGGGTCACCGACATCATGTTCACTTGAGCGAAGATGAGGGGACTGCGCGC
This sequence comes from uncultured Nannocystaceae bacterium, assembly GCA_964432695.1. Lineage (GTDB taxonomy): Bacteria > Myxococcota_A > Polyangia > Nannocystales > Nannocystaceae > CAJXVA01. The sequence continues at coordinate 3,533 of CAYSPB010000016.1, forward strand.
GTCGTCGCAGCGCGTCGCGGCACGCCTGTTCTGTTTCTCGTCGACGCGACAGCCATGATCGCTGGCGGCTTCACGTTTCGGCGTGCCCCCAACGGCGTGTGGCTGGTGGCGTCGGTGCCGGCCTCGTTCCTGCGGCGCTACTAAGCGGCGCCCACGCGGTCGGACCACGAAAAACGGCGAGCACCCGAAGGCACTCGCCGTGTGTCTCAACGGACCAGCTCAGCGACGGCGACGCAGCGCCGCGAGTCCGAACAGGCTGAAGAGCAGTACGCCTGGACCGCCTTCGTTCGATGTGGTGCAGCTGCAGCCGCCGTCGTCGTCGAGCGCGGTATCTTGGCCGGCGCTGCTGCTGCTGCCGCCATCGGCTGCGGTGTCTCCCGCGGTATCGTCCGCGCTGTCGGATCCGCCCTCGGTGTCGGCACCATCGGTTTCACCCGCGTTGCCACACTCTTCGGCCGAGGGGTAGTTGAACGCGCAGTTGTACGTGGCGAGCTGCGTGTTGATGTTCTCCGTCTGGTTCACGAGGACCATCGGTGCGCCGGCGTTGCCCATCTCTGCAACTTCTTCTTCCCAGGGCATCTCGTCATCGAACGAGGGCCAGTTCGAGCCGGGGGCGTACACCTCGCGGCCGTCGGGGAGCGTCCAGATGATGGAGGACCCGCAGCCCGTACCGCGCTGGGCGACTTGGAACGTGAGGTCGACCGGCTCGAGGTCGGGGTTCTCGAAGAAGAACGGGTCTTCGGTCATCTCGCCCGGCGAGATGGTTGTGTACATGCGGGTCAGGGTCGGGAACGACTGCAAGGCGTCGAGGGCGTTGGCGCCTGGCTCGATGATGCGGGAAGTGAGGTCGGCCGAGAACAACGCACCGTCCCACGCATCGGCATCGATGCTGTCTTGGTAGCACGCGAGGCAGCCATAGAAGTCGACCTCGTTCACGCCCTCGGGCACCGGCAGGTAGCGCTGAAGAAGGCTGCGCAGTAGGGGATGGTTGTACTGGCAGCTCGTTCCGTCTCCGCCGTCGGTTCCGCCACCGGTGCTGGTGCCGAACCCTCCGCCGTCTTCGAAGCAGGTCATCAAGCCCTGAGCCTCGAGGAGGTCGATGACGCCGACGGGGTCGACCGCGCCGAACGGTGTCGCGTCCCAGCTTTCGCTGAAGAGGCCGAACGTGGGCACGATGTCACTGCCGGCTGCGTACTCGGTCACGAACGCGCGGCCGTTGGCTTCGTCTGCATCGACGGCCTGGGTGATGACCGACTTATAGTTGCTGGCCGACGAGGGCCAGTCGAGCTTGAGCGGGTTCACGAGCACGTGCTTGTAGGTACTCGGAACGACCCGGCTGTCGCTGAGGAAGAACGACCGGATGTCCATGTCGTCGACCGCCGCGATACGGGTGAGGCGGAGCGGGATGCAGGCCTCATTGTTGGGGAACCGAAGGGTGATCGGGTGGATCTCGGACGTCTCGGCGTCATTGGTGAGCTTGAACGCCGCGAAGATGTAGCCCTCGCTCAGATACTCTTCGATGATCGGGTTGGCGTTCTCGTCTTGGGCGTAGCCGTTGTCGTCGAGCCAGGTGGTCAGCTCTTCGAGTGACTTGCTCTGAAGGACGGTGATCTCGAACGCGCCCACCACCTCGTTGAGGAGAATCTCGGGACCCGGGTCTTCGCCGTCGTCGGCGCCGCTGGTGCTGCCTCCGCCTGCTCCGGTGTCCGTCGGGTCGCCGCTGGTGAAGCCTCCGTCGTCGCCGCCGTCGGTATCACCGCCGCACTCTTGGCCCGTGAAGGCGTTCTGGAAGCCGTACTGCGGAACGGTCGAGTTCAGGACCGCATCGAAGAACGGGTCGGAGCCGACGCCGAACTCCGGCAGCTCGGTCAGGGGAACGACCCACGCGAACTCCTCGGCTGGGGCGGAGGGGTCGTACTGAATCTGAATGTGGGCTTCGGTGTAGTCCTCGCCCATCACGAAGAGAATGTTCTCTCCGGTCTGATCGACGGGCATCGCGGTGGGGCCAGCATCACAGAAGGTGCCGCCGCAGGCCTCAGCCTTTTGAGGGGTCGCGAGGACGAAGGCGCCAGCGAGCGCCGCACAAGAAAGAGCGAGTTTTTTCATCGAAGAGACCAATCTGGCTGAGCGCAAGCCTTGCTCCCAAAAACCGCGGCTAGGCTACCACTGAGAGGTCCCGAACGCCCGTTTTTCCGACGAGCGTTCTGTCTCTGACATCGGTGTCAGACCGCGGTCCCAGACCGCGACGCCGATGTCAGATCGGCTCGCCGACGGTGAACTCCATGCCCTGTGCCCGTAGACGGTCGAGCAGGTGCGAGCGCATCGTGAAGGCGGGCGTTCCAATGCCGCCGGGCGTGTCGAGAGCGTCGCCATCGAGAGCCAAGCACAGCGCCGATTCGCCCAACATCTTGGCCGTTTCGCCGTAGCCGGGGTCCGCTCGTCCTACGACCTTGCCGCGAATCGATGCCGGTCGACCCGAGGCATTGCGGCCTTTGCCGATGAGGTGGATCTCGAACATGCCGCGTTCTCGCTCGTCCCGACTCGGTCCCTGGCCGGGAGCCGGCAGCTTGGTCATCAGCAGCTTCCGCGTGAGCCCGAATGAGGCGCCGGCCATGATGCCCGCCACGCCGCCCGCGAGCGAGGCGGCCCGTATCAGGCCTTTGGGCCCGCCGCCGGTGCCGGAGCACTCGGAGTATCGGAAGTCACGACCATACGGATAGCCCATCAGCGCGTTGCTGCGGCGGACCACGCGGGTGTTGATCGAGGCCATCACGAAAGGCGCGGTCCAGCCCGGAAGGTCTTCGTCGTAGCGCACGCCCTTCTGATCGCCGATGTCGGGTCCTTTTCGTTCGCCCTCGGGGTTGAGGCCGTACGGGTTGCCGATCTTTCGGAGAATGCTGCGGTCCTCTCGGACTTCGTCGATGACCTGCATCATGCTTGCGATCGTGCCGCCAGAGACGCCGCCCTTCATGCGGCCGGTGATCAGCTTCACCTCGTCGAGATTGATGCCGAAGCGTTCCTTCGCCTCGTTGACCAGTGTCCACGTTCCAATGTCGGAGGGGATCGAATCAAAGCCGCAGCAGTGCACGATCCGGGCACCGGTTTCGGTCGCGCGGGCTTGGTGCGCGTCGATCATGCGGCGCACGAATTGCGGCTCACCGGTGAGGTCGCAGTAGTCGGTGCCTGCCTCTACGCACGCTGCGACGAGGTCTGCACCGTATTTGGCATACGGGCCGACGGTGGTGCAAACGACCTCTGCTCGAGAGGCGAGCGCGTCGAGCGAGGCGCGATCGTGGCTGTCGCCCGTGAGCAGCTCGAAGCGCTCCGCCGCGGGGTCGATTTCGACGAGCTCCTTCTTGACCGCCTCGAGCTTGGCGGCGTTACGACCCGCGAGCGCGATCCGGATGTCCTCGCCGCCGTGGCGGCGCAGCAGGTACTCCGCGGTGAGCTTGCCGGTGAATCCGGTGGCGCCCCAAAGGACGACGTCGAAGCGGCGGGAACGATTGCGCGGGCGCGGAAGCTCCATGCTGGACGCATACCCCACCCGCGACATCCTTGTCGCTCTTGCGCTGCGAGAAACGTCCTCCCATGCTGCTGATGCGCAGCTCGGGTTGGGGCTGGCTGACAAAGTGTAGGTAGGACGATGCATCGAGGATGGATGCGTGTGGCGGCGATGTGTGTCGCCGCCGTGGTGATGGTGAGCTGTGACGACGCCGAGACCGGCCCGTCGAGCGAGGACGAAGTCGAAATGGGTGCAGTCGACGGGGAGGCGGACGAGGGCGTCGCACCCGAGCTGTCGACGTGCGAGCAGCTCGAGCCCGGCTGCCGGGACGGCGCCGTTTGTGACGTGTGGACATGCGGGGGTCCCCCTGCGCTGTACAACCACGGAGGATGTCCCCGGGTTCCGTGCGCATCCAATGCGGATTGCGCGACGGGCGAGTCGTGTTATCCGCGGGTGTACGGTGGTCCTTGTCTCTCCTCGACGGTGACCTGCTCCGCAAGCGAAGACGCATGCGACTGCGAGCCCGTAGACGACTGCGAGGGCACGCTGGATGCCCATTGTCTGCCGGTATCCGTCTACGCGCCCGAAGACTACTGCGACCCCTCGAGCATCGCGTGTGCTGACCTGCCGGCGTGGATGAGCGCCTTGCAGAAGGCTGCGGCGGAGCACGACCCGACGGCGCCTGAGATGGCGGATGCCCTGCGCGCGTGCGCGGCCGAGGCTGCCGACGCCGCGCAAGGCTGCTAGCTTGAGCGCGATGCGCCAAGCGCTCGTCGCTTCCCTTGCTCTACTCACGGGCTGCCACGGGCTTCCGCATGCCCTCGAACCTTCCCCACCGCCACGTGCCGTGACCCCCACCGCGCCGGCCAGCTGGGACGAGGTGTTGGCTGAGCCGTCGGAGGCCACGGTGCGCGTCGAGGTTGCGGCGCTGTGGATGGCGAAGCGTCAGGGGTTGATCAACTTCAAGCACCCGACGGCGAAGGCCGCAAAGCTCCCGCGGGGACCGATGATGATCTCGCTGCATGTCGGGGTCATCCGTCACCCCGAGCGCGGAGACTGGCTGATCGACACTGGCATCGACGACACGCTCGCGCGCGGCGAGTCCGAGGCGATCCGCGGGGTGGTGGACGGCCTTCTCGACACGTTGATCCCGATCGAAGATACAGCCGCACTCCAGAGGCGCCTGGAGCTCGACCTTGCCGGCGTGCTGCTCACCCACACCCACTTCGACCACGTGCTCGGTCTGCCGGACATCGCCCCGGACGTGCCGGTCTACGTCGGCGAACGCGAGCCCACGAGCAGAGCGCTCATCAATTTGGTTCTGCGACGAGGCCACGAGCGTCTGTACGCCGGTCGACCCGCGCTCGAGGGGTTCCGGGACGTCGACGGAGTTCCACTCGCCCCCTTCGACCGGGCGATCGACGTTCTGGGCGATCGCTCGATTTGGGCGCTGCCCATGCCTGGTCACACTCCCGGCGCCATGGCCTACCTGGTCAACGGCAAGAACGGCCCGGTGCTCTTCCTTGGCGACACGTGCCACACGCTGTGGGGCTGGCAGCACGGCGTGGAGCCGGGCTGGTACACCGAGGACCAAGCCGGCAACGCCGAGGCGCTCACGCAGCTTCGGACCTTCGTGGCGCAATATCCCGAGACTCGCGTGGTCACGGGGCACGAACTCGAGCCGTAGGCCTATTTCTTTTCGGCCGGGGGCTCGGGTGTCATCGGGCCCTCTCCGCCATGGTCCGCGACGAGGGCTTCAGGCAGGTCGCGGGCCGCTGTGATCTCCGCGTAGACGCCGACCGCATCGGTGGGGCTTCGCTCGTACGTATCGTAGTCGACGTGGAACAAGCCGAAGCGCGGTTCGTAGCCTTCGGCCCACTCGAAGTTGTCGGTCAGGCTCCAGTGATAGTAGCCGCGCACGTCGACGCCCTCGGCCCGGGCGCGCGCGATGCCTTCGAGCGAGCGCACCACGTTCTCGGAACGGCGTGCATCGACCTCAGTGGCGATGCCTCCTTCGCTGACGCACATCGGCAGGTCAGGGTAACGGGCGCCGAAGTCGATGAGGCGCCGATACAACCCGCTGGGATCGTGCTCGTAGTTCATCGCGGGCACGTAGTACGTGTCGTCGAGGAACGGCACACAGCTGCCGAGATCGAAGCCTCCGAAGCAGGGCGTCGCTTGCACCACGGGCAACAGACCTGGATTCGACGTGACCCCCGCACGCAGGTAGTACTGAAGTCCCAGCCAGTCGAGCTTGCCCTCCCATTCGGGGTGCGGTTCGTCGAGCGTGCCGTCCAGGTCGGGGTCGAACGCTCCTTCGAGCACGGCCCGGACGAAGAGGTGGTGGTAGAGGTAGTCGACGCGGTCGCGCGCGTCGATGTCGCTCTGGGCCTCGCTGATCTCGTTGCCGCTCGCGGCAACCCACTCGATCGCACCCTTCGTGAAGCCAACGGCGGCGGCCTGCCCGTCACCGTCGGCATCGCTAGTGTCCGCCGCCTTGATTGCATCGTATGCGGTGACATGCGCTCGAACGTAGTTGCGCACGGCAGCGACGAAGGTGCCGTCGAAGTCGGTGAGCAGGCCGTTTTTGCCCGGCGGGAACACCCCGAGGCCGTAGCCAGCCAGCGTATAGTTGATGGGCTCGTTCACGGTTGCCCACTCGTCGACCCGGTCCCCGAAGCGCTGGGCGAGAAGGGTGGCGTGTTCCTCGAACTCCTCGAGGATCAGCGGCGCGCCTTCGGGGTGATTCCATCCACACAGGTTCATGTCGGTGGGGCCGTCTTCACATTCGACGTCGCGCGGGTCGTCGACCCAGATCGGGTTGGAGAAGTGATGGACCGTGATGAGCGGCTGGATCCCGCGGGCGAGAAGCTCGTCGATGAAGTCGCTGTAGTGCTGAAGCGCTGCTTCGTCGATTTCGTCCCGTGCGGGTTCGATGCGCGCCCACTCGATGCTGAAGCGGTAGCTGTCGAGTCCAAGCTGTTCAGTCAGCTCGACGTCCGCCAGCGCCATCGAGAAGCCGCGCGCTGCGTCGCCGACGAACTCGCCCTCACCGAGTCCTTCAGGCTGTGGGAGCGTCCACACGTACCAGTCCACGTTGGGGTTCTGGTCTTCGATCTGGGTCGCCGCGCTCGCAGCCCCGAAGCGGAAACTGCCCGCCCCATCGTCGAGGTCGAGGGGACCCATCGGAGGGAAGAGTGGGCCAGCCTCGCCCGTGCTGCTGGAGCTGCTCGGCTCGTCGACAGCCGTGGTGCCGCTGCTCGCGGACGCCTCCGCCGTCGTGCTCCCCGTATCGGCAGCCGCTCCGGAACTTCCGTTCGCTTCGGGCGCGGGGTCACTCCCGCATGCCATCACCAAGGTCAAGCCGACGACGCCGTGAATGCGCATGGCCGCTGGTACCACGCGCGTCGACGCAGCGGCCAGCTCAGCAGCTGGGTTGGCAGCCGGGTTAGCTGCCCGGCTTTTTGGGGAACCGCTCGGTGGTTTCGCCGGGCTGCGCCGAGTAAGCACCGGCACGCCGGATCTCGACGGCGAGGTTCTTACGGGTCTCGCGATACGCCGGAAAGTCGCGCTGCTGCCGACGCTCGATGAACTCGAGCTCGCAGCTCCCGAGCCGAATCGTGTCGCCGATGCTCAGCTCGGTCGGCTTCTTGATCTGCACACCGTTGACGAAGGTGCCGTTGGTGCTGGCGACGTCGGCCACGGTCAGCAGGACGCCATCGTCGAGGAAGATCGCGTGTTCGCGAGAGATGCTCGCGTCGGGGAGCGCGATGTCGCAAGCGGGGTCACGGCCGACCACGGTGCGGCGTCGAACCTCCAAAATCGTGCCCGCAAACGGACCGCGCACGACATAGAAACAAGCGAGTCGCGGGCCGGCCTCGGCCTTCATTTCCGTCATCCGTCCGATACCAATCAAGCTACGCGACGCAACATCACGACGCTCTCGTTTTAGACTATGTCGCCCATGGACATCCAGCTGTGGGGGGGTCCAAACCCCGCCGGGCTCGCGAAAATGCGCAAGATGGCTTGGTTGATGTGTCGAATCGGGGCGTGGGCACCACGATTCCGGTTGGGGCCCGCTCCTTTCCCCACCGGTAGGACGGGTGGCACCCGATGCGGATGCGTTCGCTGCGCCCGCACGATGCCGGGTGGGTTCGCGTGCGACCTTGGCGTTAGTCATCGAAGCGCCGAACCCGGGCATGGCAATACGGCTTTTTGCCCGTCTTTGCGTAGTAGTCCTGGTGATAGCCCTCCGCGATCCAGAACGTGTCGGCTTCTCGTAGCGTGGTCGCGACGTCATATCCGCGTTCGCGGAGTTGGCCGATCAACGCTTCGGTATCGGCTTTCTGTGAATCGTCGATGTAGAAGACGGCGGAGAGATACTGGTTGCCGATGTCAGGGCCCTGCCCATCCGTCTGCGTGGGATCGTGGATCTCGAAGAAGCGCTTGGCGAGTTCGCGGTAGCTGACCTTGCTCGGCACGTAGCGAACGCGGACCGCTTCGAGGTGGCCGCTGGTGTGCGAGAGAACCTGCTCATAGGTGGGTTCGTCGACGTGGCCACCCATGTAGCCTGACTCGACATCGAGCACGCCATCCATCTGCTCGAGGTAGTACTCGACGCCCCAGAAGCAGCCGCCCGCGAAGTAGGCGAACTGCTGGTTGGCTGGAGCTTCCGCTGCGCCCCGCTGTACCTTGGGCTGCGCATCTGCGGAGGCAGGCTCCTGCGCAGATGCAGGCTCTTGCGTGGACGCCGGCTCGGACGGGGAGCCGGAGCAGGCGGTGAGCAGCAGGGCGAGGCAAGCGAGACGTCGCATCGTGGGGAGTCTACGGGGGGACGCTGGGATTGCTACGCGCCCCCGCCCGAATGGTCGAGCGCGCAGCGCAGCCGGGTCGGGGTAGCCTCGCGCGGTGACGCTGCGCGACCTCGAGGTGCTCGTGCTCGATGCTCAGGCCACGGGTGCATCACCGGCGCACGGCCATCTGCTCGAGCTGGGCTGGGCCTGGACGAAGGCGTCGCGAGAGAGCGTGACGGTGCAGGCTCATTTGCTCGAACTTCCCGAGGGGGCGACCTTGCCCCGCATCATCACCCGCGTGACCGGGATCGAGGAGGACGACCTCGAGAACGCCGCCGACGTGGATGATGTGTGGACCACCTTCGTCGGGGAGTGCAACGCACGTGCGCCTGCTCGAGCGGTGATTCACTGCGCGCGCTTCGAGCACTCGTTTTTGCAGCCTCGAATCGAGCCCGAGCAGACGCTGCCGTTCGCCTCGGTGTGTACGCTCGAGGTCGCTCGACGGTTACTACCCGAGTTGCCGCGCCGTGGACTCCGGGCCTTGGCCGGATATTTCGGATACGGCGTCGACCAGCTCCGGCGTTGCGAAGACCATGTCCACGCCACCGCCTTCGTGTGGCGGCATCTCGTCGACATGCTCGCCGAGCGTGACGTGCACACGTGGGATGACGCAATGGCGTTCGCCGGGACCGCTGCCCCCAAGCGCGGCAAGAAGCGCGTCTTTCCCATTCCGAAAGAAACACGGCTGGCCGTGCCCGATCGGCCAGGGGTGTACCGGATGCTGCGGACCAACGGCGACATCCTGTACGTGGGCAAGGCGACTTCGCTGAAGCGGCGGGTCAACAGCTACTTTCAAAAGCAGTCCGGTCGCAACGAGCGCATGCTGGAGCTGCTCTCCCAGGTCCGCGACCTCGACGTCACCCCGACGGCGACCCCGCTCGAAGCGGCGTTGCTCGAGACCGACACGATCAAGATGCTGCAGCCGCCGTACAACATGGCGCTGCTCGAAGAAGCTCGGGAGCCGTGCTTCGTTTCGCGAGACTTGCTCGACGCGGCGCCGGAGGCCAGTGATGCACGTCCGGTGGGACCATTGCCCTCGTCGTGGCGGCAGCAGAGATACGTCGGGCTGCATGGGCTGCTTGCAGGAGATCGGGAGACAGAGACGATCACGCGTGCGTTCGGGTGGACGCCCGAGACGCTGCCCGACGCCGTCCTCGAGAAAGGCCTTATGATGTTCGAGGCTCGCAACCCGGGTGCGACTCGATCACGTGCATCGTTTGCCACCGCTGGCATTCGTCGCTGGAACAGCCAGGCTCGCAAGGACGAGGACTTCCAAGGGGACGAGGGCGAAGAACATTGGGACGCAGACCGCGTGCTGCGGCGGCTAGAGGACACGCTGGTGTTCTTTTCGCTGGAACTGCGCCGCGCGGCCTGGCTGCGACGACTTGCCAACTCCGCCGTCACGTATGACGACGGCGCCGTGCGAACGCTGCTGTTGCGCGGAGGTCGAGTTTCGCGGCGTGCCGACGGCGATACCCGGCCCAGCGTGAAGCCGCTGCCGGTCGAGTTCGACATCGCAACCTATGACCGACTTCGCGTGCTGACCACCGAGCTGCGACGGGTCGCAGGGAAGGGACGTGCCGTGACGATGCGGCTGGCGTCGGGGGTCGAACTCACTGCGGACGCCCTGGCCCGCATTCTTCCGTGGGTTTAGCCCGCGCAGCAGACCGTGACGGGGCCGGTGGGCGTGGCGGCACCGATGGGCTCACCCCCAGAAGAGGCGCAGGTCGGCACGCCGCCAGTGAACGTTGCGCTGAGTCCATAGTCGCCGAGGTTCACCCCGAAGCCATCGCAGTCTCCAACGTCGACATTGTCGGTGCTTCCAGTACAGTCGCCGTTCGCATGTCCGGTGAGTGTGGCCTGGCACTCGCCGCCGCTGGTACCGCAGCTGCAGGTGCTGCAACCGCGGCTGTCATCGAGGCCCGCGTAGTTCATCTGTCGCGCCGTGTATGCGGAGTCAGGGCAGTCGTGCTCGCCTGCCTTCGAGATGCACAGTTCACCGTCGAAGGAGTCTGGGACGGCCGCGGCGCAGCGCCCCTGCTCGCATTCTCCAATGCCGGACGGGGCCATGCATACGGTGACCGACGATGCCCAGCTCGCGTCGGGAACGGCGTCGTTGGTGAAGGGGTTGCAAGAGCCCGGGGTTCCGATCAGCTGCGAGTTGACGTGGACCGTACCGGCGATCGGCGTACCGTGGAGGTTGCACTCACCGTCGCCGAGCGTGCCCGAACCGAGCGAGACGGTGCAGAAGCTGCCGGCGTGCAGCGTGTAGCTGATACCGCAGTTTGCTTCGACCGCCTCGCACTGGCAGGTACACATGGGGTCCGGGGCGACGAGGTCGGCGAACCGAACGTCCTGTTGCGGAAAGCCTTCGGGGCATGCGGCGGGCTCGCCGTCCGCAGTCGCCACGTAGAACGGGCCGTCCCAACCGCCCGGTACGTCGGCAGCACAGGGACCTTCGCAGGTCCCTGGGTCGTCGCCCGTGATCGCCGAGCCGCCGTCGCCGGACGTTTCATCGGCTGAGCCCCCTTGGCTGTCGACGGTGTCTTCGCCAGAGCTGTCGTCGGAGCTTTCGCCGCGGCCTCCGCTTGCCGACGACTCGGACCTGCCGAGCGACTCGCCGTTCGTGCTTGCTGCGCTCCCCGTATCGAACGAGCACGCAACCACGCTCAGCGCCATGAGCAGCATCCCCAGGCTGCAGGCTTCACTTCGCATCCGGGGAGACAATACCAGTCGCTCAGCTCTTCCAGTGGGGCGGGTGCGCGCGCTCAACTCCCGGCAGTGCGGTGAACCGCTCTTTCCATGTCTGAAGGGCCGGATGGGTCTGTGCAAAGGCAGGAAAGCCGAGAGCGTGCTCGGTGCTGTCCGGGTGCGCGGCGACCCGCTCGATGAGCATGAGCGTGGGGTAGAGCACAATATCCGCAGCACTCACGTGCGCGCCACCGAACCACGGTCCTTCGCCCAGCGCGGCTTCGAACCGATCGAGTTCGGCGCGCAGCTCTTCGTTGGATGCGCGGATCGACTCGGCCTTCTCGGCTGCCTTGCCGCGGAACACCGGGCCGAGGGCGCCCATCGCAGCCTTGCCGAGGTAGTTCTCGTGCTCGGCCACGAGCCGCGCGATGCGGCCCGCATCGGCTGCGGTCTCGCCCCACAGCGGCGGGGAGGGAATCTTGCGGTCGATGTACGCAAGGATCGCAAGCGACTCGGCCACGACGGTCTCACCGTCGACCAGTGCCGGGACCTTGCCGCGCGGGTTGATCGCCAAGTACTCCGGCGTCTTGTGCTCCTTCTTGGAGAACTGCAGGAGCTCATCTTCGAACTCCACGCCTTTGACGATCAACGCGAGCATGGCTCGCCACGCGAACGGACTTCCGCTGCCCCAATAAAACTTCATCGCGGCCCACGGTACTCCACCGAAGGCCGCGACGTTACGAGGTGCAGCGCTACTTCCGACGGCGCAGTCGGAACGTACCGAGCAGCAGCAAAGACAGGAAGGCCGAGCCGAGCCCACCGGCCGACCCGGTGCTGCTGCAGCCGCCCCCCGAGCCATCTGCGTCGTCGTCCTCGCCGACCGCGGTGGCCGTCTCGCCGTAGATGTCTTCGCACGTCGGCGGCTCGGGGATCTCGAGCTGTTCCGCGGAAGGCGTGGAACTCTCGCACATCACCCCGTGGATGCCCTCGTGGTCGGCTTCGACGAGCCAGCCGAACTCTCCGCATGATGGCGGCGGGGGAGCGCAGACTTCGAGGTCTTGCAGCGGGCCGGTGTAGTTGTTCGCACCCGGGTCGCCCACGGGCTCGCTGTCGCCGAGGCAAATGACGGTTCCGAGCGTCTGGTCGAACGTTGCGGCATCTCCGTCGGCGCAGTCGCACGTTGGGAACCCACCCACGGCCACACACGTACCGCTACCGCAGTCGTAGCCCGCACAGACATCGGGGAGTTCGGTGGTGAGGCCGAGGTCGACCGGGCCGACTTCGGGCACGCAGGTGATCGAGGGCTGGCCGTCGTAGTCGGTGAAGCTCTTGGCAACGAAGCCGTCGTTGCAGTCGCAGCCCGCTTCGCCCGAATGTCCGACCACGCAGGCTCCTTCGCCGCAGTACATCGCGGTGCACTGCTGTTGCCGCAGATTCTGGGCGTACGCGAACTGATCGATGACGTCATCTTCGCAGGCGTCGAGGCCGTACTGTGTTCCTTCGAGCTGCAGTCGACCTTGCGGTGAATCTGGGATACCGACGCCTTCGAACATCGGGTCGAAGGTCATCTCTTCGGGGGACAGTCGCGTGGTCAGGCGCGTGAGTACCGTGTGCTCGTCGGCGAGCCGGTTGGTGAGCTCGATGCTGTCGAGCAGCCCGTCGATTGCCTGGCAGTCCAGCGCGTCCCATTCGCTGCCGGGGCACTGGCACTGCGCGTCGTCGGCAATGCCGCAGAAGTCCGAGCCTCCGCAGCAGCCGCTGTCGTCGTCGAAGCGGGGGCGAATCGGTTCGCCCTCGTACTCGCGCACGAACGCATCGCCGCCGGCTTCGTCGATCGAGGCCGCGAGCACCATCGGGTAGTTCATGCGACCGTTGCGGTCGCTGCCGATGCGACCCGCGTCGAGGTCGATGAGCGGATGGTCGACGGGAGCGAAGGATTCGTCGGAGTAGATGAACGCCGACACGGTCATGTGCGGCTCGGCTGCGACGGCGGTGAGCTGCAGCGGGATCATCGGCTGCGTGCCGTCGTAGGTGATCTTCAGTGGCTTGATCGAGTCGACGCCGGCGCCCGCGACCAACTTGGCGGCGACGAAGACCATGCCTCCGTCGATGTACGGCTGCATGTACGGCGTCATCGTCTCGTTGACGATGAAACCGTTCTCTTGCAGCCAGTCTACGGCGAGCGCGGCGTCGTCGGCGGTGAACGTGACCGTCTCGTAGTCGCCGACGGTCTGCATGTCGATGACGTCGACGCCGCTAGGCGGACTGCCCGGATCTCCACCGTCCGAGTCGCCGCCGGTGGGATCGGTCGTACCCGCGCCGTGGTCGTCGTCCCACGGCAGTTCGCAATCGGGCGTGGGGTGACGCTCGCACTGATACTCGGGGACCGGGCACAGTGACTCGTAGCGGCTGAAGGCGACGGGCGAGGTTCCCTCGTCCACCATCCCGAAGGCGATCGTGTGCGAGATTTCGAGGTCGGGCACGTTCGGGACCGGGACGATCCACGCGAACTGCTCGGGATCTCCGGCGTAGCGGATCTGGACGTGGGCGCTGACCGTTTCCTCGCCGACCTCGAAGATGATCTGCTCGGCCTGCTGGTTCACCGCGAAGTTGTCGGTGTCGAGCGCGACGGGGTCTGGAGGCGAGAGGCAGCCGCACGCATCGGCGCGCGAGGGGGCGAGGGCGGTGGTGGTGAAGACCAGTGCAGCCGCGGACAGGGCACACGCTCCCGTTGCGGTCGCAGAACGACGCAGGTTTCTACGATTCATCAATATCATCCAATTCAGGTGAGTGCCCAAAGGGGGCACAGCCAAAGCAATCCAAACGACGTCGGCAAACGTCGCGAGGCCAAGCTAACACACCCGCACCTGACTGGCAGATCAAACTGCCATGACGAATTTGTCAGAGTGGACTGTCAGAGTCCGGCGGGTCAGCCGGCGAGTTCCCACCGAGCGGGGCCGGCGAAGATGGCTCCGAACGCGCTCTCGGCTGCGTCGACCCACGCCACTCTGCAGGCGAACACGGCAACGCGGGCAAGCCGGCCCTCGCCGAGCAGGACGCGAACGGTGATCTCGTCGCCGGGAACGAGAGGAAGTTCGCTGCCCACGATGCGAAGGCCACCCGCGCCGATGTCGACGACGCGCGCGGTGTCCTGGGCGTCTCCGACCTGTGCAGCGAGTCGACAGGGCAGGCGGCTCCATCGTCGCCGGTTTGCGCCACCGCGCCGGGACTCTCGCAACGCGCTCTCGAGCTTTCGCAAGCGTTCGCGATCGTGGATCTTCAGTGGCGCTCCGTCGCCCTCGCGGTTGCGAAGTCGAAGCAGACGAACGACGGCGTCCACCGTGCGCAGTGCCGCCTCGAGGCCGACGTGGTCGGATACGGGGGGGTCGGGTGGTCGCGCGGCAACCGGAGGCCGGATCTTCGGCCCATCGTGCAGCGTGGCATCGCCGGCGCGGGCTCGTTCCCCATGCGGTCGAACGTCGGCAGTGTTGGTCGGCGCCGGAGTGTGAAGACGCTGGGTGCGAGGGTCGAGGGGTTCGGTCGCAAACTCGACGTCGGTTGCCGGCTGGGGTCCTCCGTATTGCGTGCGCAAGAGCTCCCCGAGTTCGGGTACCTCGATCTCGGGAAGTCCGGGCGCTGCGGGAGGCGGAGGGCCGAAAGCGGGCGCAGGTGGGGGCGGCAGAGCAGCCTCGGGTTGTGTGTCTTGAGCGGGCAGCTCGACGGTCTTGGCCTTGGGGTCATCCGGATGGGCCGGTGGAACGTCGATCGCCCGAGCCCTGGCTTCGGCGAGGTAGGCCGGCTCGCGGCGCAGTGAGCCGGGTGCCCGGGCCGTGACTTTCTGAGCGGGGTGGGCCGGAACGCGACCGGCTGGCTGCGATGGCATTTCAGCGGTCGGCGAGGAGAGAATCTCCTTCGCGACGCGCCGGACGATGGTCGCACCGAGCGTCTCGCGCGTGGTGAGCTTGTTGAGGAAGACCGCGGACGTCAGAACCCGCTGCTTGAGCTCATCGAACGCATATTCCGCAACACCGATGCAAAGGCGGTCGCCGGGGCGCAACGTCTGCTGCTCCCGAACGACCTGCCCATTGATCGTCGTTCCGTTGTGGCTGCCGAGGTCCTCGATGGTCGCCGTGCCGTCGCGCAGCTGCAGCACCGCGTGCCGCCTCGAGACGCGCTGGTCGAGGACCTGAACGTCGGCCGTGGCCGCCCGGCCGAAGATGGTGGACTCCGACTCCAAGACGTAGATGGCATGGGCGTGCGGTCCTCGCAGCCCACGCAAAACAAAAGTGCTCTTCCCGAACAACCCGTAACCCCCGCTACAGGAGGATAGCGGGATTATCGGGCAGCAAGCCAGTCGTCTGCTACTGAACGCCGACGGTCACGACGGTGGGGACGATTTCGATCGCGACCCGGTGGCCGTCTTGCTCGAACACGCGAATTCGGCGCGACAGGCTGCTGCGATCTTGCGTAATCGCGCCTCCGTCCCGGGCGTACGAGACCTCGGCGGCGCCACCCTCGGCGGAGACTTCGACCGTATGGCGATGCAGGTCGGAGACGATGTCGAACGACGCAGCGTCGCCCATCCGGATCGCTCGGGTTTTGGCCCGGTACACGCGTCCGTTGGCCTCGCGAACCGATACTTTGACCACTGCAACCGAATAGGTCTGGGCCTGGCTCGTGTCCGCCGCGTTCGACGCTGCCGGCGCAAGCGCGATTCCGCTCATCGTGGCGGCGAGCGTGACGATGGGCAGGAAGCGTTGGAAGCAGTGTCGGAGCATATCGGTTTCTCCCTCACTCTGTATGACACCAGATCGAGGGCGTTGTCCGGTCACGCCGATGTCATTTCCCGTGCGGCGCGCTTCCGAGCAGAGGCCCGACAGGTGATCCGGACAACGCAATGAGCCGTGTAGACTGTCAGGGGGATGCGTAGTTGGGGGATCGGTCTGTTGGCGCTGGCGTGCGTCGGCTGTGCGGAAGGGAATGATCCGTCGCCGATGTTCGCGACGTCCCTCGGGCCGCCGGCTGGCGTGATGACCGACGGCGCGGATAGCGAAGCTTCGGAAGAGCCGATCCTGTCCACCGGCGCCACTGACGGTTCCGACGGCATGGCGAGCGCGACCGGCGGGTCGTCCGGTGGCTCAGATGGAACCAGCTCTGGCGAGAGCTCGACGGGAGGGACGGCGTCGACCGGCTCGACGCAGCCGCCGATCGACGCGTGTGAGGCGGCGGAGGGGGACGACGAATGCGTGACGTGCATTCGCAGCTCTTGCTGCATGCAGCTCGAGGTCTGCCTCACCTCCGACGTTTGCAGCTGCGCGTACGACTGCTTGTTGATGGGCCTGGAGCTGTCGACGTGCGCGCTGGCGTGCGGGCTCGATGACCAGGTGACCGCCGTCGCGCTCTGTGGCGTGACCAGCTGTGAAGTGGCGTGCTGAGTCCCGCTACTCTTCGTCGACGCCAACCGATGTCGCGGCGGGGATGAACGGCTCGGCGCTCGTCGACGGGTCCAGCATGTGCCAGTGGGCCGCCGTGGCGGCGAGTTCGTCCACTTGGTAGATGTGGTACTGCGAGGCCTGCCGCCAAGCGAGCAGCGCCGAGGCGACGAGGCCGACGGTGAGTACGCCCTGAATCGGAAGCTCGAGGTCGAGGCCGCCCCACAGCGGGAAGAGCCACAGCAGCGCGACGCAGCCAATGCCGTCATAGGCCGCGCCGAGAACCCAATAGCGACGGACGAGGGCGTAGGTTTCGCGGAGCGCGGGGTCGGTGCGTACGAGGACCCAAAGGCGGCTGTACAGCGCCGTCCAGTTCGGGGCATAGGCGGCGAAGTCGGCAACGCGCGCGAGCTTGTGACGCTCGAACAACTCCGCCATCTGTGCGGCGGTGTCGAGCGGGCGGTAGATTCGTCTGAGCACCAGCTTCCGCATCGCACGGCCCATCGCATAGGTGACCAGGCCCAGTACGTACGCCGCGATCACGGCGACGAGCGCTCGGTCGGTCGACAGCCCCTCGGGCACGTCGACGCCGTTGTGCGACAGCCAAACCAAGAACGCGCCCAGGGCGGCCGAGCCTGCCACGAAGAATGAAAGGTCGAAGACGTCGAGGACGTCGGCCAGCTTTTCGGCGAATTTTCCGGCCGCGTCCGCGAGGCTGCCCATCGAGCCTTGCAGGGTACACGCGCTCCGTGGGTCGATCACGTTTGTCGCCTGCGCACGCTGAACGTCCGATCGCCGAGGTGCGTGGCACACTGCGGTGGACGTCGACGATGACGCAGTCCCTGCCCGACGACCGCTACATTCCGGTCCGCATCGACAAGCTCATGGCGGAGCTCGGTGAGCAGTCCGACCGATTCGGCGCGGTCTCTGACACGATCGAGCCGCTGGAGTTGGCGTTCGAACACGTCATCCTTCAGGAGGCCGCGACGTTTCGGCGACGGGTCGGCCGTCGCTACGAAACCTTGAACCCTGCGCGAGAGACCATCGTGCACGAAGAGGATGCCGAGTCCGAGGTGCTCGACGCCGAGATCGAGGCGCTGCGCACGATGGTTGCGTACCTGCTGGACAAGGCGAACTACGAGCCGCTCGAGGAAGGGCAACTCGAGGCCACGCTGCACCTGGCGAGTACACACGGCATGCGAATCCGGGTGAATCCCGACCGGGTGGCGTTCTTGGACCTCTACGTGCGTGGCCGGGCAACGCGGAGCCGGACCGTGCGGACGATTCGCGCTCCCTTCAGAGGAGAAGAGCGCAGCATCGAGATCTTCCGGCGTCTCGCCGTCGTCTATCGCGGAGCCGAGGCCACGCAGGTTGCGTTGAAGCTCTTCCGGGAGATCCCGCTCGAGGATGTCGAGGCCTTGCTGCCTCATGCCGAGCCACAGATGACCCGGCTGGACAAGCTCAAGATCATCGGTGGTGGACTCGGAGCGCTGGGCGGTGTTGCGACCAAACTGTGGGCCGTGCTCGTCAAGGGGGCCGCGATCGCATCCGGTTTCTTGTGGGCAGCGATCATCGCGGCGATTGGCCTGTCGGTGCGGTCGATTCTCGGTTACCGCCATGCCAAGCACGTGCGCGCGTCTCAAATGACGCATCATCTCTACTATCAAAACGTCGCCAACAACGCAGGGGTGCTCGACCAACTGCTCAGCAGCATCGGCCACGAGGAACTCAAGGAGGCGCTCTTGGGATACGCGATGTTGTATGCAGACTCGTCCATCAAGGATATGGCGACATTTCGCGCGTCGGCGAATACGTGGCTGCGAGAGACCTTTGACGTCCATGTCGACTTTGATGCAGAGGATGCCCACGAGTCCATGACGCGACTGCAGCTGTGGTCCGATGCTGATGTTTGGCGCGTCGTCGAGCCCGGAGAGGCGATCCGGCGGCTCGATGCTCGGTGGATGTCGCGCGAAGGAGCCGACGTCCACGTGCGGGCGTGGAACCGTGGACCTTGGGCCGAACGTCTCGGTTGACGCCGTTGTAGCCCGCGCAACCAAAAGTCCTCGGCCGGTTGCTGGAATTCCGGACGTAGAACGCGTCGCTTTCCGCCGAACGGCGCTACCGTAGTGCCATGCGGAAATTCGTCTGGGGAACGGTGCTTCTGCTCGTCGCATGCGACGGGGGAGGCGAGGGCACGGGAACGGACACCGACGGCGCTGGCTCGGCGACGGATGTTTCGACAACGACACCGGCCATGACCGCCTCCACGACCGCGGGCACCACGGCCGGCTCGACGACCGGTACGTCCTCGACGACCAACACGACCAATCCAGCGACGACGAGTACGACGACGAGTACCACCGTCGATCCGAGCACGACCACGGTCGGCGATGGCAGCAGCAGCTCCGGGGAACCGATCGACGCCGAGTTCGAAGAGGTCGACGGCATCGTGTCCGTCGAGGCCGAGCACTACTTCGAGCAAGCCAACAACGAGCCGACGGCCATCTTTTGGTACACGTTCGCGGACGGAGAGGCACCCCCCGAGGTGGAGTGCGTGACCAACACACCGTGTGGCGGCGCCGCAAATCCGAACTGCAACCAGTACGCGGACTGCGACCCGGATGCGATCGATCCGGCCGAGGCGGCTGGCGGGGCCTACGTCGAACCGCTACCCGATCGTCGACGCGATGACAGCGAGGCGGGTACGGGCAACCTCGGCGTGGTCAACAACCCCGATAACGCGGCCATCCTGACCTATCGCGTGAACTTCACGCAAACCGGTCGCTACTACGTTTGGGGCCGAGCGCGCGGCCAGGGTCCGGCCGCGAACGGCATCCACCTCGGCCTCGATGGCACGTGGCCCGAGAACGACCTCATCGACCCCAGCAGCATGCGGATGCAGTTCCCCGGTGGCTGGGGGTGGACACAGAACCGACGTGGCGGAAGCCAGCACACCGGTGTGTCCGGAACCGACGAGGTGAGCGTGCGGGACGCGAACATTTGGCTGCAGATCGACGAGCCTGGCGTCCACATCATCCAGTGGGCCATGCGCGAGGACGGCCTCGAGTTCGACAAGTTCTTGATGGCGCTCGATCCCGAGTACGAGCCCGAGGGCGACGGTCCGCCCGAGACTGCGCTCTAGCTGCGGTTCTCGGCGCGGCGCAACCGACGCGACACTGCGGTGGGAGGGCTTCACGCCCTTCCACTTTTTTTTCGCCGTCGCCGAGGCGCGCCACGCAGCCCTACGACTCAGATTTTTTATGCAGAAAATGTTGAAGGATGCATATGCGCCTTGCCATGGACGATACAGCTCACTCACACGAGCGAGCGTTCAGGACCCCATGTCGAAGCTGCGCACGACGTCATCCTTCATGATTCCCCGATTCGCGTGTTCGGGGTTGGCGTTCTTCCTGATGACTGCAGGCTCTGCATGTCGAGATGACGACGCGGCCGTTTCAGGGACCGGTACCGACGGCGCCGGAGACGGGAGTTCGACCTCCGGATCGGAGCCTGGCGGAACCACGACCGATGCGGAGCCGGAGGGCGAGGCCTTCGTTCCCGGCCCCGGTGGAATGCGTCGGTTGAGCGGACGAGAGTATCGCGCGTCGGTGAAGCTGATGCTCGGCAGTGAAGCGGCCGAAGCCGCGGAACCGCCCGAAGACACAGCACAGCAGGGTTATGACGCTGTTGGAGGCGCGCTCCTCTCCGTGCCATCGGAGGTCATCCCTCGCTATGAACGATCGTCTGCAGGCATCGCTGACGCGGTTCTGCTTCATCCTCAGACGCTTCAAACTCTGGTTCCGTGCGTTGCCGAGGACGCCGACGCGTCCTGCTATCGCGAGGTTGCGACCAGGTTGGGTCGCTTCGCGTTTCGGCGCTCGCTGCTGGATGCCGAAGTCGATTCCATCGCGACCATCGGGTCCGAAGCCAAGGATTGGGGAGACGGCGACTTCATGACGGGCCTTCGCTATGCCCTGATGGCGATCTTGCAGTCTCCATCGTTCCTCTATCTGCAGGAGGTGGGCGAGGACGATGCGGAAAGTGGGTACAGACGTCTTTCGTCGACAGAGCTTGCCTCGCGACTGTCGTTCTTCTTGACCGGCCATACACCGTCGCTCGAGCTGCTCGCGCTCGCGGAGACCGGAGGGCTCGAGACGGAGGACCAGATCCGCGAGATCGCTGAGGAACTCGTCGCAGGCCCCGAAGCGCGGATCGCTCTGGATTCGTTCTTCTCCGAGGCTTTGCGGCTAAGAGAGCTTTCATCGGCTGCGAAGAACGCGGACGTGTTTCCCGCGTTCTCCCCCGAGCTGGCGCAGTTCATGGAAGACGAAACGCTGCTGCTGCTCTACGACATCATTTGGCAGCAGGACGCAGACTATCGAGAGCTGTTTCGGGCTCCCTATACATTCGTCAATGACGTGCTCGCAGAGAACTATGGGATCCCCAAGCCCGGTACGGGGGAGACGTTCGCACAGGTGGAGTGGCCCGAGGAGCAGCGGCGTGCTGGATTTTTGTCGCAGGGCAGCTTCTTGACGGTTCAGTCGAGCGCGATCCGAAACTCTCCAACCAAACGTGGGGCGTTCGTACAGGAGCACGTGCTCTGCGTCGAGATCGACGATCCGAACCCGGATATCGAGCTCGACCTACCGGACGCGGAAGACCTGACCCTCAAGGAACTTCTCGAGATGCACCTCGATCAAGACGGGTGTCGGTCGTGCCACGGGCTCACCGACCCCGTGGGGTTCGCGTTCGAGCGCTATACGGCGATCGGGGGCATCCGGACCACGGATGCAGGGAAACCCGTCGAGACCGATGGCGCCGTGCTGGGGCTGGGTGAATGGCAAGACGCTCGCGAGTTGGGCGAGATCTTGGCGGACAACGACCGAATCGCGGGCTGCCTGATCGAGAACATGATGCGCGGCGTCCTCGGTCGAGGGCCCGCCGTTGGGGAGGAACCCGCGGTCGAGAACCTGACCGATCGCTTCATCGACTCCGGACACAGCGTGCAGACGCTGCTCGTCGAGATGGCCACCCACCCACTCTTCCGACTCGTGGACGAACCCAAATAGAAGGCAGGAGACGAACCAGTGCGAAACTTCAAACTCGGTCGGCGGAGCATGCTCCGCGGTATTGCGCGCGGAAGTGCCGTCTGTGTGGGCCTTCCCATCTTCGAGGCGATGCTCAATACGCACGGAGACGCGCTTGCGGATGGGTCAGATCTGCCGACGCGCTTCGTGTCCTTTTTCTGGGGTGATGGCGTCATTCTCGACCGTTGGGAACCGGAGCAGGTGGGCGAACGGTGGGAGCTGTCCCCCACGCTGATGCCGCTCGAGAGCGTCAAGGACTACGTCAGCGTGGTCAGTGGCATGCAAAACCGAGCGGAACGTCGGGTGACGCACCACGAAGGGATGGGCGGATTCTCCGGCTATGACTTTATCACGGGGGACTCGGACGACTACGTCACAAATGCGGGCGGTCCGACGCTCGATCAGGTCATCGCGGACCATCTCGAAGGGTGCACGCCGATTCACTCGGTCCACATGCGGGTCTCGAAAGAGGAAAGCTCGATGGGAGACGGCGGAACCACCTACATCGCCATGTCTCACCGGCAGAACGGCGATGGGCTCGTGGCTCGCGTCCCGGAGACGAACCCGCAGGAGGTGTGGGCAACGCTCTTCGGGGAGTTCGTGCCCAAGCCCGACGACGCCGCTCTCCGTCGGAGCATTCTAGACCACGTCCGAGACGATGCCGACCGTCTTCGCGGCAACCTCGGGCAGGTTGACCGGCAGCGCCTCGATGCGCACCTCGAGGGCATCTACGAGCTGGAGCAGGTTATCTTGGCCGAGCCGCCGTCGTGCGACATCCCGCGGATGCCCTCGGCGAGCAACACCAACGTTGGAGGCATCGAGCCTGTCGACGAGACGGTGGATGCCATGTCCCGGCTGCTGGCGTACGCGTTTGCTTGCGACATTACGCGCGTGGCCTCGTTTCAGATGAAACGGATGGCAGCAGACACCATCTACAACGAGGGGGATGGAACCGAAGGGATCATCCATCACAACGCAAGCCACACCCCCGGCACCACGATGGAGGAATACGCCGCGGGGATCACGTACCAAATGGAGAAATTCGCGGACCTGCTGAACGTCTTCGGAGAGACGGTCGACGTCAACGGAGATAGCTTGCTCGACACGAGCATCATCTACGCGACGAGCGATTGTTCGACGGGTTGGACCCATTCGGTCACTCGGCAACCCATCCTCGTTGCAGGGCGTGGACGCGGGTACCTTCGCCATCCCGGCATTCACCATACCGCGACGCCGTTCAACGGTGACAACGACAGCCCCAACGGAGCGGGCAACATGTCGGACGTCTTGTTGACGTGTCTGCAGGCGTTCGACCCCACCGCATCCTCGGTCGGTGGCGGCGCGATGCGTTCGGAAACGCCTTTGGCCGAACTCGTCGCCAGCGAAGCTTGAACGACCGCAGCGACGTCCGGAAGCTATGGGGTCGCAGTCCTCCATGGCCCACATCCGCTTTTGAGGGGGCGTGCCGCGTCCGGGGGCCGATGAGTCGGTTCGAGACATGCGCCCGCGGACCGTCGCGCGTCCGCTGGCGGAGCAGGTCCTCGCAGGCCCGATCGAACTCCTCGCAGTCCCCGGCGCGACCTCTGGACCTCCTGGGCGCAGGGGGGCGAGGAGCATGCCGCCGATCGAGGCATTCGGGCCTCGTTCCTTTCCGTGGTCACGACGAAAGTGCATTGCTGGGTTGCGTTTTTGCGGCACAGCGGCGATACCCAAGACACACCGTCGAAGCCTCGACTCGTTCCCTTTCGTTTACGGCCAGACGCACGAGAACCGGTAGGACGACTCCGCGTCGGCGCGCCGATTCAGCAGTTTCGAGGACTTGTTCGTTCGCGTTGGATTCGTTTCGTGGTGCGTCCCACTCGATGACCACGATGGGCGATTTCGCTCGACAGTTTCGGTCGCCGCCGCCATACCGCGCGGCACCGTGCTCCATCCCTGGAAGACCCTTCGCCTCCTCCCGGTGTTCGTTGCGCTCGGCGTCATGCCCAGCTGTGACGAGGACGCCGAGGGCGCCTCTGACGAGTCCGAATCCGACGACGCGACCGCCGACGCCGACGACGCTGAGACGCCCGCCATGTTCGGGTCGTCGAGCGACGTCGAGTTCGCGGAGTCGCTTTGGACGCAAATCACCGAAGATGGGGACTACGCCCAGTGGCCGCTCGCGGACGGGACGGACGCGCGTCAGCCCGGCGGGTCGCCTCACGGCGCGTTCGTATCGATCTTCGTCGAGGACGGAGGGGACCTTCTCGTCAAAGAAAACTACGCCGAAGACGGAGAGACCCTCGCCGCGATCACCGTGATGGCCAAGCGGCCCGGCTACGACGCCGAGAACGCCGACTGGTTCTACGCGAAGTACTTCCCCGACGGCTCGCTCGACACCACGACGGGTGACGAGATGGGCGTGCCGCTTGCGGGCGCCGTGGAGCCGCAGCCTGGCGCCGGGTGCCGAGGTTGCCATCGTGCGGCAGCCGACGGTGACTTCGTGTTCACGAACGACTGACTCTTCGACGGGCGGGGCCCAGGTCGCGGATGCCGAAATGCCACGCGACGGGAGCCCCGCTACCTCTTGGGACCGTCGAACGCCCCTCGAACGCCGGGTCGATTGCGGGCACGCGCCCTTCGGGTAGCGGCGTGAACCGGCTCGGATAGCCCCAGCCTATCGGGCCCAGAGAAACGCAATCTTGGACCCGGCGCGTTGGCGTCGTGATGCTGAAGCGGTGATTCGCATGCTCCGCTCCACCGCCCGTCCTCGCTCCGCTGCACTGCTCACTGGCGTTTTGTCGCTGGGGCTGGGTGTTGCGTGCGAAACCACCAAGCCTCAGCAAGCTTCGACCGAGAGCCCCTCACAGTCGGCCGCACCCGGACAGGCATCGGCCGGTGGAGGCGGTACGGCGTCGAAGAAGGGCAGTCGCTTTTCGGCGGGCGAGGCGAAGCCGAACGACTATTGGTGGCCGGAGCAGGTCGATCTGCGAGCGCTGCGCAGTAACGAAGCCGCAAATCCATACGGGAGCGGATTCGACTATGCGGCCGCCTTCACGTCGCTCGACCTCGCCGAAGTCCGCAAGGACATCGAGTTCGTGCTGACCGACAGCAAGGATTGGTGGCCCGCCGACTACGGCAACTACGGACCCCTCATGGTGCGTCTGTCGTGGCACGCTGCGGGCACCTACCGGGTGTCGGACGGCCGCGGCGGGGCTGACGGAGGCCAGATGCGGTTCGAACCGCTGAACAGCTGGCCGGACAACGGCAACCTCGACAAGGCGAGGCGACTGCTGTGGCCGGTGAAGCAGAAGTACGGCCGTGCGCTGTCGTGGGGCGACTTGATGGTGCTGGCGGGCACCGTGGCGATGGATTCGATGGGCTTCAAGACGCTCGGCTTCGCGGGAGGTCGGGTCGACGATTGGCAGGCTGACCTCGTCTACTGGGGGCCCGAAGCGAAGATGCTCGGCTCGGACCGCTTCCACGGCGATGACCGCGTTCTCGAGGAGCCACTTGCAGCCGCGCACATGGGCCTCATCTACGTGAACCCCGAGGGGCCCGATGGGAACGGCGACCCCGTGGCAGCGGCGCATGACATCCGCACCACCTTTGCGAACATGGCGATGAACGACGAGGAAACGGTCGCACTCATCGCAGGCGGACACACGTTCGGAAAGTCCCACGGCGCGCATGAGGCATCCGACTGCGTCGGTCCCGAGCCCGGCGCGGCCGGAATCGCGGCGCAGGGTTTTGGCTGGCTCAATCGCTGCAATACGGGGGTCGGTGCAGACGCAGTGACCAGCGGCCTCGAAGGTGCCTGGACGGCAGCGCCGGTTCGCTGGACGCACCAGTACCTCGATTTCCTCTACAAGTTCGATTGGGAGCAGCACGAGAGCCCGGCCGGTGCGACGCAGTGGCGTCCCAAGGAAGGAGCGGGCGCGACGCTCGTCCCAGACGCGCACGACCCGTCCAAGCGGCACGCGCCGATGATGCTGACGACCGATCTCTCGTTGCGGCAAGACCCCGCGTACGATGCGATCTCGAAGCGCTTCAAGGATGACCCAAAGGCCTTCGAAGACGCGTTCGCCAAGGCGTGGTTCAAGCTGACGCACCGGGACCTCGGCCCTCGCTCTCGCTACCTCGGCAAGGACGTCCCCAGTGACGTGTTCGCCTGGCAGGACCCGCTGCCCGAGCTGGATCATCCGGTCATCTCGGCCAAGGACATCGAGCTTCTCTCGCGCCGCATTCGCGACGCCAAGTTGCCCACTGCGGCGCTGGTGCGAACCGCATGGTCTTCTGCGTCGACGTACCGCGATTCGGACATGCGAGGCGGCGCAAACGGGGCTCGCATTCGCTTGGCCCCACAGAAGGACTGGGCGGTGAACCGACCCGACGAGCTGCAGCAGGTGCTCGCCGCGCTTTCGTCGATTCAGACGTCGTTCAACGAGTCCAAGGGCAAGGTTCGCGTGTCGATGGCCGACCTCATCGTGTTGGCTGGTGGCGTGGGCCTCGAAGACGCGGCGCGCAAGGCCGGAATGAAGATCTCCGTGCCGTTCGTGCCCGGGCGCGTCGACGCGACCCAGGACCAAACCGACGTGGTCTCGTTTGCGCCGCTGGAGCCCAAGTCCGACGGCTTCCGCAACTACTACACCAAGGATGAGTTCCGAAGCCCGGCCAACGCCCTGGTCGACAAGGCTGACCTGCTCGGCCTCGACGTGCCGGAGATGACGGTGCTCGTTGGAGGGCTTCGGGTTCTGGAGAACAGCGCCGATGGCAAGAAACACGGCGTGTTCACCGACAAGCCAGGCACGCTGAGCAACGACTTCTTCGTGAATCTGCTCGACCTCTCCACGTCATGGAGCCCCAAGGGGACCTCCGGGATCTTCGAAGGGCGCGATGGCGACGGCACGGTGCGCTGGACCGCGACCGAGACGGACCTCGTGTTCGGCTCGAATGCCGAGCTGCGAGCGGTCGCGGAGGTGTATGCCTACGACAAGGCGAAGTTCCAAGAAGACTTCGTCGAGGCATGGGTCAAGGTGATGCAAGCGGACCGCTTCGACCTTCACCGCTAGGGTTCGCGATGCTCAGGAAGCCCCTTCTCGCACTGTTCCTGGCCGCCGCCGCATGTGGCGGTGGCCAGGGCACGGCTCCGCCTCCTGACGGCTGGGCGAACGTCGAACCCACACGCGTCGAACAGGCGTTCGAACGCGGCGATACGCAGCTGCTCGAAGTCAGCCAAGGGGAGCTGAGGGCCTGGATCAGCGTCCCCGCCGTGGGGGCGAATCCTGGCGACTACGTGTTGCTGGGGCGTGGTGAAGCGCGCCGAAACGTCGACGTGCCGGAGCTGGGGGGTCCGGTTGCGGCCGTCGTGGACATCCCACACGTGCGCGTGGTCGACGAAGCGGATGCGCGTAGCGTGTCCCAGGCCGCGGTACCCGATGGTGTCGTCGAAATCGGCCGCATCTATGACGAGCTCGACGCCCGTGATGGCGACGAGGTTGTCGTGTACGGAACCGTGGTGAAAGCGCCCGAGGCCATCGGGTGGCGATGGGTCCACCTGCAGGACGGCTCGGGCAGCGCGTCGTTTGGAACCAACGACCTCACGGTGAAGACGAAGGACGCCGTCGTCGTGGGCCAACGCGTCGCGTTTCGGGGGGTGCTGCGCCAAGACGTCGACTTGGGCTTTGGGTACCGCTACCGCGCCCTCGTCGAAGACGGAGCGCGGGTGGTGGATTAGTCTGCCTTCGCGGCGGACGTGCCGGCGATCGTGTCCAAGGCCGTACGCAGCGTACCGGCGATCTCGTGCAGAACAGGCGTGAGCGGGTGATCGGCCATCGAGACGAGGGAGAGGTGGCGCCCGACCGACGCATCTTCGAACGGTCTCGTCTGAAACGCGGTTCTGGCCTTTTCCGCCGAGATCGCCATCGCCGGGATGACGCTGACGCCGAGCCCGGCCGCGACCATCTGGATCAGCGTGCCCAGGCTCGTGGCGCGAACGGGGGACCGCAGCGTGTTCGGCAGCTTGCACAGCGACAACGTCTGATCCCGCAGGCAGTGTCCGTCTTCGAGAAGCAGGAGCTGGCAGTCGTGCAGCCACTTCACCGGGACGCCCTCGGGTATCGGAGCGTTCGCGTGCGTCGCGACGAAGAATGGTTCCCACCCGAGCTCCTCGACGTGCAGGGTGGACTCGCGGAGGGGGTCTGCGATGAGGATCGCGTCGGCCCGCCCCTCCGCCAGAGCCTTCTCGGCCTCGCTGGTCTGCAGCTCGAGCCAGTGAAATACGGGTCCCTTCGAATCGTCGCCCGAATCGTGGACTAGCCGCGTCACGGCCGGAAGCAAGTAGGGGGCGACCGTTGGGATGACGGCGATCCGGATCGGGACCGCATAAGGGGAGCGGAGGGTGGCGGCGGCCGCTTCGACGCTGGCGCCTGCATTGAGGGCATCACGAAATGTCGGTAGTAGCCGCTCGCCGACCGGGGAAAGCAGTACGCCCTTCTGATTGCGAAGGAACAGCGTGACGTCGAGTGCGGACTCCAGCTTGGCGACCTGCGCACTGAGCGAAGGCTGAGAAACGCCGCAAAGTGCCGCTGCCGCCCCGAATCCACCCGTTTGCGCCACAGCGACCGCGTATTGGAGCTGGCGCAGAGAGAACGCGGGGGTTTGGAACTGATGAATGGCCATGGGGCGAGTGCTCGACCGGACGAACCGGGCCGAACTCTAGCACCATCATGCGACGGCTGGCGGCCGACGGATCACGCCATGGCGCGACAGAGCTGATCCGTCGCCTCGTCGAGCGGGTAGTAGCTCTCGATCTGCAGCTCTTGAAGCGAGACGTTCTGCGGCGCTTGAAAGGCCGTCATCGTGGTGAGGAAGCCGAAGCGTTGCCCGCCGTACTCGAAGTGCAGGTTCAGCGTGGCGTCGCTGGGCGCGGAGAGGTCGGGCGTTCGCCAGCTGTCCGGAACACCCGGGTATGCACACAGCGTGCTGAGTAGAGCAGTCAACGAGTCGTCGCGACGGTGGAGCAGGGCATCGCGCTGAATCCGGAGCAGGAGCATCTTGGCGACACGCTCCCACCCGACGACGTGCGGCCGCAGCAGCGTGGGGTCGAACAGCAACTTCATCACGTTGGGCTCTCGTCCCGCGTCCTCGCCCAGCAGCATGCCCAGTAGCTTCTGCGTGGCCTGGTTGGCCATCACGAGATCGAAACCGCGATCGAACACGAGGAGAGGATATGGCTCGTGGTGTTCCATCATGACGCGCAGGGCGTTCTCGATGGCGGGGTCGAAGCTATCGGGCGCAGGCTCGTCGAAGGCCTCGGTGAACCCGGCTGCAACGAGCATCGTGTTCTGCTCGCGCAGCGCGACGTCGAGAGTCGCGCCTAGGCGAAGGACCATCTCGCGACTGGGCTTGGCGCGCCCGGTCTCGAGAAAGCTGATGTGCTTGGGAGATACGTCGGCCGCGCCCGCGAGATCGAGCTGACTGAGGCCGCGAGCGTTCCGCCAGTAGCGGAGCAGCGCCGGGAACATCGGTTGGTTGCTCATGCGCTCAAACGTCGGGACGCAGCTTCGCTGGCCGCCTTCAGCAGGAAGGGTCGCATCAACTGGGCAACTTCGCTTGCCGCTTCTTCATGAACCAAGAGCCGGTACCCGGGCATGCGATGCAAGACGGCTTCGTGCGGCCACGAATCCACCATGGCAGCCGCGCCGTCGTACGGAAAAAAAGGGTCTTCGTCGCCCCACACGGCGATCATCGGTGCGTCGATCTGAGCGTGAATCTCGTCGAGCTCCTCGGGAATGGAGAGGTTCGCCTTTCGCAGCACGGTCATGGCGGGCCCCGTATCGCGGCGCAGCGCAGCGACGGCGGTGGCGTCGAACGAACCGTGGATCTCGTCCAGGTCCCGGAAGCAGCCCGCAAAACCGAACGTCGAGCGCAGGTACGCACGCGAGCGTACGAGGCGGCCGAACATCCATTGGGCACCGGGTAGATGTGCGGCGATCTGAAGCGCTCGTACGACGGTGGGGACGTGTCCGGGAACCTCGGTGTTGGTCAGGCCGAGTCCGAACACGCGATGGGGCATGCGAGCGGCCAACAGGCGCGCGACGGCGCCCCCCGAGTCGTGGCCGATCAGTCCAAAGTTTTGCAGGCCCAGTGCGTCCACGAAGCCGGTGAGGCGTTCGGCATAGCCGGTGAAAGTCTCATCGATGCTGTCGTCCCACGCAGTATGGCCGGCGCCGGGGAGATCGGGAACGATGCACGTGAAGTCGTCCCGGAGGGTCTCGACGAGGTCGCGGTAGGTCTCGCCGGAGAGCGGCCAGCCGTGCACGAGCACCAGCGTGGGTCCGCTACCGAAGCTTCGGTAGGCTATGCGTACGGATGGCAGGTCGACGAACTGGAGGGGCGCGGCGCGAAAGGCCTCGAGCGCGGTGGGCATGCCATCAAGGTGTGTCCGTACCCGACCGGTCACCATTACCTGTCAGGTAGGTAGAGCGAGATGCGCTCAGGCCGCAGATCAGGCCTGCGCAGCTTGCTGCGCCTTGAAACGGCGCTTCTTGACCGCAAAGGCAGCGCCTTGGCCGTTGAGGTCAATGTCCGTCTGGAGGATGCGCCGGGTGAGCGCATCGTCGAGACCGTGTTTGTCGAGGAGCTCATCGAACAGCGCGGCTACCTGGGCCTTGCAGAACGCGTCGATAGCTGCATCGTCCCGGTCCGAGCCGAATGCCTCGTCCACGATGGCGCCATAGCGGTCGAGTTGGGCATGCAGCAGCGTGGCGATGGCCGGCAGCTCCGTGACGCCGCCAAAGTGGGTGAGGTACGCCGTGGTCGCGCCCGTGGCGACGATGCGGTCGAGGCTGGCCTTGGCGGCGGCTGCATCGAAGTCTGTGGGCGACGTGGAGGGCAGCGTGAAGAGGCCCTTCCGCTGGAGGGCAGGGTACACCAGGCCGAAGGCGTCACCCGTGAAGATGCCGTCGCTGGTCGGGTCGTGAATGCAGAAGTGGTGGTTGGCGTGCCCGCGCGTGTGCAGAAAGTGGAGCGGACGCCCATGCCAGTCGAGCGTTTCGTCATCTCCCATGATGCGGACGCGATCCGCGGCGATCGGCTCGATGACGCCGTACATCTCGGCAAACCGAGCCTCTCCGTACACACCCTGCGCGCTGCGGACGAGCTTGCTCGGGTCGATCGCATGCTTGGCCGCGTTGGGGTGAGCGAGCAGCGTCGCGTTGGGGCAGGCTTTCATCAGCGCGGCCGCGCCGCCGGCGTGGTCGAGGTGGACGTGCGTGATGATGACGTAGTCGACGGCGTCGGGCATGAGACCCTCCGCCTCGAGCGCGGCGAGCATGCCGGGCACGGCGTGGGCATTGGCCGTCTCGACGAACGCGGCCCGGTTCTCCTGGCGAAGCAGGTACGTGGCGGCAAAGCCTTCGTGGCCCAGGTATTTCGCGTCGATCGTCGTGACGGTCACGCGCGCAGGGTACCAAGCGCCGGACCTACTCGGCGGTCCCGAAGAGGATGTCCCACAGGGGGGTGAGCGACGCGAAGTTTCCGCCTCGCATGCTGACGTGGTGCGTCGCATGCTTGCGACTCAGTGCGCTGAGCAGGCGAAGCCCAGGCGCGGGGATGTCGAGTCCAGCATGCACGATGATGTTCAAGTTCGAGTGCACGAACAAGATGCCGCCCCACAGCAGAGGGGGGATCGGTCCGAACGCGCACGCGACAGCGGTCAGCAGGAACTGACCGAGAAACGTCTCCAGTGGGTGGAGGAACAGACTCTCGATCGCTGTCGGCGCGCGGACGATGTGGTGGACTGCATGCACCTTCTTCAGCCAGCCAACCCCGTGAAAGGCGAACCGGTGCATCAGGTAGTAGAAGAAGTCGTAAACGAGCAGGATCGCGATCGCGACTGGAATGCTCAGCCAACCCAGGGCTGCGGACTCGTCGATGAGCCATCCTCCAGCGCCGTAGGTGAGGGCGAAGACGGTCACCCCGGAGAGCACCAGGTTCAGGCCCACGCGCTTCCACAGCTTTGCGCCGGTGACCTTGCGCGACAGCTTCGGGCGAATGCGGAATCGAGCGAGGCGCTCGGCGTTCCACGCCGCGGTCACGCCGAAGAACATCGCACCCGAGGAGGCGAGGACGGCGATGAGGACCCAAAGCAGCGGCGTCATGGCGTCGAGGATCGTAGAGGAAATCCGACGCCGCCACAGCGGTCCGGGGCTCGGACCGACGTGCGTCCGGTCGCGTGGTACCGTCGAACCATGGCTTTTCGTCGTGTGTTTGCGATGCTCTGCATCCTTTGCAGCGGGTGCTTCACCGACCCCGCGCCGGCCGCGTCGAGCGATGACGACGACGATGCTGGGTCCACCACAGCGCCCCAAGGCACGACGTCGGCAGCCGAAGGCGGAAGCAGCGAGAGCGGCGCCGGCAGCAGCGGCAGCAGCGGGCCTGGCGATACGTCGAGCGGATCTTCGGAGACCGGAGACCCGCTCGATGCGTGCGAATCTTCGCTGGCAAACGCCCCGACCGTGGGTGCCGCGTTCGTCATCGTCGTCGACCCGGGTACCCCGGTCGACTGGGGCAGTTTCTCGGCGATGGTCGACGAGCTTGCAACGGGTGGGAACCCTGTCGCAATCCTGCTTCCCAGCAACGTGAACGTCGAGCTGGAAGTCGACTGCCTCGATGGATGCTTCGGCCTCGACTGCGACGAGCGGTCCGTCAGCTTGGTCCATCGCTACGATGGGAACAGTGGGCTCGGCGCGTTGGACGAGGCATTCGACGAGGTATCGTGCGTACTCGACGACGGTGCGTTGCTGCCACGGAAACGGAACCTCTGGCTCTACACCGTCGTGCCCGAACAGACGGTGCCGGTCGGTCTTGCTACGCAGCTCGGCGCCGAGACGTCGGTGCATGTGTCGTGTGAAGACTGCGACGAAGCCACCGTCCTCGACGGGCCGCTTGGCATCATCGTTGCGCGGACGTTCGGTGCGGTGACCGGGCTCGACGATTTCTTGGAGCTCGGCGCCTTTTTGGGACAGCCCCGCTACACGTGTGCCTGGCCCGCTGGAGCGATCGACGGGCGTGAGTACTTCGTCGGGCTGGAGAACGAAGACCTCGGTGCCAACGGCGTGCTCGCGTTGGCGACCGAGGTTGCCGGTCCCAACGGCTGCGACGTCGTCCCGGAGGGCCCCTGGGACACCGACGACGTTCCGCTTCAGTTCTTCCGCGTCTCGCCACAGGGGCGCGTGGAGTTGACGCAACTGTGTGGTCCGGCGTGTTCCCTGGCACAGACGTTCCCGTCGGAGGACACGAGCCTGTTCGACGTGAACTGTGAGCCGTAGTCGCGCTCTGCTCGGCGACGTGCGCGTTTGGGCGTTGCATTCCGCAACGTTCGGATGCACTCGAGTGCATCGCGTGCCCGAAACCGCGCTGCTACGGGTGTCCTGAGACACCACGTCGCGCCGGGCACGGTGCTACGATCGGGTCATGGATTATCGAGGCTTGGGCCTGTGCGTGCTCTTGGGGTCGCTGGGCGCGTGTTTCTCCGACCCGCTCCCGGCGACGGATGACGATGATGGCGTCTCCTCGGGGGAGCAGCCGGGCACGACGTCGGGCACGAGCGCCTCGACGACCGCGCAAGGATCGACGAGTGCCGGGGGGTCGATGAGCACGGGGTCGACGACCGAGGACGTCTCGAGTTCGAGTTCGGAGGGGGTCGACGACACGGGCGATACCGACGCGGCCATCGAGTGCGAGCAGTTCCCTTCGGCGGTGCAGCCCGTCGACGCCGACGTCATCGTCGTGGTCGATGCCCAAAACCAGATCGATTGGAACGCGCTCTCCGAGGTCTTCGAGACCTGGGCCATGAACGCGGTCAACTTCGCGGTTCTGCTTCCCAACGGTGTGCAGGACCAGATCTCTTTCATCCCGACCTGCGACGATGGGTGCAGCTCATGCACTGGAATGGGCAACCATGTCTTCTTGCCATACGAGAACGGGGAGGCTCTTCAGGGGCTGCTGGAGTCGGACGAGTATTCGTGCATCTATCGCCCCGCGTTGCCCAATGGCAATGCGCCCACGCAGCATGTTTGGCTCATCACCGAGTCCCCCGGACAACCCTTGCCGGCGCTGCCGGCTGAACTCGCCGGTTCCCGCTACCACGTTGCATGCCCGGGCTGTGGCGAAGACGACGTCGCGGACACGGATCTCGGCGAGCTCGTGATGGACAGTGCCGGAACGGTCGGCGACCTGGTCATGGGTCTCGGTCAGCAAGGCGCCATGGTCGGGGCGCGGCGCGTCGGGTGCTCGTGGCCCTACGTGGATCTGGAGTTCGAAGAGGATCTGATCCCGCTCGCGATCTTGGCCAATGAGACGCTGGCCAACGTCGGTTTCGTGCCGGCGATTCCGATCGAGAAAGGCCTTTGCTCGCGCTCGTTCAATCCGACGCAGGGCCTCGACGACTACTTTGGCGAGTTCTACTTCGATTTCGAGGGGCCGCAGCCACGTGCGACGTTCTGCCCGGAGATGTGCTTCTTGGCGCAGCTCGACCCGTTCGATGCAACGGTCGTGACCGACCAGCTGTGCCCACCCGAGGCCTTGAAGTGAATCACCCCGACCGAAGCCCCAAATAGAGGTCGCGCATCATCGTTTGGGCGATCTCGACCGGAGACTGTTCGAAGGCTCCTTCGACGCACAGCGCGGCGGCTCCGTGCGTCGTCGACCAGGCGTAACGCGCGATCGCCCTGGCATCTCCGGCCCGGACCGAGCCTTCTGCCTGACAGTCCTCGACGACCGAGACCACGTAGGCCCACGTCGCTTCTCGTGCCGGATGATGGCGGTCGTTCGGGCTCGGGCCCTGAGCCAGGACGGGATGGAACATCGCTCGGAACAGGCCGATGTTGGTGGTTGCAAACCCGATGTAACCGTTGCCCACCTGACGCATGCGGTCGATCGCGGCGGGGCCGCTGGGTGTTTCGTTCATGGACGCGAGCAAGCCCTGCCAACCCCGCGTTGCCACGCCGGATAGAAGTCCTCGTAGATCGCCGAAGTGGTGGGCTGGTGCGGCATGGCTGACACCGGCGCCACGAGCCGCTTTGCGAAGCGTCAGTGCGTGCGGCCCGTCCTCCTCGAGGATGGAGACCGCGGCATCGACGAGCGCTCGCGCGAGGTCGCCGTGGTGGTAGCGGGGCACGACGCCGAGACTCTCTCATTCTCGATATGTTGACAACGTAAAGATTGGCGCTAGACCTGGCCACGATGAAGCGAAGTGCCACGTTTGCGCGGTTGGGGCTCGCGGCTGCCCTGCTCGCGCCGGGTTGTGATCAGGCGGCGCCACCCCCTGCGCCCGCCTCGGTCCTCGATGCCGACCTCGTTGCGCTCGAGAAAGCGGTGGCCTGGCCCGACCCGGTCGTGGGCACGGTGGTGACCCTGGGCAACATTTATATGGCCAAGGGTCTGCAAAACCGAGGCAGGACGTACTTCGAAGCGCGAGTTGCAGAAACTCCCGGCGACGGGGTGTTCTTGGCCTACGCCGGCTTGTTCCGAGCACAGACCGCTCTACAGCAGCCGCTGCTCTCCCGCGTGTCTTGGGTCGAAGACGCGATCGAAACGCTCGACGAAGCCGTCGAACTCGACGATACGCTGCCGCGGTTCCTTCGGGCCGTGACGTTCGCACGGCTGCCCGAGCGATTCGACGTTGCAGAGGACGCGATTGCGGAGCTCGAGATTCTGCTCCGCGATGAAGACGTGTCGTTCCTCTTCACCGACAACGTCACCGAGTCGACGCGGCAGGCGTTACTGCGGCAGGGCTGGCAGGCAATGGCGCTGGCCGCTCAGACGGCGGGTCGAGGCGGGTTGGCCGAAGAGGCATGGGCAAAGGCGTCAGCACGGGCGCAGTCCCCCAACGACCTGCTCGTGGGAACCAACTACTCGGTCGACGGCGTGGACGGCTTTCGCTTCGCACGTCCCACGCTCGAGGAGGTCCGCCCGGGTCTGTGGCTGACCCACGGCTACGACTTTGGCGACATGGCGTTCATCCAAACCGACGCGGGAATCGTGGCCGTCGACGCGGGCACGCACCTCGAGAATGCTGCCCGTGCGCTCGAAGACGTACGGGCCGCCGGTGCGCAAGGCCCCGTGCATACCGTCTTTCTCACCCACGCCCACTGGGACCACATCGGAGGGCTCGATGGTCTCCTGGAACCGGGTACGCAGGTCATTGCGCAGTCGCACTTCGCCGACGAACTCGAGATCGTCAACGAAGCGGCCGTTGACTACACCTGGTTCTTCGGTGAGCGCACGGTTCGCGAGGAACGCTACGGACCGCTGTACGACGTCACGCCGGACTTGCTCGTCGAGGAAACGCTCGACATCCCCATCGGAGGGGTCTCGTTCCGCATGCACGCATTTGCTGGCGGCGAGACGGAGGACCAGTTGCTCATCGAGCTGCCCGAGGAGGGGATCATCTTCGTCGGCGACGCGTTCATGCCCTACTTGGGGGCACCGTTCGTCGGCGAAGGCTCGCCCGACGATCTGCTCGCCACGATCGATGTGCTCATCGATCTCGAGCCATCCCTCCTGCTTCACGGACACCCGCCACTGACCGAGCGCTACACCGCCGACATTCTCGAGCCCCTTTCGGCAGCGCTGCACGAAGCGCGGGCGCAGACCGTACGCGGCATCATCGATCGAAAGCCGGTCGTGGAGATCGTGCGGGAGGACCCAATGCCGGACGTGCTGCGCGATCACCCGGCGGCGGTGCTGCCTGCATTCGTCCTGCGGCCCCAGTTCATCCAGCGTTTGCATCGCATCCGGACCGGGTACTGGCAGCCAGAAGGCGAGGGCTTGGTCCTCGTGTCCGAAGGAGAGTGGGCCACCGCGATGGACATGCTCGCCGGCGAGGATGACGTGCGCTGGGCCGAGGTCGTCGCTGGGCTGGTCACGCGGGGCGAGCACGAGCTGGCCTGGCGCATGGCCGAGCGTGGGCTGCTGCGTCACCCCGACAGCGCCACGCTCGAGGGTCTGCGAGTGCGTGCCTTGGGCGGTCTGCGAATGAAGTACCAGCAGTTCAATCCCTTCAAATTCATCGTGTTTTCCGAACTCGCCGACCGGCCGACTGCGCCGCTGGCCTGTGGAGGCCCCGAATGTTGATCCCTATCCTGTCTCTCATGGTCATGGCAAAGCCGCCTGCCGACGAAGTTCGTCACTTCGCCGTCGGGGTGGAGGGCGAGCTTGCGCCTGCCATGCCCGTCACCGCAGGGCCCGTGGCGCTCGCGCCACCCTCGCTGGCGCTGACCTGGACGGCTCGTCGTCCTTGGGGCCTTCAGCTGCTCGCGGGCGCTGGCTATGCCTCGGTCACCACCGATACGCCCTTGGCGACGACGGTGCGCCAGGTGGGCGTGTCGACGTCGCTTCGGGCGCTGTGGTGGCC
>CAYSPB010000017.1:0-37581 GCA_964432695.1 uncultured Nannocystaceae bacterium
TGGCCTCGCGCTCGTGCTGATCTTCCTGGTCCTGGCGGCACAGTTCAACTCGTTCCGAGACCCTGCGGTCGTCCTGCTTGGTTCGGTGCCGCTGGCGATGTTCGGTGCGCTGATCTTCACTTTCTTGAAATTCAAAGGCCCGCCGGGGCTGAGCTACGCGTGGACCGAAGGCTGGACGACCACGCTCAACATCTATTCGCAGGTTGGTCTGGTCACGCTCGTCGGGCTGGTCGCGAAGAACGGCATCCTCATCGTCGAGTTTGCGAACGCCGCCCAAGAGGA
The DNA here is from genome assembly GCA_964432695.1 of uncultured Nannocystaceae bacterium. GTDB lineage: Bacteria > Myxococcota_A > Polyangia > Nannocystales > Nannocystaceae > CAJXVA01. The sequence goes on from CAYSPB010000017.1 coordinate 283, forward strand.
GCGCGGCTTGTCGCGCATGCAGGCCGCCCGCGAGGCCGCCAAGGTGCGGTTGCGGCCGATCCTGATGACAACCGCAGCCACGGTTGCGGGGCACTTTCCACTGACGCTCGTCGACGGGCCGGGGGCAGCCGCACGAAACTCGATCGGCCTCGTGCTCGTGGGGGGGATGGCGATCGGCAGCGTGTTCACGCTGTTCGTCGTCCCGGTCGTCTATACGTTCTTCGCCAAACGCCATGCAGGCTCTGGGGAGCGTGGCGACGCTGGTGAGAGCAGCGAGCTGCCCACCGTCGACGAAGCCTGAGCACTGACCGGGTCAGGCTCAGGGGGTGTTGGACGAGGTTTGGGGCGCTCTCGAGAGAGCTAGGGAGAACGCGGCTCCACCGGCGAAGAGCAGGGCGCCAACGATCGCGAGCGCGATGAGTTGCCACGACGTGTCCTTGCGTGGCGTCGCTTGGCTCGTTTGCGAGGCGTTGTCTTCATCGAAGGCTCGGAGATCCAGTGCCGAGACGTCCGAATCGACGATGTCGTTGACGGACGGTTGAGCACGCCCGGCCGCGTTTCGCTGGGATGCGGGCTTGGGCGTGACGATGTGCGGATGCGACGACACGACCGTACGCGTGGGGATTCTTCGCTCCGTCGGTGGAAGCTCGGGCATGACGACCCGCTTGGGTGGTGCGGGCTCGATCCGTGCTGCAGGACGGGGCGGGGGGCTGTTCGTCGGGGCCCTACGCGTTGGTGGACGCTGGGTCGGCTTGCGGGTCATCGAGTAGCCCGTGTCTGCACTCGGGCTGGGCCGCTGCGGGGACCGCGGTAGGGAGACGACGTTGGTCGTGGAGCGTGGCACTCGGGCCGGTGGAGCCGTTCGGAGTGGAATCGGCCGCTTGGCGACGCGCCTCGTCGACGACGGTGGCGGTGGGGATGCGATGGGACGCGGAGCAGGTGGGCGCTCCGGTTCGACCACGATCACGCTCTGCGACTCGGCCAGCATGCTCACAGCGGCCAAGGTCCGGAAGCGACCCAAGAGGGAAAGGTCGATCAGCTCGTCGATTGAGTGCTGACCGTCGCACAGGCTCCACAGCAGCTGAGCCTGCGTCCAGGTTTCGGTCGTGGCGGGGTCGGGCCCATCGAGGTCCCACTCGTCCTCAGCGGCCGACGTGGTCGGTTTGCAGCCAGGCGGTGACGTATCCGGCTCGTGCATCGGCAGGACGGTCTGTCGCAAGTCGCCGAGTTTCTTCTCGAGGCGCGGGAGCTCGTCATGTCGGCGGGCTTGCTCGAGGAGAAGATGTTGCAGGCCTGGGGCGCGCTCGCTGGGGATGCTCGTGCCCAACCAGGTCACATCCCCGCGCAGGAGCGTCATGCGGGTTCCGGGCGTGGCGCTGGCTTCGAGAAACTCGATCGCATGCTCGCGAATGAAATCCCGCGCGATGTCCAGCCACAGGGGGTCCAGCGAGCCCGACGCGTCGGGAGGATGGTTGCCGAAGCGTCGCGGGAAGCGCTGATGCACTTCGGCGCACCAGTGCTCGAGCTGTCCGAGGCGGCCCGGCCCCCGCGCACCGACGACGCGGCCGCTTTGTAGCTCGAAGCCGAAGCCGGATCCTCCGCCGAGTTCGATGATGAGGACTCCGCTGGGATCCTGCGATGCGATCGCCGCGAGGATCTCGACGGCGGGCATGCCTTCGGCCGAGGTTGCGGTCAGCGGGTTCAGGCGCCCTGCATCGGGTCCTACGGTCGCGAGCGGGACGTCGCCGACCGTGAGCGTACGGGGGCCCGAGACGATGTGACTGGGCCCGCGGACCTGCGTGGAGAACAGGTCACCCGTCGTGACGGTCGGGTTCGACGGGAGAGGACGAGCGGTGGCGAGGTTTCGATTCACGGGATGCCGTGCGATCGCCATGGGGTCGACGTGTCGCGCCGGCAACGGTCGAGGCCGCGCGGGGGGGTGTCCCATCCTGGACGCATCACCGCTTGCGTCGTCGCTCCAGGCGGTCTCTACTCGGGCCCGTGGTCCACCCCCTCGCCGGAAAAAAGCCGCCTCGTTCCCTTCTCATCGACGTTCCGAAGCTGATCGGCGACTACTACACGCTGCGCCCCGACCCGTCCGAGCGCTCGCACCGCGTCGCCTTCGGCACCAGCGGTCACCGCGGATCCGCGTCGAATGTGGCCTTCAATGAGGACCACATCTTGGCGATGACGCAGGCGCTTTGCGATGTGCGCGCGAAGATGGGCGTAACCGGGCCGGTGTACCTGGGCATGGATACGCACGCACTGTCCCGGCCGGCCCGTAACACCGCGCTACAGGTCTTGGCGGCCAACGGCATCACGGCGCTCATTGATGCGGGCGACAGTGTGACCCCCACACCGGCGGTGTCGGTCGCGATCATTGCCCACAACCGCGGACGGACCGAGGGGCTGGCCGACGGCATCATCATCACGCCCAGCCACAACCCGCCCGCGGACGGAGGCTTCAAGTACAACCCGCCGCACGGTGGACCAGCTGCAGGGGACGTCACGTCGCAGATCGAGTCCAGGGCGAATGCGCTGCTCGAGGCACGGCTCGAAGGGGTCAAGCGGGTATCGGTGACCGCTGCGCTCGCGGCCGCCACGACCAAGCGGTTCGACTTCACGACGCCCTACGTCGAGGCACTGGCGGAGGTCATCGACATGGAGTCCATTGCGGCCAGCGGGCTCGAGATCGGCGTCGATCCGATGGGCGGATCCGGTGTGAACTACTGGGGTCCGCTCGCGGAGACGTACGGGCTGAAGATCGACGTAGTCAACGAAGCGATCGACCCGACCTTCTCGTTCTTGTGCGTCGACAAAGACGGCAAGATCCGAATGGACTGCTCTTCGCCATACGCGATGGCCGGGCTCGTCGAACTCAAGGACAAGTACGCCGTCGCCGTTGGCAACGACACCGACTACGATCGTCACGGCATCGTCACGCGCAGTCGCGGCCTGTTGAACCCCAACCACTACCTCGCGGTTGCGATCGACTACCTGTTCCAAAACCGTGAGCAGTGGCCGGCAGAAGCGCGCATCGGCAAGACGCTGGTGAGCAGCAGCATGATCGATCGCGTCGCTGCCGACATCGGCCGGGAGATCAGCGAGGTCCCCGTGGGCTTCAAGTGGTTCGTCGACGGCCTCGCCGAGGGCACCTACGGTTTTGGTGGCGAGGAGAGTGCTGGAGCCACGTTCCTGCGCCGCGACGGCACCGTGTGGTCCACCGACAAGGACGGCATCATCATGGACCTGCTTGCGGCGGAGATAACCGCCAAGACGGGCAAGGACCCCGGTGAGCGGTACGGCGAGCTGGTCGAGAAGTTTGGGGAGCCCGTTTTCGAGCGACTCGATGCACCGGCGACCGTCGAGCAAAAGGCAGCGCTCAAGAAGCTCTCGCCCGACCAGGTCAGTGCCGACACGCTTGCGGGCGACCCGATCATTGCCAAGCTGACCGAAGCTCCGGGCAACGGCGCCGCGATCGGTGGACTCAAGGTCGTGACCGAAAAGGGCTGGTTCGCCGCCCGCCCTTCGGGCACGGAAAACGTTTACAAGATCTACACGGAGAGCTTTGGCGGCGCCGACCACCTGGCCAAAATCCAAGAGGAAGCCAAGGCGATCGTCGACGGCGTCCTCGAGGGCGCCTAGTCAGCTTTGACCGAGCAGGGCGGGCGCTGCATGCCCGGCCTGCGTGTGGCTCGATTCAGCCTGCGATGGGGCACAGAGCGCCGAGCAGCAGTGCGAGCTCGGCGTCGGCGTTTTTCGTCTCGGCGGTCTCGGCCACGACGCTGACGACGTCGCGCAGCATTGCCGCTTCGCGGTCGTCGAGGCGAAGGCGAAGCTGGAGACCGCGCATGAAGCCCGTGCGTCGCGGCGACGGTGTCTTCGGTACCGCGGCAACCCAATGAGACACCGCATAGGCGAGGCGCCGCTCCTGTTCGTCGAGCGAATCGAACTCGAGCTCTCCAAAGGGCAGCGCACCGGCGGCGATGGCCCCAAATGGGCTGCCACCACGGCGCGGTCGGGTGCGAAGCTCGCGGGTCAGCGCGTGACCGCGCTCGACCTCGTCCGCCTCCAGTTCTCCGTCGCTCCACATGGCCGCGACGGCGATTTCGAAGAGTGCTTCGGGCAGCCGGCCGCAGGATGAAGATAGGGGAGCAGGACGAGCATCAGACGCAGCGCGGTCGCGGGACAGAGAGGTGAGGTCCTCGGCGGTACTGTGTGCGCTGTGGTCGTCTGGCATCAAAGATCCTGCGCCGCCATCTCGGCGGGGTGCGGTGTTGCGCCGGTCTTTTCGAGTTGACCGAACGCGGCGATGAAGGGGTTTTCAGCACCTCGTGGGACAATCCCTGGCGCCGCGCGCGACTGCCCATTGCAGCTGCGCTTCATCCCTTCCCTTCGGCGTAGCATCTATTCGGGTTTCTGGTTGGGGTCAAGCCCCAGCGGGTCGCAGTGTGGGACGCTCTTCGGCATTTGCCGGTTCTGTGGGTTCAGAACCTACCTCTGGTACCGTGAACGCTGGAGCGCGCGCGTTCGCGCACACCGGCCAAATGAAGCGGCTTCTGACTACGTTTTCGGTGCTTTTTGCACTGATGAGTTCGTCCGCGCTCGACAGAGCCGTACGGGCGGCGGAGCCGGAAACTCCGGGGAGCCAGCCGGCTGCGCCCGAAGCTCACGACGGCACGAGCGCGGAAACGAGCGGCACGAATCGTTCGCAGATCGCGGCACTGCGCGAACGCGCGCAGCATGTCCGAGCACTGATTGACGGGACGCTGAGCCCGCAGGTCGACGCGCGAAAACTGTTCGTGGTGCCACTGGATGCCTTCGGCAACGCGGAGGAACTCCGCGCGCTGTTCCGCGCTTCGGAGACCAAGGCAGACCCAGGGTCCGACGGCAACCCGGCGGGCACGGACCCAGGGACGGGCGAACGTCCTGCGGACGCGGACCCAGGCTCCGGCGAGATGGGCTCCGGCGAGATGCCCACGGACGCGGACCCAGGGGCCGACGCCGCTCCCGAGACGAAGGACCCTGGGACCGAGACGCCCGACGAGCGAAAACGGGGCGTCGAAGCCACGCGGACGCCCAAGCAAGCAACGGGGGAGGACTCCGGGACCGCGGCAGGCAGCGAAGCCGCGGATCCAGAGGGGGAGACCGAAGACCCAGGGACCGAACCGGCTGGCGAGGATTCGGCAACCCCTCATCAGCCTCCATCCGAAGCCGAGCCAGGGACGGAGGATTCGGACCCAGGGTCCCTCGAGGAGGCCCAGGCCGAGCTCCGCGCTGCGTATCGAGCCTTCTTCACCTTGTCGCTGGCCGAGCGCGCGCAGCTGCTGGCCAACCACGACGCCCAGGTGCGCGATGCAGCCCGCGACGTCGGTATCGCCACGACGGTCGATGGCCTGACCGCGCGCGCGGAGCTTCTCGACGCGTTCCTCGAAGGAACCCTGGGTCCGGAGCAGTCGCTCGCGACCGTGCTCGACGTCGACTTGCTCGGGGCGGCCGAGGCCCGCGAAGACGCGCGGACGCGCGACGCCGAGTCTGCCCTGCAGCGCGCCCGCGAGGCCTATCTCAACCTCTCTCCCCAAGGCAGAGAAGCTCTGCGCGCCACCTACGACGACGCGGTTGCCGCGGCCGAGGCGTCCACGTTCGTCGACGACGAAGCGGCGGAGGCGGCGGAGGCCATCTCCGATGCACAGGCCGAAGCCGCCGATGCTGCCCGAGAGCGCGAAGCAGCCCTCGAGGTCGCCCGAGAGGCACGGAGCGAAGCGCTTCGGGTGGTCGCCGAAGAGCGGGCGCGACTTCTGGGAGTCAAAGAACAGCAGGCCCTGTTCGCAGCGAGTATCCCCGAGTGGACGCAGGAGGCTCGCGCTCTGCACGAGTCGGCGCTCGAATGGCATCGGCGGATCGACGAACTCGAGACGGCCACGATGAGCCCCGAGTCGCTCGACACCCTCTACCCCGGCGTGGGCGAGACGCTCGATACCCTGCGCGTGTCGCTTGCCGAAGCGCTGGCCCGCGCCGCGCAGCCTGGCCGCAACGTGCCGCGCCCGTCCCAAGAATTCGACGAAGCGGAGCTTCCGGCTGACGTCGACCGGGGCGACCTTCCCCAGCTGCGGGAGGCGCTCGAACACGAGGCGGCAATGCTGACCCGGAGTGAGCTGCAAGCCGCGTGGGACGTGGCGATGCTGCTGCGTGACGACCTCGTGCTGCTCAACCACGACCGACTGCGGTTGCTTCCGGGAATGAGCGACGATCGGCGGGATGATCTGACCGGATTCGGCGCGTCGGGTCGAGCCCAAGCCCGACGGGAAGCCGAACAGATCGCGCTCGAGCTTCGCTTTCACGCGATGTCGCTGCCCCGCGACGTCGCGTCGGTGTTCGACGAGATTCAGAGTCGCCCGCTCGATTTCGTCGTGCGGGCGCTGCAGCTGATCGTACTCGTTGCGCTGTTCCGATGGTGGCGGGGTAACGGGGACACGCTGCTGGAAGCATGGCGCGCGCCCTCGCGGGGCTTCGAGCGTACGCAAATCGATCGCATCCGTAGCCGCGTCTTCTGGTACGTGCGACGCATCCGTCGACCGGTCGAATGGCTGCTGGTACTCGCCATCCTGCCGATGATCGTTGGAACGGCGTCGGACATGCCCGAGTTGCGTCTGCCATGGCTCGCGCTGGTGTGGACACTCGGTGGTCGCGCCGTCGTTCGCACGATCGATGCGATCGCCGAGCGGCAGAGCCTGTACGTGTTCGGGGGCCGAGACCACGCAAAGCTCCGCTTCCGCAGCCTTCGACTGATCGGCGTATTGGTGACGAGCGTTGGCCTGATCCTGACGCTGACCTCGGACATCGTCGGCCAGGGCACGATCTACCGTTGGGTTCTGCAAGGCTGCTGGATCCTGGTCGCCCCCGTGTTCGCGTGGCTCGTTTCGAAGTGGCGGCCAATCATCTTCGAGCGGCTCGAGGCGCTTGCCCGTCCGAACGCCGTGGTTCGCTGGGCCAAGCAGAACCAGTCGGGCGTGATCGGGTTTCTCGCGGCGGCGGTAGGCGGTGGCTACCTGCTTGCGCAGGGCACCAGCGGGTGGGTCGTCCGCCAGCTCTCGGGGCTGGACACCACGCGAAAGGTGCTGGCGTACCTCTTCCGCCGCGAAGTGGCGAAGCAGGCCGAGACCGCGACGCAAGGCGTTCGGGGGGAGCCCCTGGCTGGGGCCGCGTTTGACAAGCTGGGGCCTCAGAGCGCGGGCAGCAACGCGCCGGTTCTCGAGGGTCCGGCCCGTCCGCTCGTGGATCAGGTACTCGCGCTGGCGGGGGGCCAGGCCTCGACGCTGAGCGTGGTCGTGGGCGAACGCGGCGCGGGCAAGACGACTTTTCTCCGGCGAGTCATCGGCCAGAGCAGCGATACGACCTGCATCGTGGGCTGCCCGCCCGAAGGCTTCGAGGCGCTGCTCGAGGCCCTCGCGGTCCAGTTCGATGCGCCCGACTACGAACCCGAGTCGGTCGCTCGCGCGATCCGTGATTCGGGACCGTCGATCATCTGTATCGACGATGCACACCGGATGATCGCACCCGCGGTCGGAGGGCTTGAAGAGCTGGACCGGTTCACCCAGTTTGCGCTCGAGGTTGGCGGCGACGTTTCGTGGATCGTTGCCGTACAGCACGCGGCCTGGCACTTCGTCGGCCGCGCGCGAGCCGACCGCGTGTTCTTTGACCAAGTCATCGAGCTGCCGCGGTGGTCGGAGGAGGACATCGCGTCCTTGATCCAAAGCCGAACCCGTGCAGTCGGGCTCAGCCCGAACTTCGACGAACTCGTCGTCGCTGCAGACGCAGATGAACGGCCGCTCGAAGAGCGCCGAACCGAGTTGGGCTACTACCGCATCTTGTGGGACCATTCGGCGGGCAATCCGGCTGTAGCGCTGCAGGCCTGGCGGCACTCTCTGTTCGTGCGTACGGCCGAAGAGGAGCCGGTCGTGCGGCTGTTCATCGAGCCGTCCGCTGCCGAGATCGAGCGCTTGCCCGGAACGCTGCTGTTCGTGCTGCGAGCGATCGTCCAGCTCGAGCTCGCGACGGCCACCCAGGTTGCCGAATGCACCCAGCTCCCGGTGGCCGACGTGGCCGACGCGATTCGTTTTTCTGTGGCGCGGGGCTACGTCGAGCCCCAGGCCGGCCGGTTCCGCTTGTCGTGGGCGTGGTACCGCACCATCACCACCGTCTTGACCCGCCAGCATCTGCTGGTTGCATGAGGACCCGATGGAAGGCATCCCCAGCGACGTCGCGACCCTGGAGCAGATCACCCGCCTGATCCGCTGGAGCGGCGTGTTGACCTCGATCTTGGTGGTCATCGCCGCGCTCGTCTCGTTGCGGTTCCTTCGCGACACCGTCGACAAACTCAGCGGCCAGTTCGCGAACCGACGCTTCCTGTTTCAGAAGGTTGCGACGTTCCTACAGTTCTCGATCTACGTGATCACCGGTCTCTCCGTGCTGGTGCTCAGCTTCCGGCTCGACGACTCCGCGCTGGCGCTGATCGGCGGCACGGTGGCGGTCTCGGTCGGATTTGCGGTGAAGGACCTCGTGGCGTCGTTCATCGCGGGCATCATGATCATGCTCGACCGGCCCTTTCAGGTCGGCGACCGAGTGAACTTCGGCGGTCAGTACGGAGACATTACGGCGATCGGTCTTCGTTCGGTCCGCTTGCAGACGCTAGACGACAACACCGTCACGATCCCAAACAACAAGTTCCTCAACGAGATCACGAGCAACGGCAACTACGGTGCGCTCGACATGCAAGTGGTGATGGACTTCCACGTGGGCGTGGACCAAGACCTCACGCGCGCACGCGAGATCATCTCGGAGGCGGCGGTGAGCAGTCGCTACGTCTACCTGCCCAAGCCGGTCGTCGTATTGGTCGACCAGGCCGTGTCGAATAACCTCGTGTCGGTGCGTCTCCGACTCAAGGCGTATGTGCTCGATACCAAGTACGAGAAGATGTTCGTCACCGACGTGAACCTACGGGTGATGCAGGCGTTCGCCGCCCACGCGATCAGGCCTCCAGCCGTGCTTCATCGTTCGCAGCTGTAGCGTCGTCGCGGCGGAGCAGGTACGCGCGGAGGATCGCCTGCTCGGTTTGGCCGCGACCGCGAATCGGCGCGGGATATCGCAGGACGAGCTCGAGCCCGCTGCCCCCGTTCGAAACCCAGACGCGTGGGCGAACATCGGGCGGCTGCAGGCCATGTTTGTGTCCGACGCGCTCCATGTTCTTGCGCGCGGCATCGAGGTGCTCGCCACATACGGACCGCGCTGCGTCGAGCAGCATCGTCTCGACGTCCTGCCACCGTTCGCCGTCTCGAAGCTTCACGGTCGTGGTGTGGAGAACGTACTGGTCGGTGAAGGTTTCGTTGAGGACGGGTGTGCTGAGGAACAGGCTGTTCGGTAGCACGACCGTGCGCCCGGTGAGCTTGTGAATCGTCGGCTCGGGCCCGACCTCGAGCAACGTCGTGGTCAGTGGGCCGATGTCGATCACGTCGCCTCGCACACCGTTGATCTCGATGCGGTCGCCGAGTTTGAACGTCCGCGCGGAGACACGCAGAAACGTGCCGCTCAGGCAAAGGATGAGTTCCTTGGTCGCGATGACCAGGGCCGCGGCCAGGGCCGCCAGCGACAGCGCGACCGTTTGCAGCTGCTCTGCCCAGAGCACGGCGGTGCTGCCGAGGAAAATGAGCACCGCTGCGTTGCGGGACTGCACCAAGAAGCGGTTTCGGCGTTCAGGAGGTAAGCCGGAGCCCTCGAACGTCCGAACCGCGATGCCGCGGCCGATGACGACGAGCGCGAGAATCACCGCAGTCGCCGCCACCTTCAGTGCGGCCGGGTGGTCTCCGAGCTGCGCGAGCCAGTCCACGACGGGACAGTAGCAGTCCCAAGCATCACTCGATGTGCAGGAAGAGGTCCGCCGTAGGGGAATGGCCTGCCCGGACCTCGACGCTCGGCCCAGCATACGCCTACACTGAAGTCGTGGAGGTGCGGAGGGGAGGCTTGCTGATGCTCGCGCTGCTGAGCGCGCACGGCTGCTCCCCGACCGATGTGTTTGCCTGCATCGAGTCGTCCCAGTGCGAGTCGGTGGGGGTTCCCGGGACCTGCGAAGCCTCCGGGTTTTGCAGCTTTCCCGATCCTGAGTGCGACAGCGGTCGCCGCTACGGATCCCTGGCGGGACCGCTCTCGAATACGTGCGTCGACGATGATGCGGGCACCACCAGCACGACCTCCGGTGGGCCGACGACCAGCACCACCGCCGGGCCGCTCACGACGACCGCTGAGCCGACTACCAAGGGATCCACCGCCTCTGAAACCGATGCGCTCAGCTCCGGCCCAATGAGCTCGAGCACCACCGAGGACGTCGAGACCAGCACGACGTCGACGAGTGGCGACGAGAGCTCGTCGACCGGCGCCAGCGTCGCGGTCGGGCTGGTCGGGTGGTGGCGCCTCAACGACGATCCCGAGGACGGCGTGCTCGATTCAACGCGCAACGGCTTCGATGCCGAGTGCCTCGGTCCGTGCCCCGAGCTCGACGCCAGCGGCGGGTACTACCGATTCGATGGGACCCAAGTGCTTCGCATCCCGGGCGATGCGTTCGGCGCGGCCAGTTTCACGATCTCGGTCTGGACGCGCCCGGACCAGGCGACGATGGAGCCCGATCCGATCGTGTTCACCAAACCGGTCGGTGATGTCCAGTGGAACTCCTGGGGGCTCCACTACGACCAGATTCTCACGCAGTTCGAGTTCGTTCTCGGGAATGCGGTGATGAATACGGAGGTCGAGTTGATGAATGTCGACCTCGATGGCTGGCACCACTTCGCAGGGCGATTCGACGGCACCGGCGCCACCCTCTTTGTCGACGGTGCAGCGGCGGGGAGCGCCTCCATTCCCGGCGGCTTTTTTGCCGTTGACGACAGCGCCGTCTACATCGGCGGCGACTTCGACTTCAATGGACCCGCAGAGCCGCGATTTAGCGGCGATCTCGACGATGTCCGCTACTACGAAGTCGCCCTCAGCGACGACGAGATCGCGGCCCTTGCTGCGACGGCTCGCTGAGCCCCAGTCCGCAACCATGGACGACGAGCGGTATACGAATGAACAAGCGGCTGCAGCCCTGGGCCGCGCAGCCCAGCTTCAGCTGGAGGCGGCCGAGCGGGCCGAGCACTGCACCGAGGAGACCGCCGTGGCGCGGCGCGACGGATACGGTCGCCCCGAGCTGGTGGCGGCTGCGGCCGAAGTCGGGATCGACGAGCGGTTCGTGGACCTCGCGCTCCGCGAGGAAGCCGCAGCCGCGGGCCGCACCCAAACCCCCGACAAGGTGCTCATGCGCTGGCTCGGCACGCGCCGCCAGAGTCTCTCCGTATCGCGGGTGTTCGATGCCGATGGCGCGACCACGCTCGAGGCGATTTTGCGGGTATTCGCCAGTGACTCGGTGGGCCTCGAGCTCCGGGGCAGCGTCGATTCCACGCATCCACTCGAGGGGGGCATTCTCGAGTTTCAAATGGCGCGCTTGGGGCAGTTCGTCTCCACGCACGGCCGCTACACCGTGCTCGCCTATCGCCTGGAACAGCTGGAGATGTGGACGCTGCGGGTGACGATGCGGGCGGTCGGTGAGCGTACCGAGGTGGTCGTACAGGGCGACCTTCGCCCGGGTGCGCGGGCCAACGTGAAGGTGGCCCGCGTCGGCGGTGTGCTCGGTGCGGGCGCCGGCGGAGCGGCGGGCGCTGTCGCCATGGCGAGCCTGGGGATCGGCGCGCTGGCTGTGCTGCCGGTGGCGGCAGCTGGGGTGCTCGGCGCGGCCGGGATGGCGTTTGCCTACCGGGCTCTGTATCGCAGCGTGCTGCGCAAGACGGAGGCCGAGCTTCACGACCTACTCGGCAAGGTCGCGGGCGACCTCACCCGCGCCGCTCTGCTTGCGCCAAAGTAGCGTCCTTCACCCTCGCTGCCCGCCGCCGCGTTGGTTTCCGCGATCTCCTCGGCGCGGCGGTCCGGGACGCATCTCCTGATACGTCTCGTACTGCTCGGGGCTGAGCATGTCTTCGACGGAGGCGTCGGTCGCACTGCGGATCCGTTCGGCCTCTTCGCGGACTTCCGAGAAGGGGCGCTCGCCCTCCCGCGCCGCGACGAACATGGGAATGAGCTGCTCGGACTCGGTCTCCCAGAGCGAATCGATCGACTCGCGCTGAGACTTGTTGAGTCCCGTCGCTGCCGCGAGCTCATCGAGGGTCTCCGACCGTCGCTCCGAGAAGCGGTCACGCATGGCGTCCGTACGCCGCTCCATCGCTTCGGCACGGTCGGCCTCGATGATGTCTCGCACCGCGCCTTCGAATGCGGGGGAGTCTCCGTCGGCCTCGCGTGCGTCATCGGCGTCGTTGTGCGCGAGGCGGGGCGCCGCGGCACCGCGCATCTTCATCGTCTTCAGTTCTCTGCGCAGCGAGGTCACCTCGGCTTCGAGTCGGGCGACCCGTTCATCGAGCGAACCATCGCGAGTCGCGGGAGCCTGCCCGCCCCGTCGTTTCTTTCGCGCCTTGCCCCGGGGCTGCTCCCCCTCCGCGTGCGAGGCGGTCTGCTCGTCGCCGTCTGGCGCCATCATCCACACACCCACACCACCGGCGAGGCATACGGCTGCCACGATTGCGAGGACTCCGCGAGACATGCGGGCGTTGTCGCATTGCGAGGCGCCGCAGCCATAGCAACGCGCCGTAAACGCGCCGTAAAACGAAGCGTACGTATTGGGGACGAAGGAATCGAACGGGACCCCTCAAGGCTGGAAGCGTCCCGTCGATGGACTCTTCATCGTTCGGCTTTGGGCGCCATGGGGGCTGCCCGCCACACCGGACGCGGAGCCTCTCATGGAACACCTGCACACGTCTCTCTCCTCCTCCGACGACACCTGGCGCCCGATCTTCTCTGCTGCAGAAGTCGCGGCGGGGCAGCATCTCGCGCTGCCGCTGGTTCCGCGTGGAGACGAGCGACGTGCGCATCCGCGGGTGCCCATCATGCTCGCGGCCGAAGTCCGCCACGGGACGGAAACGACCGTCGTTGCGACGCAGGACCTCTCCGAAGCCGGTGCCTGCATCACCACCAGCGACGCGCTTCCGGTAGGCAGCGAAGTCGAGGTCGATGTCGAGCTCCCGAACCGGAACGAGCCGGCACGCGTGAAGGCGGAGGTGCGGTGGAACCGCGGAGGCAAGGCAGGGTTGCTGTTCCGTTCGGGCTCGGTCGCTGCGATCGCGGCGTTCGTGGGCAGCGTTCTTGCGGCGCCGGTTGCCATGGCGTCCACGCAAGCGGTCGTGCCGCAGTTCGATCCCGACGCCGACATCGTGCTCGACATGAAAGCAGGTGGAGAGCGCCCCGACGAATACGCTGTGATGCAGGCATTCGAACAGCAGTACGGTAGCTTCGACGAATGCGTGGCCGAGGCGAAAAACGGTCGCAACAAGACCCTCCCCGGTGACGTGGACGTCGAGGTTCTGCTCAATCCCGAAGGGAGCCAGCCGCTTGGTATCAATGCGAAGCTGGACAAGTCGGTCGACAAGCACTCGCTGCGCGAATGCCTGCGAAGCGCCGTGGCGGCCGCGGAGTACCCCGCGTACGACGGACCGCCCGTCGTCGTCACCTTCAACTTCGAGCTCGACCCGGGCACCGTGTGGGAGGAGGAGTAGAACCTACGGGGGATGACAGATGTGCCCGAGGACCGACGCCTTGGCCGCGCCGGTGATCGCAGGCACGCTGGATGGGAGCCGGGCAAGGGTGCGCGCTGCAATGAGCGCCATCCCGGCCGGCTCGTGGTGCATTGGTGCCAGAACGCCGTCGGTCGCCACGGAGACATCGAGGTGCGGCGCGCGGGCCGAGACGTAGGGTGCGAGCTTGGGGTGAAGCGCGCCACCGCCGGTCAGCACGACGCGCGTTACGTCCGGGGCATCGTGTTCCGCAGCGCGGACGATCGAGGCTGCGGTCGCATCGACACTCGAAGCGAGTAGGTCGGGACCGGTGAGGTGCGAGAAGCGGTCGAGCAGCTGCTCGACGTACGCGTGGCCGAAGTCTTCGCGCCCGGTGCTCCGCGGAAGGCCACGCGTGAAGAACTCGTGAGCGAGGACGTGCTCGACGAAGGGGGTGTGGGGTGCTCCGCCTCGGCTGAGGGTCCCGTCGCGGTCGAAGCTGTGGGCGCCGGAGGAGACGTGCCGCGACAGGGCGTCGGTGATCATCATGCCCGGTCCGAGGTCCGACGCCCGGACGTCGTCGAGCGCCGGTGTCACGCAGGTGTAGTTCGCAATGCCGCCGATGTTCACGACGAGCTGCGTGCCGTCGCCCTCGGCGCAAAAGAACCAGTGGGCGAGCGGAATGATCGGTGCCCCCTCTCCACCGCGGGCCACGTCGGCACAGCGCAGGTCACCGACGACCGGGATGCCGACGGCCGCCGCCAAAACCGCGGTGCTTCCGATCTGCAGCGTGCACGGGACGGCGGGGTTTTGAGACGGAGGCGCGTGCCACAGCGTTTGCCCGTGCATGCCGATGACCTCGGCGGTTTTCCAGTCGGGGAGTCGCTGCACGGCTTCCGCGTAGATGTTCGGAAGCAGGAACTGCAGCTGTGCAACGCGCTCGAGGGTGAGCGAGGTGGGGTCGGTCAGCTCGGCTCGCAGCGCGTCGTCGAACGGAATGTAGGCATGCCCGAGGACGGCCGGCGCGTGCCGAGTTTGAAGGTCGTGCAGCTCGAGCATGACGGCATCGACGCCATCGCCCGACGTTCCGCTCATCAACCCGATCGCCTTCAACGGTGACCTCCAATGCGCAGCTCGATCTCTTCGATGACCCGCTGGCCTCCGGTCGCGTCGAGCACGAGCGCCGCGGCGGCAAGGGCTTCGGGATGTGCGTCGGCGACCGCGAGGCCAAAACCGATCTCCTTGAAGACCGTTGCGTCGTCGGGGCCGTCGCCGACGTGACACACACCGGCGGGCTGGACGTCGAACGCGTCACAGATCTCCCAGAGCGACTCGATCTTGTCCGATGTTCCGAGCCAGCGCGTGTCGAATCCGAGTGCTTCCATGCGCACGCGCGCGGCCTTCGTCTTGTTTCGGGACAAGGGGACCACGGGCATCCGGTCGCGAAGGCGCAGCAGAGCCTCGCCGTCGCGCACGCTGTAGCGCTGCAGCCATCCGAGCTCGGGTCCGCCCCACCAGGTCGTGGCGTCGGTGAGCGTTCCGTCGATGTCGAACGCCAGCAGCGTGGCTGAGGCCAAGTTCAGTGCCATGGACCCGCACCGTACCAGCCGCTGGATCAGTGCCCGAATTCGTGCGTGTCAGCAGGCGCGCGGGCTGCTGATGCCGAGCATGTGGTCTGCCAGCTGCCGTGCGACCGAGCGCCCCTCGGGAGTGAGCGCGACCGTCCATGCGTCGAGCCAGGCGACGAGTCGAGACGCTGCCAACGCCAGGGCGGTGTGGTGGCGCGTCGTGCTGCGGACCGCTACGGGCTCGTCCTCGGCCAGCTCGGCCGCGAGCATCTCGACGAGCAGTCGGCGCTCATCGGCGGTGGGTGCAAACACATCCATACCCACGACTTGGACACGGTTGCTCGAGAGATTTCCGGGCGCGTTTGGAGAATCTCGCGAGCCAGATCACGCTTCGGGCGCGGACGTCGGAGAAAGCAGGAGCCTTCCCGTCACCGACCTACCTCGCGGGTGCCGCAAGCTCTGGGCAGTGTTCGGCCACGCCTCCGGGCCAGCCGCGGTCGAGGTGACGCGACACGGTCCGCACGCTGAGTCCGAGTGCCTCGGCAATGTCCGCCGGCGTCTTGCTACGCGCCACCATGCACGCAACCTCGAGCTGCCGGGCGGTCAGCCCCAGGACGCTTGCCTCGTCTGGATCGACGTAATGCAGCCGGTACCGGACCGAGGGTCCCAGCTGGATCTCGTCTCCGCCGCGAAGTACCTGCAGGGGAGATCCGCTGGCCGTGCACGAACGTGTCGGTCGTCGAGTCGAGGTCGACGACATGCACTACGCCGTCCGAGGTCCGGGCGAACTTGGCGGATCGCCGCGACAGCGCTTCGGCATCGAGGCTGACCGTGCAGGCGGGGTCGCGCCCGATGGTCAGTGAATCGGTGGTCAGCGCAAGAACGTGAGCGGTTTCTGAATGCAGAACGATGAGCGTGGGCCGGCCACGACTCGCATGACGCGTCGAGGCGCGTACGGGCTTCGTCGTCAGCAACACTATCGACAGTCAGTGTTGCACGGTCGCTCAGCGGTTGCGGGACAGTGCCAGCGCTTCACTCGCCGAGATGACCGAGAAGCCTCCGACCGTGCCGCCGGTCTTCCGATCCTTGCTGTGATACGGGACCTTGGAGGTCTTCAGCCAGATCGTCTCGTCCTCCCGGTCCTGACGCTCGACGATGTTGAGCTTGGCGGTCTGCGACTGAAACACCTCGCGGTCGTCACGGGTGTAGATGCTGGCCTGCCGCGTCCAGGGCAGCCGCGAGTCATGGTCGTTGATCCCGCTGAGCAGGGTGTCCTCGTCGAGACCCGAGGCCTCGATGAAACGAGGACAGGCACCGATGAAGTTGGAGGACTCGTCCTTGCACCACAGGTGGGCGCCTGGATGCCGTCGGTGCACGCGGGCGAAGAGCGTTCGCAGCGTCGCCCGAAACACGCCGACGTTTGGCGCCTCTCCGACCCGCATCAAAACCTCTTCGAGACCTTCGGTCGGCCAAGACCGCTTCAGCAGCGTCTCGAATGCGTCTGCCACCCCCCGATGATTCGACACCGCGGGACAGTAGCAGTGCGAGGCGGCCGCTGAGAACCCAAAGGCGTCAGGCTCCTGGATCCAACAGCGCGATCCAGTCCGCGTGAGGCCACATCGTGCCGCACCATTCGGCAAGCTGCTCGAGAACGCCTGGATCGATGCCTTCCGCTGCGAGCTTCGGCAGGACCCGAAGCGTGTTTTTGCACTGAACCGCGCCGTACGAAAACGTCCAGGGTTGCTCGAGGCTCTCGAAGCAGGCGCTGCAGGCGGCGAGGTCGGTGCTGTCGGGCGCGCCCGAGTCCGTACGTGTCGTCGAGCCTGTGGGCGCGTCCGAGCCTGCCATCGAGGCCGAGGCTGCGTCTGCCCACGTCACAAGACCCCGCAGGCGAACCCGAGCGCCGCAGCGAAAGCCGCGGTTCAAGGCCGTGCCCGACGCCGAGCCGGTCGACGCGCTCCCCGCCGAACTCGCGCTCATGCGGAAGGCCCGTGCCGCGCTGAAGCAGGGAAGGCCCTCCGCTGCGTTCACCGTGGCGCGTCGGCATCGCGCCGACTTTCCGCAGGGCGTGCTGCGGGAGGAGGCCGTGGCGACCGAGGTCCGCGCGCTGTGTCAGCTCGGACGCCCCGCGCAAGCCGAGGCGGCGGTAGGAGCGGGTCCACGCAGCGCGAAGATGGCAGCGCTGGCCGCCAAGTGCCAGCGACGTAAATGACCGCGACGCGACTCAGGACTCGTCGGCGAGCGTGGCCGCGTCGTCGGCCCGGACCTTCTCGTAGCGCTCCTGGCGGTGCGTCTCGAGCTTGCCGCGCAGGGTCTCGTCATGCATGCCGAGCATACGAAGCGCGAGGTATCCGGCGTTGGTCGCGTTGTCGATCGCGACCGTCGCCACCGGAACGCCGCGGGGCATCTGCACGATCGAAAGCAGCGCATCGAGCCCGGAGAGTGCTCCATTGAGCACGGGCACGCCGATGACGGGTAGCGGCGTGAGGCTGGCCAGCATGCCGGGCAGGTGCGCTGCACCGCCGGCGCCGGCGATGATTACCTTGAGGCCGCGGGACACCGCTTGCTGACCGAACTCAACCATCGCTTCGGGCGTGCGGTGGGCGGAGAGAATGCGCGTCTCGAAGGGGACATCGAAGCTGCGGAGGATCTCGCAGGCTTTGCGCATGGTGGGCAGGTCGGAGGTGCTGCCCATGCAGATGGCGACGAGGGGCGTTGGCGTGGTCACAGTTCGAGCTTTCCTGCGGCGTCGGTGGCAAGGGCGCGTGCCGACGAAACGTCATCGCCCAGCGCCGTCACGTGGCCCATCTTGCGGCCAGGACGAACCGTCCGCTTGCCGTACAGGTGGACTGCGGCGCCCGGGACTTCGAGGGCCGCGGCAAGCGTTTGGTGCGATGTCTCGCCCGCGCGGCTGCCGACCACGTTCACCATCGCCGCGGCGGGACCGATCAGCGAGGGGTCGCCGAGTGGTAGGTCGAGCACGCCCCGAAGATGGTTTTCGAACTGCGACGTTCGACACGCATCGATCGTGTAGTGCCCTGTGTTGTGGGGGCGCGGGGCGAGCTCGTTGAGCAGCAGGCTTCCGTCTTCGAGCATGAACAACTCGACGCCCACTGCACCGATGCAGTCGAATGCGTCGGCCGTCGCCACCGCAATGCGCTGGGCTTCGGCTGCGACGGTGGGATCGATCGCCGCGGGAACCTCGACCGCTTCACACTGATGGTTGCGCTGGTACGTCGCGGCAACCGGATAAACCACCGACTCGCCACCGGGCCGCCGCGCGACGATCACAGCAACCTCCTGCTTGAACGGGACCCACGCTTCGACCAGCATCGTCCCGCCACCGAGCTTGGCGTGGCCCTCGGCGAGGTCCTCAGGCGTGCGGACGGTCCAGTTGCCGAAGCCGTCGTAGCTTCCGTGGGGACGCTTGAGCATCACCGGATAGCCGAACCGTTCCGCTGCGGCCTTCAGCTCTTGGGGGGTCGTCGCGGCGACGTAGGGCCCGACGGGCAGCCCAGCCGACTCGGCGTGCTTCTTCTGGCGGACCTTGTCGGAGATCCAGTGCATCGTCTGGGCGCCCGGACGAATCACCGCACCTTTAGGCAGAACCTCTCGCACCGTGCTCAGGTCGATCGACTCATGGTCGAGCGTCAGCACGTCGCCCGGATTGAGGAACGTGCGGATCGCCTCCGCGTCGTCCCAAGCACCGGTGCGAACTTCGCCCGCGCAGTCGCAGGCGCCGGTGTCCTCGCGCTGATAGACGCGGGGGCTGAGCCCCAGCCGCGCCGCCGCGGCGATCATCATTCGGGCGAGCTGGCCCCCGCCGAGAATCACGAGCCCCGGCACGTCTGCGGGCGTCTTCATGCCGGGAGTCTGCACGCCAGACCATCTGGGTGCAAACTCTCGGCTACGCGCCGTAGCAAGGGCTCGGAGCGCCTCTGAGGTGAGTTTCACCCGGTCGGGTCTGGCATGATCTCAGCCACCGTGGAGACCCGGACGCCTCCCACTGGCGGCCTGGAGACTCGGGGCGTCATTCCGGGAACCGGGCGTGACGAGGACTGACGCGGCTACCGAACCCTGGCCGGGAACCGAGCCGACGGCGACGGTCGTTCGCTATCTCGGTCGAGGTGGGTACCGACGAACGATCGTGGGACGCTCCGCCATCGCGCAATGCTCCTGCACGGCGGAGCCGTCCGTCCCCTGGAGGTAGAGATTCATGCACTCGAGCAGCGCCGACGCACTTGCCCCAGGTTCGAGTTCGCCGAAGACGTAGTTACAGGCCGAACGTCCAGACAGTGAGGCGGTGCAGTGCCGCGAGCAGTTGTTGAGGCAGTCCGTCGCGAGGAGTTCGACGCGGTCTTTCAGGGAACTGCGAACGAGCATCGTTCGCAGTTCCTCGAGCAGGACGAACCCCGCGCGGCTGGCATCTTCCCCACGAGGAGTCCCCGGCTCGCGACAAGAGGTGCAGACGCGGAGCGTGCAGACCCGGCGGGCACCGCCGGCCGAGGTGTCGTGAGTGGTGGGCTTCAACGCAGCGCGATCCTGCCTGGATCTTGTACCGGACCGCGTTGCCTCGACAAGGAGCCGAGCTCGACAGCTGTTCCCGCAGCTTCACTCGGCGCTCAAAGCCCCGGGCTCGCGGTCCGAGCCTCAGGCGTCAAGGGCCCGCGGCAACGTACTGGCGGTGGTACCGGGCGGCGTCTTCTTCGCTGACGCGGTCCGCCTCCAGTGCCAGCCAGGTCGCGATCGCGTTGGCCATCGGCCGCTCGCCGCGGGCGTGCCACATCCAGTGCACGACGGGGCTCATCGCTGCGTCGACCCGCTGAAACAGGACCTTGAGATCGCCGGCGTCGGCTCGGCGATGCAGCGCGTAGCCGTCGCGAATCTCGAGCCAGTCGTTCCACAGCTCGATCGCGGTCGGCGAGACGGTCGCGGCCATCGCCCGCTCGAGTCGCGTCGCAGCCTGCTGGATGCGAAGCTCTTGCGCGCTCGAGAACAGTCCGATGGCGCGGGTGAGCGTCTTGCCCCGCCGGGGAATGTCGCCGTTGGGCGGCATCATCGACGCAACCTCTACACAGAGCGTTCGGTGCAGCTCGATCATCGACTCCTCGACGGTCGCGTCGCAGTCGAGGTCCATCGAGCGGCCGCGAACCCGTCGACGCAGTCCCACGTCCCAGAGCGTTTCGTCCCAGGCCAGCCCGAGCCGCTCGAGAACGTCAGCCCGCAGCTCGCCGCGGTGATGGGCCGCGATGGCATCGAGGTGCAGACTTGCCGCACCCGTTCCGAGTAGGCCGTGACCGTTCGCGGCGCGCCGGGTGAGATCATGGTCGACCACGGGATATTCGACCGCATCGCCGTCGTCCCACGCGCGGTCGAGCAGCGAGAGCGTTTGCCAGCGCTTGGGCGCGAGCATCCATGCCTTGAGCAGGTCGAGTCGAGACGCGCGACCGAGTAGACGCTGGGCGACCGTGTGCAGCAGGCGACCCGATGCGGACAGGGAAAGGGCGTGCTCCGAGCGGGCATCGACCTCGCCCCAGCGCTCGCGGTTGGCGGCGTCATTCAGCAGCCAGTCGTTGGCCAGGGCCCGGGCGAGCGGTGGACACGCGTCGGGATCCAGATCGTCGACGCTGAGCAGGACCCGTCGAGCTTCGGTCGCTTTGCCACGAAGGTCCGCGAGCAGCCCCGCGGCGACGAGCCCTGCACCGCGAAGCGGAGCCACCATCAGTCCGGTTTCGAGGTCATCGGCAGCGGCATCCACGTCGGCCGTCGGTCGCTGCCGAAGGGCGAGCACGCCCATCAGTGCCGCGCCGCCTTCGGGGTCGCGGAGCCACGGTGGTCCGCCCCAGCGCGACGCGGCTCGGGCCCATCGCCACGCGCCCGCGGGCACGAGTACGGCCCGCACGATGACACCCGGCTGCATGACCACCATGGTCATGGCCCCCAGGAGGAAAACAATGATCCCGACGCCGGCCGAGCCGTTGATGAACGCGTGCAGCGTGAGCCCAGCAGTGAGCCCGCCGATGGCGAGCATCAGCGATCCCCGCAGCTCTGCACGACGCATGCTCTGAGCGCGTGCGCTTTGTGGGTCACAGTTCTCGAGGGGGTGCGACGGCGCGACGCCAAATGCGACGGCAGCGCCAACGAGCGCGAGCATGCCGAGCACTTCGATCATTGCCCGTCCTCCTGGCCGTGCACGACTCGAAGGCCGCGCGCGCGGCCTGGAAGCGGGACGTAACGCAGCTCATGTTCGAGCCGTGCGTCGGCGTCGCGCAGTTCAGCGTACGCCTGTTCCAACGCACTCGAATCGAGCGGTTGCGGCCCGATCGGCGTGTCGAAGGTCAACGAGGGCGTCGAATCCACCGCGTCCTTCAACGCGCGATACCGCAGCATGATCTCGGACCGCCGCGCGGCCGGCGTGAGACCGAAAACGTAAAACGGGTTGCGCACCGCCCGGTCCAACCCTGTCGCGCCCCGACTCCATCGCTCGCCACCCATGCAAGACCGGACGCCAAAACCGCTGCGAATGTTCCCATCAAAGCTGCGCAAATCCTCGTCTTCGCGGCCGGCGTGCAAGACCCCGCGCACTTGACCGGTCTGCAAATACTGGGGTAACAGCCCCGATTCAGGGGAGCATCGGCCTTTTTCCTGCCGATGACGTTTCCGGGTGAAGAGCATCAAGATCGTAGCCACGGGTAGCTGCCTTCCAGAGAAGGTTCTGAGCAACGCCGACCTGGAGAAGATGGTCGACACCTCGGACGAGTGGATCACCGAGCGAACCGGCATCAAGGAGCGTCGGATCGTCGCCGAGGGTGAGTCGACGTCCGACCTGTGCGCGGGCGCCATCAAGGATGCGTGCGCCAACGCCAGCATCAACCCAGACACGCTGGACGCGATCATTGTTGCGACCTCGACGACGGATACGCTTTTCCCGTCGACCGCGTGTTGGACCCAGAGCAAATTGGGCGTGAAGGGCATGCCAGCCCTCGACGTCAGCGCTGGCTGCACGGGCTTCATCTACGGTCTCGAGCTGGCGACCAGCCTCATCGTCTCTGGCACGGCCAAGCGCATTGCCGTGGTCGGTGGCGAGGTGATGAGCCGCGTCGTCAACTGGAAGGACCGCCGCACGTGCGTCTTGTTCGGCGATGGTGCCGGGGCGGCGATCGTCACGCCGGGCGTGGGTGATTCGGGCGTACTCGCCTCGAACTGGGGTGCCGACGGCAGCCTCGCTCCCATCCTGTACCAGCCCGCCGGCGGCACGCAGAAGCCCGCGACTCACGAGACGGTCGACGAGATGCTGCACACCGTGCACATGGAGGGCAACACGGTCTTCAAGCACGCCGTCGTCGCGATGAGCGGCGCGGTGACTCGTGCGCTCGAAGAGGCCGAGGTGTCCGGCGACGACATCGACCTCTTCATTCCGCACCAGGCCAACATGCGCATCATGGAAGCCGCGCGGAACCGGGCCGGCGTCGACAAGGAGAAGATGGTCTGCGTGCTGCCCAAGTACGGCAACATGTCGGCGGCCACCATTCCGGTCGCGCTGCACGACAGCAACGTCGAAGGGCGCCTCGAGGACGGTGACATTCTTGCGATGACGGCCTTTGGCACCGGTTTCACGTGGGGTGCCAGCATCGTTCGCTGGTAGTCCGGCGCTCCGCCATCAGAGCAGCCCGCGGTTCGTGACGAAGCGCGGGCTGTTTTTCGTTGGAGCCGGTGATCGTTCGGACGGTTCCCGGCACTTCCTGCCGCGATGAATCGCTGGACGATTCCCCTGCTCTTGGTCGCGGCCGCATGCGGTGGCGACGGCGATGACGGCCTCGCAAACGGCAAGCCCTGCACAGAGGATGCGGACTGCGCGTCGAACTTCTGCCGGTTCGACGAGGTCGGGATGACCCGTATCTGCGCGACACCCGGAGGCGAGAACGAGGTCGAGGCGAGCGACACCGAGGATCCGGAGGATGGGACGTCGTCCGGCGGCGGCGACTGAGTGATCGTTGCCGCCTCGGAGGGCACTACCCGTTCGTGCTCGCGCTCCAGGCCCGTGCGCTGTGGCCGGTGGTTGCAGCGATCGAACCAGAGTCCCAGGCGGTCCTGCGGGATGCGGGGGTGCCCGCTTCGATGCTCGAGGGGCCGGGTCGTCTGGCGCGGGCGCGAAGCGATGCCCTATGGAAGGCTGCGATACGGCGAAGTGATCCACGGCTGCCTCTGCGAATCGCCGCGGGCGTTGGTCCGCGGACGTACGGCCACTTCACATATCTGCTTGGTGCAAGCCCGACCGTGGGTGACACTCTGCGGTCGCTTTGTCGGCACTACACGGGGTTGCTGGGGAACACGACCGAGCATCGACTCGAAGGGTCGCGGCGTCGCGTCGTTCTCTCGATCGACACCCTCGGAGCCCGGCCGGCCTGCATCGACCTGTTTTCGGTGGCCGTGGTGGCGAGCTTCCTGCGCGGAACGGCCGAGGTACGTCCTGTGCGGGTGTCGGTTGGGCAGGCCCTCGATGGCTGCAAACGTCCTGAAATCCAGGCGTTCTTCGGATGTCCGGTCGACGACGGTGTCCTTTCGCTGACCTTTGCGGCGAAGGACCTCGAGGTGCCGCTGCGCGGCGCGGATCCGCAGCTTCGCGACGTACTCGAAGAGCACGCCCATTGGCGCTCCGAGACCGCGACGACGATGCGGGCTCGAGTCGAAGCTGGTCTGGAGGCGCATGGGCTCTCGCCGCGGCTTCGGGCCGCCGACATCGCTCAGGGGCTGGGCACGAGCGTCCGAACCCTGCGGCGTCGGCTCGCGGCCGAGTCAACCTCGTTCCAGGCCGTGCTCGACGACCTGCTTCGCAACGCGGCGCTCGAGCACCTTTGTCGCGGCACCGTCGACGATGCCGCCCGGGCGTTGGGCTATGCCGACGGTGCGGCGCTTCGACGCGCGCACCGACGGTGGTTCGGCACGTCGCCGCGGGGGCTCACCGCGGCGGCATCGCAATCTCGTTGAGATCGATCTCGACACCCGCGACGTCGGCGTCGTCCACCTCGACCTCGACGCACGTCAGGACCCCGTCGCCGGCGACCTCGGCGAGCACGGGGTCTCCGGGACCGGGCAGCGGGTTCTCGGGGTCGAGGTTGCCGTCGTCATCGAGGAACGACACCAAGAAGACGGGACCGCTCATCAACGGCTCGATGGAGAACTCGACGCTCGCGCCCTCGGTGGAGAGGTCCGCGTTGGGGACGATTGCGGCGCCGAGCACCACCGGTGCCATGAGGTCGCAGGTCGCAAAGGCACCGACCACCAACGTGCCGACCCCGTCTCGATCTTTCGGAAGCGTCGCGCTTCGGCTCACCGTTCCGGATACCGAGAAGAGTGGCGCACCCGTTTCGCTGCTGCCGGTGTCTTCGTCGGTCGACGTGCTACCGCTGCTCGAGCTGCCGGAGGTCTCTATCGTGGGATCGTCCATTGATGGGGCGCCGGTCGGTCCGGACGGGTCCGGTTCATCCGTCGTGACCTCGTCCGTGGGGGGGTCGTCGTCCATCGGGCATCCGGCGAGCGGGGCGCCCAATCCGAGCAGCAGGGCGGCATTCAAGGGCCATGTGCGTGTCATGTCCCAAGAGTGACCACGTCGAACCAACGCGACGCGGACCGAGCCGGCCAATCTCGTGGCCGCTTCGGTCCGCGCTGCGCTGCGGGATGATCAGCCCGCGGGCGGGCAGACGTAGGTGGTGTCCAGCTGCTGCACCTCGCGGAAGCTGACACAGGCGTCGTTGCACAGCTCGATGCTGGTGTGGTCGTCGGCGACGTAGCGCCAGCCGTTGCCGTCGGCGCAGCTGCTCACCTGGGGCATGAGGGCACCGTCGATCTCCACGTCGACGGCGTCAGGGTCTTCGGGTGCTTCGTCGAGGGCGATGGTGCATTCCACGCGTCGAGCGATCTCGTTGAGCGCAGCCGCGAGCGTCTCTTGGTCAGCGACGTTGTAGAACTGCTCGTCTCCGTCCCGGGCGACGCCGCCGGCCTTGGCCACGGCGTTGAGGTCGTCTTGCAGGTTGCGTCCCTCGACGGGGTGGTCGGCGCCGATGTCGATGCCCACGACGTAGGTGGGGATACCGTTGTCCTCGAAGGCCGATCGCACCGTGCCTTCGAGCTCGGTGTCATAGGCGCCGCCGATGTTGTTGTCGGTGTCGTAGACGCAGTTGGCGGCGCCGTCGGTCACGAGGACGAGTGCGCGGGGACCCGTGGCTTCGACGCTCTCGAGGTGGTTCAGTCCGTTGAGCACCGCTTCGCGGGTGGGTGTCGCCCCTTCGAACTCGGCGTCGCGCCCCGGCATCGCGGCCAAGATGGCGTCGCGGGTGCCTTCGGCCACGGCGACTTCGGCTTCGTCCGCCATCTTGCACGCGGCGTTGAAGGTGGTGTCGTAGTCGGCGTTGTCGGGAACCTCCGAGTCGAGGGCGGGGAAGAGCACCGCGCCGAAGTTCACCGTGTCGCCGTAGGTGTCGAGCATGCTCGAGGTGACGTCGTGTAGGCTGGTCCAGCGGTTGACGGCGTCGGTGCTGTCGTCGCCATCGTGGTCCCAGGCGTTGTTGACCATGCTGCCGGACTTGTCGAGCAGGAGCATGACGTTGGGGCGGGCCGACGAAAGCAAGATGCGCTCGCCACCGCACGTTGGCTCGAGACCTTCACTGTCGTAGCCGTCGCCCGTGTCGGGGAAGTCGTCGCCCGCCGAGTCGGCGCCGTCGGTCTCGCCGAACTCGATGCCGCTGGAGTCGAAGTCGTCGGAGTCACCGGACCCGGTGCCGTTGCATCCCACGGCGAGGGCGGAGGCGATGAGGGCGGCGGCGACGGAGAGCTTCGAGTTCATGCCCCACGAGGAGAGCAACTCGCGGGCCAACGACTCGTTTCGCGAAATGACTGCACTTTTTGGGCGCACATCGTGGGTGAACGTGGACGCAAAGACTGGCTGCTTCGGCTTGTGCAGGTGGCGAGTGTGTTTGAACCGGCCCCTCGCCGATGTCACCGCGCCCCTATGACAGCCGGCAGCAGGTGCAGCAGCCAGGCGTCCTCCGTGATTCCGGCGAGATTTCACCGGGTGTGAGGACGCCGCGGGGCCGCCTTGGAAGAACGACCGATGCCGCCGCGCACACCCGGTGCGAAGCCTTCGGCGATGAGAACGTCGAACGCAACGCGTCGCTGGCCCGCCGTCGGGCTACTGTTGGTGGCGCTCGTGGGAACAGGCGGCTGCGATCGAGAAGAGGACGCTTGCACCCCCGGCTATGAAGCTTGTCCATGTACGGCGGACGTGCGCTGACTCGAAGGCTTGCAGTGCTTGTCGAGCCGATGCGTCGACCTCGTAGCAAGTCCGGGTCCGGGCGTCACCTCGGATGGCGGTGGAGGCTCGGCGTCGTTTGACAACGTTGCGGCCTGTGAGTCGCTGCTGGACTCTCTCGAGTGTGCACCTGCAGGGGGCGTGGAGCTGCTCGACTGCAACAGCTTGGGGGCATCGGCGTGCGACCTGGCGGACTACTTCATGTGCCTGGCCGACGGCGCGAGCTGCCAAGGAGGCGTGCTGGACGTGTCCGGCTGGGGTCAGTGCATGGACTTGGCGGTGTGCACATGAGGGGCGTTGCAGCGTCGGCACTCCTCGCTTTCGCGGCCTGTTCGACCGAGCCTGAGCGCGGCGGCGAAACGCAGGGGTGCGCACAGGGGCAGTGCCTCGGCGAGCTGGTTTGCCTGTCGGACTTGTGCGTGGACCCCGAGTGGGAGCCGCCTCTGGCGACCACGGGCATGAGCGATGACCCATGGCCCGCCGATCCGTGCGGCCCGGGTCGGAACCTCCGGTGCTCGAGAGCAGCTCGCCGGGGCCGTGCTCGAAGCCACCGATCCCGGCGGGCCAGCCGCGGACTGCAACGCCGGCTTCTCGAGGCCGGAGAGGCCACTGTTGGTAGTCTTCGTCACCGATGAAGAAGACTCGTTCGAGACCGACGGGTCCAGCGGCGGCCCGAAGGGCTGGCATGCCAAGCTCCTTCAGCATCGAAGTGGCCCGGTCATGGTTCTCGGGCTGATTTCCGATCTCGATTTGCCCGACCCGGCGTGTTCCGACGCCGACCCGTTCAATCCAGGCGGAGCATATCCCAGCCCGCGACTGCGTGCCTTCGTCGAGCTGTTCGGTGAGCAGGGACGGACCTCCAGCGTGTGCGAGCCGGACTACGCACCCGCATTCGAGGGGATCGCCGAGCTGTTGTCGTTGACGTGCGGCTGAGCGGTGGCCATCAGCCGATGGCGTACGGCACGAGGGCTTCGTACATGGGACGGATCGTTTCGAGCACCGGCTGCAGCGTCGGGCGCAGCGCGTCGGGCTTCGGTACCCAGGGCTTCCAGCCGGTCGAACGGTGCACGCTCGCGTACCAATGTGGAGCCCAGACGCCGTCTTCGGGCTTCGGTCCCGCCGGCCACGCAAGCATCGCTGGGTCGAACGCAAGCCCCACGCGCTCGCACAGCGCCGTCAGGACCTGCTGCGGGTCTTGGAGAAGCCGTTGCGTGTCGATGACGATCGGTGTTTCTCCGCGATCACGCAGCCACTGCAGGATCTCGAGCAGCGTCTCGAACCCCGTATCTTCCACCGTCGCATCGGGCAGCTGACGCTGCAGCGAGGTCAGCATCTCGAGCGGTTCGCGCGTGAGCAGGACGTTGTGGCACGCCGGTATGAAGTCGCGGGAGACCTGCACGAGGTGCTTGGCCATCTGCTTGAAGAAGACGACCGGCGTCTCGTAGGGGGCCATGAGGACGTCGCGGACCACCGCCTCGCCGTCGGTGCGCTGTGAGGCGAGAACGTCTTCGCGCCCCGGATGCACGCGGCCGCTGACCCGCAGGTAGTGGGCGTAGAGCGGCTCGTCCACGACCGTGGTGTCCGTCCGCTGCCGCCACGCGTACATGATCGCGGTCGAGAGGTTCCGTGGACTGGACCACATCTGAATGCGGGTGGTCATGACTGGGCCTTCACGTCCTCGTCGATGGCGACGCGATACAGCTCGATGAGTCGCTCCGTCATGGGGCCCATGCCGTCTCCGTCGGCGATCGTGCGTCCGTCGACGGTGTGCACGGGCGTGAGACCACCGAACGTTCCCGTGACGAACACTTCGTCGGCGCTGTAAACATCGGTGAGCGAGAAATCCTTCTCATGCGCTGGGATACCGGCCTTGCGTGCGACCTTGAGTACGAGCGCGCGGGTGATGCCGGGGAGGTTGTACATGCCGGTCGAGGTCCAGACCTCGCCGCTGCGCACGATGAAAAAATTCGTCGCGTTGCAGGTTGCGACCGCGCCGCGCGGGTCGAGCATCAGCGCTTCGTCGGCCCCTGCGTGTACCGCCTGAATCAGTGCGATGACTTCGTGCAGCTTCGAGTGACAGTTGAGTTTTTGGTCGAGCGTGTCCGGAGGCGGACGGCGAATCGTGGCGGTATACAGCGAAATGCCCTGCGCCGCGATCTGCGGGTTGGCCTTCTTATGTTCCGCAATGATGACCACGTTGGGGCCGCCGGCGACGTTGCTCGGGTGTTGAGACGGCGTCTTCTTGTCGCCGCGCGTGATCATCAAGCGCACGTGCACGTCGTCGTGCATGTCGTTGCGATCGACGGTCTCCCGGAGCTTGGCGATGATGTCCTCGCGCGTGCCGATGTCGATGTCGATTGCATTGGCACCGGCGAAGAGGCGATCGAGGTGGCGATCGAGAAACGCGAATACGCCGTGGTGCAGCCGGATGCCTTCCCAGATGCCATCACCGACCAAGAATCCGCTGTCGAACACGGAGATCTTGGCCTCCGTGCGGGGGAAGAACTCGCCGTTGATGTAGATCAGGACGTCGTCGTTCCGCGAATCCGCCACCGCAGAGTGCGTGCTCTTGGCCACGCCGCGAACGTATCACCGTTCGGCGGTACGGCGGGCAGCCTCGCGGGCCATCGGGACGAGCTCCCAATACGCCGGGGCGCGGCCACGCTCGGCTTCGAACGCTTCGACGGCGTCGTCGACCTCGGTTTCGATCGTGGCGTGTCGGTCCGCCAGCCACGTTGCGCGTAGGGCCACGGCAGGGCTCATGCCTTCGGGCACGGGGCCAACTTTGCCGATGAGGTTGAGCGCCGCGCTATAGACCTTTGCGAGGCGCGCGAGCGGCAGCATCGCGTAGCGGTAGTCGAGCGGGGCTCCGGCTTCGGCCTGCTCGAGCATGGCGTCGATGACCGCATTGTCGATGTGGTCGTCAAGGAGCGTGTCGCGGTCATGCCACTCGGCGACCACCGCCAGTGCGGGGTCATACTCGAGGTCCGACGGGCTGTGGGTCTGCATGTGCTCCACGCCGAACGCCGCCATCCAGCGGGCAAGGCCGGGCGAGGAAAACGACGACAGCGTCTCCCACAGCGTCACGCCGAGGTCGCGATAGTGTGTGGATGCAACCTCGGAGCAGAACTGCTGTTCGGGGTCGTCGAAGTCCATCGCGAAGTCGTAGGGGATGTGGCGGGCGTTGGCCTCGTCGAGGGCTGCCGTGGCCGCTTCGTGCGGCAGCATCGGGTTGGCGATCGCGGCGGGGTGATCGGGTCGAAGGCGCAGCACGAGCACGCGCAACTTCTTGTCGCGAAAGTAGGCCTCGGGCGTGGCAATGGCGACCCCACGTTCGATGTGGGCCTCCACGATCTGCGCCGTGCCCTGGTCGTCGATGTGCACGACGGCGACGTGGCTGAAGTTGCCCGGGTAGTCGTTGCCACGCGCGATGAAAGCCGACGTCGGGGCGCCACCCCGGGAGACGAGCAGATCCCCGCTGTGAATCCGGACGCCTTCGTACTCGAGCGCAGGGGTTTGCGACGCGATGGCGTTCACGACATTGAGCGTGGGGGCCTGCGCGGCGGGGAGTTGGAGCAGCAGGGCCTCGGCGGCTGCACGCGTGCCGTACAGGAGCCGGTACAGCGTGTCTCGTCCGTCTTGGCCGTCCCACGACACGGACGTGTCTTTTGCCGCGCGCCACACGGCGTTACGGACCTCGAGCATGTGGGGTCCGGCCTTCGCACACGCAGGAAGGTCGGCGGTGAACTCGAACGTGCGGCCGAGAAGATCGTCCCATCGCGGATCGGTTGGCGGCGTGCGGTCGGCGGCCAGGGCCTTCGCATCGTTCCGAATCCCCGCAGCTCGAGTTTCGATGTCGCTCGGGCATGGCGCCTGACGTGCGGCGTCGAAGCGATCGCTCAGGCGCTCGAACGTTGCGTCCGCATTCCACACGAAGTTGTTCGGTGGGCGCTCGGGTGGACTCTCGACCGGGCAGGGGGGCAGCCAGAGCAGGCCGGCGATGGACGCGAGCGCGACCGCAGTCCGTCGTCGTCGGTTCATCCCGGCAGCGGGTGCCACGCGTCAGGCTAACACTCAGGTCCCAGGCGAAGTGGCCGGGGCCGGCGCGTTGGCGTTGACCTCAGGCTGCGCCTGCTGCGGAGCGGATTGACCGGTTCGCTGGCACGCACGGGCACCAGGCGCTGCACGTTCCGCCGCGCGGGAGAGTCGGTGCAGTTCGATCCCAAACCGTCGTTTTCGGAAGGTCTCGATCCGCGTCGACCGACCATGAGCAGCCGGGCTCGTCAGTGCAGCTACACGAAGCACAATCGTGTGCATGGCGGATTGACGATCGACGTTCACGGCCCAACATGGGCCGTGCCTTTGCGGCGGAAGACAGTCGAGACGAGCGTGGCGTTCTGGCTGCTCGTGGGTTCGGCGGGATGCTTCGTCGATTCGACGCCCGATTCGGAAGCGGTGCCCGAGACCCCGGTAACGGAGGAAACCGGCGGTCCGGGCTCGTCCGGCGACGACTGTGTCGAAGGAACGCCGGGATGCCGCTGCGAAGACGAGACGCGGTGCGAGCCTGGCAATGTCTGCACGGT
Source organism: uncultured Nannocystaceae bacterium (assembly GCA_964432695.1). Classification (GTDB taxonomy): domain Bacteria; phylum Myxococcota_A; class Polyangia; order Nannocystales; family Nannocystaceae; genus CAJXVA01. Next base: position 31,421 of record CAYSPB010000017.1, read on the forward strand.
CGGCGTTTGTGTGCCCGATGACTGCGTGAATGGGCGGCTCGGATGTCCGTGCTCTGGCGGGGAGTGTCTCGACAACCTCGTATGCGCGACGCAGAAGATCTGCGTCGAGGAGGAACCCGTCGACATGCCCGAGGCGACGGACACGGGCGCCGGCTCATCCACGGGGCCTGGCGACGCCTGCGAAGCGCCCGCGACCGAGGCCGAAGACTGCAACGGCAATGGGGTCCTCGACCTCTGCGACGAGAAGGTGGCTGGGGGTACCTGTGTGCTCTCGAGCTACGTCGACGACGCGATCGAAGCCGGTGCCGCCGACGTCGACCTGCAGTTTGCGTTCGTCCGTGGCGATGGCGAGACGCTCTCGGTCGGCGTTGCGGCGGACCGTCCGTTGGTGCCCAATGCGGGCGATCCCAACGTGGTGCGCTGGCACTTCGACGTCGATGCGGATGCTTCGACCGGGTCGGGCCCCAGTGGCCGCTTCGGCAGCGACGCCAACGTCCGCTTGCTCGTGAACGCAGGCGGGGCAACGGCGGTGCGGGTCGATGGCAGCCCGGTGCCTGCCGAGGTCGAGTTCTCCGATGACCTAAGAGCGGTGACGGTCCATGTCGAGCCCTCCGGCGCGTTGGATACGCCTCGGTTGTCGGGGCGCTGGGTCGCGACGAGCGGCGCGAACGGAGGCCCGTTTGCCCCGGGCAACGACGTCACGCCGATCACGTTCATCGAGTCGTTCGAACCGGTCGCTGAAGACTGTGACGACGACGGCTGGTTCGATGCGTGCGGCGACGCCTCGGACGAAATCGGGTTCGGCTTCGCAGGGGGGGACGGCGTACCCGACCATTGCCAGGCCGACCGTGATGGCAACGGCATCGACGACAGCTGCCAGTAATCCCGCGCAGCAGGCTCGCTGGGAACCAACGACGAGAGCCTCCGCTGGTCTCCCAGGGAGGCTCTTCGTACGCGACGAGCGCTAGCGCCCGTGCAGCTCGCGGTCTTTTTCGAGCTGCTCTTTGTGCGCGACGCTGTAGCGGGCCCAAGGGCGCGCTTCGAGGCGGGCGACCTCGATGGGCTCGTCGGTGCCTTCGCACAGCCCGAACTCACCGCGGCGAATCTTGTCGATCGCGTGCTCGATGAGGTTGAGCAGCTTGCGGTCCTTGTTGGCGAGCTTCAGCTCGAACGCCTGGGCTTCCTGGGTGGAGGCCTGATCCGCCTCGTCGGGGACCCGGAGTTCGGCCGCGAGGGCCCGGTTGGAGCGGGTCTGGCTGCGCTCGACGATGGCTGCGCGCTCGTCGTGCAGCTTCTTCTCGAGGCGGCGAACGTCCTCGTCGGAGAGGTTGGGATGCGGTTGGGAGCTCATGAGCCTCCTGGGTGGGACGGTTACTCTGCAAACGACTTGCAGAACGTCAAGGTGCGGCGGTTCGATTTTCTCCGAGAACCGGGTCTGATGGCCCGTTCGGACTAGCGGGGACCGTAGTGTAAAACGGCGGCGACGGGAAGGTGATCCGACAGTGGGCCGCCTTCGCGTGCGTCCACGAACTCCCGGGGCACCCGCCAGGCATCCGCGCGAAGCGCGACCCGGTCTCCGTCGCGGATGAGAATCTTGTCGATTCGCTCGTCTCCGCAGTCGACTTCGACGCAAGCGTCCCTCAGGCCGGTCTGGAACAACGTCCCGAGGGCATCAACGTCTTCGGGGTCGTCGGCGCGCAGGTTGAAGTCGCCCGCCACCACGACGGCACGCTCGGCTGAGAGGTCCTCGAGTGCCGCAACAATTTCTTCGGCAGATCGCTGTCGAATTTCGAGATCCTCCGGGCAGCCACCGGCTTCCATGTGCAGATTGTAGACGTCGATCTCCACGCCTTCGTCGACGGTGGTCCGCGCGAACGACCAACCTTTGCGCGCGAGACAGTCGCTGGCGCAGTCGAGCTGGCCGTTGCACCCGGGCCACTGGGTGCGCGCGACCGGCTCGAACGGAAACTGGCTGAAGCGGTTGAGTCCATCACCGATGCCCTCGCGAACGGGATCGGCGGGGTTGGGCTCGCTGCGGTGCGGGTGTTCGATGTCCGCGGTCAGTTGCCCGTGAAACCAGAAGTCTTCCTGCACGAGCACCAGCGGAAACGCGTTGAGCAGGGGAGAGATCTGCGGAATGAACGCTTCGGGGTTGGAGCTCGAAATACCCTGCGGGAGTCCGGCGACGTTGTACGTCAGGATTTCGAAGCTGCCTTCGGCAATGGGTCGACCCGACGATGTGCCGGAGGACGTGTCCACGGCGGTCGTCGATGCGGTGGTGGTCGCGGGGTTGGTGGTGCTCGTCGAGGTGGAGGCTGTGGTCGTCAGACCTGCGGAGGTCGACGTGCCCGCTGCCGGAGTCGGCTCGACATCATCCCCGCACCCCCACAGGCCAACGGCTACGAGACATCCCATCCATCGCACTTCGACACCGTACCGTGCGAGCGCGGGCGCGACTACGTAGCCCTACGTAGTTCGGAGGCCCCGATGCGCAATTTCGGGCTCGAAGTTACCGAATCCCGGCGATTGTGGGCGTCTGGCGCTTCTCCCATGATGAACACGCAGGTGTGCACCACGGGCAGGGAGACCGATGGTGCGGACGAGACGTAAGCGTCCAGGACACAGGGAGAGAGCCATGACGAAGACGCATCGGGGGCCGAGACGGGGCAGGGTGAATCCGAGGTCGAGCTCGAGTATCTGACCCCGAGGGAGCATCTGCTGCGCATCTCGATGGCGCTTCGCGGAACCCGGCCTCCACCGGAGGACGTTGCGGCGACCGAAGCCGGTCTTACCCGCAGGCCCGAGTCGTCGACGCGTACATGCAGGGCGACGGCTTCGCCGAGGTCGTTCGCGACCTGCACAACGACGCGCTGCTCACCCGGGTGGAGGGCTCTTTGCCCAATCACGCACCGCTCGAAGAGCTCCGACCCCAGCGCATCGCTGACTCGATCACGGGTACGGCACTGAAGCTGGCCGAGCTCGTCGTCCTCGACGACCGACCGTACTCCGAGCTCGTCACGGGCGACACCTGGATGGTGGATGACGTCGTCGCGGCGGTCTACGGCATCGATGATGGCGGGTCGGGATGGCGCGAGGTCTCCATCCCCGGGGATCGACCGGCGGCGGGCATCCTCAGCGACAACGCGTTCTACCTGCGGCACGAATCGGCGGGCGCCAACTCCCACCGAGGGCGTGCCAACGCCGTCTCGACCGCGTTGCTGTGCTTCGACTACGAAGACAACAACATCGAGCTCGACGACAGTATCGACCTCACCGATGCAGAGGCCGTGGCCATGGCGTTGACTACGAATCCTGCGTGCCAAGCCTGCCACGAGACGCTCGACCCGTTGGCGAGTCACTTCTTCCCGCTGCCAGGCAACGTGATGAACGACGACATTCCGAGCTACCCGGTTCCGGACTTCCACCGCGAAGCCAACGCGAATGACTGGCCACAAACGACCGGGCGGGCTCCGGGGTACTTCGGGCAAGACACCTCGGACATCGGAGAACTCGGCGAGGCGATCGCTGCCGCTCCTCGCTTCACCGCGTGCGCGGCTCGGCGGTTCTACGCGTATTTCCTGCAGCGAGGACTCGCGGAAGCCGATGGCGATACCGTCGATGCGCTGCAGGCCACCTTCGAAGACAGCGGGCTGCAGGCCCGCGCTCTGATTCGGTCCATCATGCTTTCGGACGATTTCCGGGTTGCGGGTACGAGCGAGGCAGACGGGGCCGAAGACGTGCAAGGCTATCTGCGGGCGCGGCCCTTTCAGCTCGCGCTACTGCTCGAAGACCTCACGGGGTTTCGCTGGCAGATCGATCCGCAGATGATCGACCCGGGGCAAGGGGAGGGCATCATCGACCTCTCCCGCTCGGCGCTGGTTGGCTTTCAGGTGCTCGGCGGTGGCGGCGACTCTTTCACCGTCGTGGAGTCGACGTACACGATGAACGCAACGACGTCGCTGTGCGTTCGTCAGCTCGCCTTTGAGGCTGCCAGCTACGTCGTGGAACATGACCTTCGCGACGGTGAGGGGGCCTTGCTCACCCTTGGTGACGACGTCGACGAACAGGCCGTGCGCAACCATCTCGTGGCGCTGTTCTTTCGCTCATACGGCGAGACGGTCGAGGCCGACTCTGCAGACGTTGATGATGCCTACGCGTTGTTCGCCGTCGTTCATGGCTCTTCGGGGACTCCGAGCGCGCGTGGAAAGCAACGCTCTCCGCCCTCTTGCAAGACTTCAGCATCACCTTCTACTAGCAGGCCAGCCCGATGATCTCACGACGGGAGTTTCTCGGTTCGAGCGCTGCCCTTACGGCAGCCTCTTTGGGTGGCATCGATACGTCGCGGGCCACCGTCGCGGTTGCGTCGCGGCGCCTCATCACCGTCTTCGTGCGGGGTGGCTGGGACATTGCCCATTCGCTCGACCCCAAACCCGAACTCGCGGCTACGCCGGACTACGACGACGTGACGGTGTTCGGCGACATTCCGGTCCTCACCAGTGCGGCGCGGCCGAACATCGGCGGCTTCTTCGCGGAGCATGGAGCGATGACTTCGGTCGTGCACTGTATCGACGTGCGTTCGATATTCCACAAGGTCTGCACGCGAAAGATGTTCGCGGGGTCGCCCGGTGGAGCGGGTCCCGACATGGGGGCCATCGTGGCCGACGAGTTCGCGCGCGACTATCCGATGCCGTACCTCATCGTCGGTGCCAATGGCGATAAGGGCCCACTGGGCGTCATCTCGGGACGGAGTGGGCCGTCGGGGCAAGTCAATGCGTTGCTGGATCCCGCCGACAACTTTCCGCGGTTCCAGGCCTCCACCTATTTCCACGATGGCTTCGAGGCATCGGGGAGTGAACAAGCGGCGATCGAAGCGTTGTTGAACGCCCGCGCCGCACGGGAACGCGCGACGCGAGGCATGCACGGCGCGAACGCGGCGCGCGTGTTCGACTTTGCGGAGTCGCTGCTCAAGGGCATCGCGCTTCGGGACAACGCTCAATACTTCGGGTCGATCGGGCAGGAACTCGACCTTTCAGATCAGGTTGAGCTGGCCCTCACCGCACTCGAACGCGACCTCTCGTGGTCGGTCTCGATCACCGCCAACCTCGGCTTCGATACGCACGACGACAACGTGCAGCAGGGGCAGCTGCAGAACGGCTTGTTCGGCGGCCTCAGCAACCTTGCGAACGAACTCATCGCGTGTGACATGATCGACGACACCGTCGTGGTGGTGTTCTCCGAGATGTCACGGACGCCGGCCTTGAACGCGGCGCAGGGCAAGGACCATCAGCCCGTCACCAGCGCGATGGTCTTCGGGGGAGGCGTCGCGGGACGCACCGCGTATGGCGGCAACGGCGACAGTGTCGACGCGCTCGACGTCGACTTCGAGACCGGGTCCACCACCGAGGGAGAGCTGAGGAACCTCGACTCTGAGAGCTGGGTTGCTGGCGTCGTTGCGCTTGCTGGAGGGGATGCTTCGCTCTATCTCAGCGCCGACCCATTCTGCACCTTCATCAGCTGAGCTGCTATTCTCGGGCCGTGAGGGGTGTTCTCGTCGCCGCCCTGTTCGTCGTTCCGGGCTGCATCGAGCCTCGGGCCTTCGAGTGTAGCGAGGGTGGCGTGCGATCTCGATGGACGTACCGGCGTGTGCGAGCCCGAGGGATTCTGTAGCTATCCCGACGACGACTGCGCATCAGGACGCCGCATCCTCGTCTTCGAGTGGCGGCGCCGCGACCGTATCGACGACTGGGCTCGAGACGAGCAGCGGCGTGTCGAGTTCCGAGGGGTCGTCATCGACCGCGTCTCCTTGTGACGGCAACGGGTGCGGCTGGACGGCGGTCGAGGCGGGCTCGCTGCATACCTGTGCGCTCGATGGCAACGGTGCCGTGTGGTGCTGGGGGGTCGGTGCGCACGGCGAGTTGGGCACAGGGTCCAGCGCCACCTTCACGGACCGACCGCCACGGACCGAGGGCTGTGTGGGCGGGAATGGCGCCTGGAGGCCGACTGCTGGAGGCCGGACCGCCCGGAGGCCGGCGGGAATGGCGCCTGGAGGCCGACTGCTGGAGGCCGGACCGCCCGGAGGCCCCGGAGGCCGAGGCCCCGGAGGCCGGACCGAGGGTTGACCCCGGCGACCCCACCCCTGCGACCTCGGACCTGCGACCTCG
>CAYSPB010000017.1:37681-38889 GCA_964432695.1 uncultured Nannocystaceae bacterium
GACCTCCGACCTCGGACCGAGGGTTGTGTGGGCGGGAATGGCGCGAAGAGATGGGGCCTGTGTTCCGAGGCGATCGCAGTCCGTGCCACGCCGTCTTACTGAAGGGTGTGGAGGCTGACCGACGGTTCCCGGGCTACACACTTGTCGGCTCGGCTAGTTCCCGTCCCCCTGCGAGTCGAGCTCCCACCCATGTTCGACGCCGCGGCACGTGCGATTGAACGCCTGCGCGAGTCGGGCCCGTTCCCGGTCGAGATCATCTGCTTCCGGATGTTCGAAGTCGCAGATCTCTGCTTTGTTTGCGACGAACCGGCAGCGGTACGAGCGGTAGACTTCTTCCGACTGGACTGCGTGGTCGAACCACTGATCGCGTAGGTCCGAAACCTGCGGAGCGGCCAAGTCCAGGTCCTCGAGTGCTGTCGCGAACTCTGCACTGACGCGCGCCTGGATCTCCGCTTCTTCCAGGGTATCCCGACTACGCTCGATATGGACACCACGCATTTCGGGGTCGGCGGCGAGGTAGTGGGCGATAGCCGCGTCGAGTTCGAGACACGCAGCACCGTTGACCTTGAGGCTGTCCCACAGCTTGGAGGCGCCGAAACCGAGTACTCCAAGGCCCGCTATTGCTAGGACCGCGACGAGCCAGGCAGGTTGACCGTCCGAATGGTGGCCACCCGAGGACGTGATGACGAGGGGGCCGCCGTGTTGCTGCGCTGCCTGCTGTCGGCGAATCCTCTCTGCGGGAGGGATGTAGTCGGGGCCAAACCGGTCGTGTTGCGTGGTCATCGACGGCACTCGCTCGAAGTCGGAGCGACCCTACACGGCTTGAGAGAAGACTCGCGAAGCGGAACGTCCTAGACGGACAGGTTCTGCCGCTCCGGCCGGGGCAGGTTCAGGTCGTCCCTTCTGCGGAGGGCCAGCCGGCCGAGACCAGAGATGGTTGGTAGCGGGAGTCAGCGCAGAATCTGCAGCTTCGAAGCGTAGGGCACAGGTCGGCAGGAGATGCGTAGCGGAGCTTCGAAACCAGGATGCGAGGGGTGGAGCGCGAAGCAGGCGGTGAAGCGCGAAGCAGGCCGAGGGTTGTTTAAGCGGCACTGACGCATCACAAGGGCAGCGAGTTTCAGTCACCGAGCGCAGGGCAGCAAGAGCCTCAACAGTGGCCAGGTGGGCCATCGCGATGGCCCACCCGTTGGCCACCCCTCGAACGGCGG
>CAYSPB010000018.1:0-38763 GCA_964432695.1 uncultured Nannocystaceae bacterium
CAGGTGCCCGACGGGCCCAGCACGACTGCGTCGATGTTGGCCGAGTGCGCAACGCCGGGGAACTCAGCGCGTGGCATTTCGATGCCGACGGGCTTCGCGGGCCCTTTGACCTCGTCCTCAGCGACGGGCGGGGGTTCGGGCGTGGCCGTGCCTCCGTCGTTCTTGGGGCCACAGGCCACGGCTGCGCTCAGGCACGCCGCGACCCAACCGACGCGAAGCGGTCGCATCATTCGCATGGTGAAAGTGTAGGCCGAGTTGGCTACAGGCTCTCCATGTAGGCGACCAGGTCGCTCACCTGGCCCTCGGAGAGCTTGGACGTGCGGCCCATTCCGTGAATGTTGCCCTTGCCGCGCAGCAAAGACTGCAGGGTCGGGGCGCTGCCGTCGTGGTAGTAGGGCGCGCTGTTGGCCAGACCGATGAGCGACGGGGTGTCGACCGCAGGCAGGTCTGGAGCGATCTCGTGCAGCTTCTGGTCGGTGAGCCGCTTGCCGATGTGGCAGTCGGCGCAGCCGGTGGCGTCGCCGGCAATCGCAATGCCAAACTCGTCGCTAAAGCCGCCGGCGCTTCGGGGCTGGGCACGCGGGGCTCGGGCATCGCGGCCAAGAACGCGGTCAGATCCTTGACCTCGCTCTTGCTCAGGCCGGTTCCACCGAGACGACCCACCGTGTTGGTGAGGCTATCGGTGATGTCGGCGTCTTTGCCGTCCCACTTGAAGGGATGCGTGCCCATGACCCGGCCAGAAAGGAACGGGGTCTGAAGGACGGCCCCCTGCAGGAACCAGGTCAGTCCATCCGCGCGGCCCTCGGCGTGACAGCTGGCACAGGCCATGGCGCCGCCGCCCGAGATGCGCGGGCTGTTGCCGCGGCGGAAAATCGCTTGGCCGCGCTGGGCAGACGCAGAAAGGTGGCTCTTGGCGAGCTCGCGGCTCTGCGCGTCGGCAACCTGACTGCCACCGGCCGCCGCCATGCGGTGGGTGCTGCGAGAGAGGCTGCAGAACACGACGATCTCTTCGGAGGCCGCATCGAACGCGATCCCGTCGGCACCACACGCTCCGCTCGAAGGTACGGCGGCTCTCCAAGCCATGTGCACGCCGGCCTGCGAGACGTCGGCGACCGCGAGAACGTCGTCGGAGCCGTAGCCGACCACGAACAGGGTGTCGGACGCGGCGTCGTACGTGGCCGCGCGCGGCTGGTGCACGCTGGTCGTGGCGAATGCCGTGTCGACCGCAGTGGTCGCGCCTTGATCCGGCATGCCGAGGAACGCGAGGCGGTGGGTGATCGGAGCGGCAAAGTTGCCGCCGCCACCATAGCCACCGCCCTCGCCACGTCCGAACTCGTTGGACGCGTGCGGCGTGCTGAGCTGATGCGGCACCACGACCACGCCGTTGCCCGCGTAGACCGCTGCGAACGCGTTGCGGGCAAAACTGCGGCCCTGATCGTCGGACGTCTTGGGAAGACCCGTCGCGTTGATGGTGCTGGACGGCGCAGCCGGGTCGATCGACACGTAGTCGATGCGCGGGTCGTCGCTCAGCGCGACGCGGCCGACGACTCCTGTGGTGAGGAAGGTGACCAGTGCTTCTTTGCCATCGGGGGAGATCGCGACGCCGCGCGGCTCGGGGCCCACGGTCATGGTCCACGCTTCGAAACCCGTGGAGAGGTTGAACGCCGTAAGGGACTTGTCGGCAACCGTCGTCACGAGCAGCGTGCCGCGATCGGGCGAGAGCGCAACACCGAACGGCTCAGCCGCAGTGCGTAACGCGTCGACCTCGGTGAGACCGTCGGCGACATCGACCACGACCACGCGGTCGTGCTTGCGATCGGTGACGTAGGCGCGGTTGGCCGCCTCATCGACCACCACTTGCGCCGCGCCGACCCCCAACGTCAGCGAAGCGAGCTTGGTACCCGCGCGGTCCGTGCGAATCAGGCTGCCGCTGTCGGCATCGACGATGAGGACGTCGGTCCCGAGCACCGCGACACTGCTGCCATGAAGGCCGGCGGCTTGGGTCGAAACGGGCGCTTTCGCGCCCCCCACAGGCTGCCCGTCGAGCGCGAAATCGGGCGCGGGCATGAACCCTGCCCCGTGAAAAAAGTCCGGCTCCTCGATGATGTCCATCGCCTGGATCGAGCCGATCTGCTTTTGGTCCACGTTCTGCGGTACAGACACCTTCTTGCTGCGCGCATGCGCTCCGGCAGCAACCCCGCAGAGGGCCAAAGAACTCAAAGCCAGGACGATTCGCGAGGTGCTGCGCATTGGGGTGCCTATGGGACGTGCGGCGGGGCGGTTTGTTCCACGCAAAGTCGCCGCTTCTGCAGGGGCGGATACACGCCGGTTACAAAGCCAGCGCCCCGGTCCGTCTGCCGAACGCCCGTCGCCGGGAAACGATTTCAGGCCACCCCGTTTTTTCGGCCATCCGGACGCAGCGATGCCCGCGACGGTCGTCTCGACCATGCGCGGGCATCGGAACCTAGGTCCAAGAGGCGAATCAGGGCGCTTCGACGGCCCGCTGGGTCGCCGCGTGCGTCGCGACGGCCGCAACGGCAGGTCCACCCCAGAGGATGTTGCCGCGGAAGCCGATGAAGAACGCGCCTCCTGCAGAGGTTCGGAACTGCTCGGGGATGTCTTCGCGCGCCAGCGGGCTGTCGTACTGGCCGCCGAGCACGATCGCGCCGAACCCGCCGAGACCAAAGCCGACGTCGGCCGTGAAGCCAACCGGACCCCGGGTCATCTTCCACTCGACCTCTTCGAAGGCCTCGTTCTTTGGGTTCCGTTCCCCGAGCTTGAAGGTGAGCGCGCTCGAGAACTCGATGGTTGGTGCCCACCGTCCGTGACCGAGCCAGTACCGGAACGCCATGCCGACGTTGCCCCACGTGCTGCCCGAATCGCTGAAGATGAGACCGCCCTTGGGGCCCATCGTCATCCGCGTGTACTTCGAACGCCCGCGGATGTCGGTAATGACCGGCAGGTTCATCCAGAAGTCGTACTGCGCGCGACCGCTGCTCCATCGCGGGTTCTCGCCCGTGCCCGAAACGTCCCCCTGACGGCCACGCAGCGTGTAGGCTGCGAGCGCGTTGACTTCGAACGTCCGCCCGCAGGTCGGGTCTGCAATGAGGCAGTTCCACCGCGCCTGGTCGGTCCGGTCGGGCGCCTGGGCCTTAATGCCGTGACGCTCGCGCAGCGCTTCGCTGTCGGCCTCCGTGTAGTACGGGGGACCGCCATCGCCCGAAGCGACCGTGAAGCGTTCGGTATCGGTGGGGTCGGTCGACCGAGCCGGCGCGGGCTTGGCCTCGGCTGCGGCCTCCGGCTCGGCTGCGGCCTCCGCCGGCGCAGGACCGTCGGATGCCGCGGGTCCCGAAGGCTCGGCTGCAGTCGCGGCTTCGGCGGACGCGGGGTCTTCGGCAGGCGCGGTGGCGGCTTCCTCTTTGGCCGCGGGTCGCTGAATGACGGTCTCGGTCGACGCGGGCGCCTCGGCGGACGGCTGCGTCGCGGTGAGTACGGAGAGCAGAGCAGCAGAGATCACAGCGCACCTCCTGCGGCGAGGCCTGCAATGGCCATCGCGATGATCGGACCCGCCGCAATGCCGTGGCCTCGGAAGCCCATGACGACCCGGGTGTCTCGGTCGAGGAAGTCGCCGCTGAGGAACAAGCCGCCCCAGCCGCCAAAGCCCATCGCGAGCTCCGCGTGGCTCCCCCAAAGCTTCACCCCGCTGGTGAGCACGTCGCTGCGTGCAGCGCCCAAGGTGAAGTCCAGGTGCGGCGCGTGGTTTCGCTTCGACAGCCACAGCTGGTTGACGAGCCCGATGCGCAAGACCGTGGTGTCGTCGGTCGAATCGACCTCCTGGTTGAGCGCGTCCCCCTTGACGGTGAGCGAGCCCGTGCCGCGAGACCAGCTCGCCACCGGGCCAACACCCCACGCATGCCATGGCTTGCCGCGCAGCATGCCGGGGCGAATGGTCGCGCCCCACCGGAAGGTGAACTGGGCGTAGGGAACGTCGGGGCCCTCGTCGCTGGCCGGCGCCCGCATGCCGAAGCCCACGTCTGCAGAGAGCAGAAGCGAGGCCCTGCAGTAGGTCCCCTCGACGAAGCAGAACGCTCCCTTTCCGACGGACAGGCGCGGCAGCTGGTCCGGACGCGGCTGCGTTGCGAACTCGATGTCGCTCGCGGGTTCGCCTTCGAAGAACGGGCCGTAGACACCGGCCCCTTCCTCGTCGGCCGCGGTGAGCTCGGAATCGTCGACCTCGGCGGGCTCCATCGCCAGCGAGGCCGCGAGGAGCGGCGAAAACACGGTAGCTAGAAGAGATACGGGCACGAGTCGGACTCGGGGTTCGAGGGTACACCAGCCTACGGTGGGGTCGCGGGCGGAAGCAGCGCCCGTGGGATGCTTTCCCCCACCGTGGCCCAACGGCCCTAGGCGCCCGTCCTTACGCTCGCGGAGCACGCGCCCACACCGACGGCCGAGGGCTCAGGCGTCGGACTGGCCGCTCGGCACCCGATCGAGGTGCGGAACGAAGGGGATCAGCAGCATCGAGGGGATCGTGGCCACGAACGTGAATCCGAAGTAGGGCGCGTAGCCGAGGGCTTCGGCGAGGAATCCGCTGCTGACGCCTGCCAGGGTGAACCCCACGCTCATCAGCGCGGTGACGATGGCCATGTGCGCCGCCCGATGACTCGGGGCACAGCAGCGCATGATGTAAACCATGAACACCGCGGTCCCGAGACCGGCTCCGACGTTCTCGGCGACGATCACCGCGGCGAGCGTCGTAGTGGACGTCTGGGCCGGGTCACCGGCCGCGATGACCATGTAGAGCAGGTTGAGCACGTTCTGGGCGAGTACGAACGGCCAGATCCATCGGCGGAGCCCGTGACGCGCGATGAGGATGCCCCCGAGCACCGAGGCCGCAATGCTCGCGGCCACCCCCACGGTCGCAGTGAGCAGGCCGTACTCCGCCTCGCTCATCTTCACGGCCTTGAGCAGAAAAGGCGTGCGCATCTTCAGCAGGAAGGACTCGCCGAGCCGGAACGTGAGCACGAAGGCCAGCGCGCGGCCGATGTTGGGCTGGTCGAGAAACGTGACGTACGCGCGGGCGAAGTCCGAGTCGCTGGCGGCGATCCGGCGCCGAATCATCGGCAGGAACGCAAAGGTCACCACAAGGGCGGCGAGCAGAATGAGACCGATCCAGCCCGAGGTGGAGATCTCGGCGGTGAACGGCAGCACCGAGGCGAGCGCGTCGCCGACTGACGAGAGGGCCGCCCCCACGACGCCGAGCCGTCGCTCGAGCACCACGAGCCCGGTCACCACCGCGATCCCGACCAGCGCTCGAGGACGCAGCAGCCCCCGGCCGAGGTCCGCGGCCGGCTTCTTGCGCACCTCGGGCCTGGGCAGCAGGCGCGCATGCGCGACGGCGAGCCCCGCGAGCGCGGAGGCGACGACGCACCAAGCCACCGGCCAGCTCGTCGCCCCGGCAAGCATCAAGAAGCCACCGAAGCCGGCGAGCATCGCCACGCGATAGCCCGTGACGCGAAGGCCGACGTACCGAGACTGCCCGGCCTCATCGAGCGCTTCGAGGTAGTAGCCGTCGACCGCGATGTCGTGCGTCGCCGAGACGATCGCGATCAACACGAAGACGACCGAGGCGACCGCGAGCACGGCATCGGTCTGCATCGCGACCGCGAGCAGCAGTACGAGACCGGCGAGCACCGCCTCGCAGATCCACATCCACCGCCGCTTGGTCTCATAGGCATCGAGCAGCGGCCCCCACAGGAACTTGAGGTTCCACGGCAGGTGGAAGAGCGAGGTCAGGCCGATCGCGCTGAGGCTCGCGCCCATGAGGGTGAACATCGCGTCGGCCACGTTGTTGACCAACGCGTACGGAAGGCCCTCGGCGAAGTACGTGGACGACACCCAGGCGCTCTCCTTGCCCCACGCCCCATCGTCGGACGTGCCGGGGCTCGGCGGTGCTGGCATGGGGGCGTCGGCGCTCACGGAGACTCCTGAACGGTTCTCCCGGTATACAAAGTTCGGCCGAGGTGCGCGAACCATGGGCCAAACGGGCCTGCGCCAGCCCGAAGGGGTTGCGTCGCGCGCCCAGGCCTCGCAGCCTGTGGTGAGCGTGCTGTCTCTCGTCCTCGCCTTGGCGCTTGCGCCGAGCACGGCCCCGTCCTCCGATGCGGACCCCCGCTCGGTCGCCAAGGACGTGGCGGCAAAGCTCGAGGCGGGTGACGAAGCGGGTGCCCGGTCGCGAATCGAGGACGCCTACGCCGCGAACCCCGACCCGAGGTTCATCTACATGAAGGCCGCGCTCGAAGAGCGAGTCGGGCACTGTGCTGAGGCGATCCCCCTCTACCAGGCGTTCCTTACCGAGGCCGAGGACCCTGCCGACCGAGTCGAGGCTGAAGCCGGGCTTCAGCGATGCGGCGCACCCGTCGAGCCCGAGCCCACGCCGCCGCCGGAGCCCGCAGCGCCGCCGCCCGTGGTCGAGCGGATCCCCCCCGAACCGACGCCGCAGCAGCCCCGATGGACGCGGGACGCCCTAGGATGGTCGTTGACCGGCCTCGGCCTCGCCTCGAGCGTTGCCGGCGGCGTCCTACTTGCGCTCGCCGACCGATCGGCGCGCGCGGCCAACACGGCAACCCAGCAGAGTCTCTACGATGCCGAGCGGGCGCGCGTCGGCCCGCTGAGGCTCGGAGGCGCCGTCGCCTTGAGTGCCGGGGGCGCGCTGATCGTGGGCGGCATCGTCCGCTTCATCGTCGTGCACCGACGCGGCTCGACACGCCTGAGCGACCGCGCGGCGGTGCTGTACTTCTAGAGGAAGCTGGCGCGGCTACGCCAGCTTGTAGACGCGGTCTCGAATCGCGTCGAGCTGGCCGATGCCGTCTCCGGCATCTTCGAGCCGCTTCTTCCAGCTCGCGTCGAGGGCTTGGCCGCGCACCACGTTGTGAAAGCGAAGCATGACCATCGCGATGAGCGTGGGTTCGACGAGCGACTGGCGGACGGTCCGAATGATAAGCATCGCGATCAGGCCTCCAACGAGTACGCCCACTGACGCGGCGATGAGAAACGGGACCGGCGCGGCGTCGGTCGCCGCCCTTGCGTCGCTCTGCAGCGCTGCGAGCGTTCCGCCCAACGACGAGAACGCCGCTGCAAACACGCCGGCGATCGTGCCAACGCCGACGACGAGCCAGAGCGGAACGACCGTCAACGTCTCGAGCACGACGACACCTAACGCGGTCCGAACCAGCGTGCGGCTGTTCTGCGCGCAGTACGTCACGCCATCGGTCGCCGGCGCTGCGAGGTTCTCGTCCCCACGCGCGAGCCCGTAAGAGAGGATCACCGCGTCGAGGTAGCGGCTGGCACCGCCGACGGCCCGATGGGTCACGCGCTTGATCGCCGAAATGTCGACCGGCAGCCACTTGTCGACGAAGTCCAAGGTGCGGGTGAGCTGCTTGATCGTTCGGTTCACCGACCGATGCACGTCCCAAAGAGAGGTGAGGTCACCCAGCCGCGTCGCGATGATCTGCTTGCCATACGCGAACAGCCCCTGCCTGCCATCGCCGACGTGTCCCTTGGTGATGAGCTCGGTCAGGATCGCGATGTGGGCACACTTCACGCCGAACGTCTTTCGCTCCACGAAGGGTAGCCAGAACAGTACCAGCGGGATCATCGTGCCGAGAATGAGCACCACGCCGGCCCAGCGGTTGACCGACACCGTGAGCCAGGTACCCACGCCCAGAGCTGCGACGGCCATCGCAATGCTGATTGCCGTGTACATGCTTCCGTACGCCAGGCGGTACAACGCGAACGGCAAGGCCTTCATCGAGATCCCCGCGGCCGCGAAGAATCCACGGCCGGAATTCGCGACGGGATAGTCGTACGGGCAGCCTGCGGCCCGCTGTGCGGGTGCGGCGGGGTTGGGTGGCAAAGACGACGGCGAGCCGAGCGTCGGGGGCATGTGAGGGGCGTGCTGCGCTTGCATGACGGTCTCCCCAGGGCAGAGACCACCTCGACCAGGATGTGACCCAAGGGACGCGAAGAAAGTGCGTCGACCCGGGCAGCGCACCGGCGTCGTTGCGCGAGCGGCTAACGGCTTTCCTAGGCAACGATCGTGCGAAGCCGATTCTTGATCCGCTCGAAGCGCTTGCGCAGCGTTGCGACCTGCCGGGTCAGCGCCTCGTTGGAGGGCGCCGCCTCAAAGTCCCCCAAAACGCGCGCGATGTCTCGCCAGGCGAGGCCACGATCGACTCGAAGCGTGAGCAGCATCTGCTCCTCCGAGGAGAGCGAGGCGCGGAGCGTCGCGACCTTGTTCCGGCTTTCGGTCCGGAGAAACGTGAGCGTCTGGGTGCGTACCTCGGCCACGATTGCCTCAGCCGCGCTGGTGCTGAGGGGGCCGACGTTGCGGTCGCGACGCTTCGAACGGGCGGCACGCACGAGCGCATGCCGGGCCAGCGTGTAGGCCCAAGTTCGCAGGCTCGCCTCCCACCGAAAGCCTGCCAGCCCCCGCCAGAGGTCCTCACTGAAGTGGGGGAACGCGTCGACGGCGAGTTCCTCATCGTTGGCTGCGTTGACCAGAAAGCCCAAGATCTCAGGACCATAGCCGCGCAAAGCCTGCGTAGCTGCATCCTCGAGGGCTGCGGCCTCGACCTGGCTCCGGATTCGCCGCTCGAGCTCGTCTCGCTGGTCCGGCGTCATCGCGGCGATGTTATCAGCCACGTCCGAACCTCGTCGGCCTCCGAAGCGTAACCCGAGCCGAGATCCTCGAACGTTGTGAGGGCTTGCTCGGCCAACGTGACGGCTTCCGCGTCTCGGGGTCCGAGGGCCCGCGCGATCAGAAACCCAGCCTCGGCGGGCTGGTCCGGCGGTGCGTCGTTGCGCTGCAAGAGCGCCAAGGCTTGCCGAGCCGACGCGACGGCCCCGGTGCAGTCTCGCGCTGCGAGCTTCGTCTTGCCCAGTTCAATCAGTGTATTGACCCGCGCGGGGTGATCAGGCGGAAGCATCTCTTCCATGCGCTGCTCGAGCGCGCGCAGTCGGGCCAGAGACTCGTCAACCTTGCCCCGGTCTCGTTCGATGCTGGCCAACATCGTCGTCACGTGGAGGAGCGCGGGATGTTCGAGGCCGTACACGCGCTCGAACTGCTCGAGGGCCTCCGAGGCATGACGTTCGGCGTCATCCCAGTGCTCCAGCCTCGCACTCTGGGCCGCGACGTTGGCCAGCGCGCTCGCAAGGGCGCCGCGGTTGGGTTAGAGCGCGCGCGCTCCAGCGCGAGGATCTCGTGAAAGACCGCCAGCGCATCTTCAGCCGCGCCGGTGCGCTGCAAGAGCACGGCCCACTTCGACCGAGCGTCGGTGGTTCGTGGGTCGTCTGCTCCGTACGCCGCAACTCGGATCGCGAGCGCGCGCTCAATCGAGGACCGAGCGCAGTCGAACTCTGCCATTCGCGTGCATGCCCATCCGATGTTCCCGAGAACCGATGCAAGATGGGGATGCGCGGGCCCGTATGCAGCTCGCTCCGTCTCCAGCGCGGCTCGGTAGTGTTCGAGCGCTTCGCGGATTCGGCCGCGCTCATGCAGCGCGGCTCCCAAGTTGATCCGCGCGTTGGCGACGAGGAGATGGTTCGAGCCCAGTCGCGTGATCTGCTCGGCAAGAGCGACCTCGCCGACCTCGATCGCCTCGTCCTGTCGTCCCTCGTCTCGCAGCACCGAGATGCGTCCCATCGCGACGTGGAAGCGAAGCCGCGGGTCTTCATGCGAGGTCACGGCGGCCCAGGCGAGGTCGGAGAGTTCTGCAGCGTCTTGGGCGCGGCCCACGCCGGCAAGCAGCACGGCAAAGTCGTTCCAAGCCCGAATCGAGAGCGCTGGCCGTCCACTCGCGAGACCGTGCAGGATCGCGGCGCGATAGTGCGGCTCCGCGTCGTCGATCCCCGACGCGTCGAAGGTTGCGCGCCCAAGATGGCGCTCCGCGGCCGAACGCACGTCCTGCCAGCCCTCGACCCCCGCCCGACGGACGATCCCCTCCAGCGGGGCGATGACCGCATGGGACGGGTCGGCGCGCACGCGGACGAGGACCTGCTCGAGCCGCTCAGCCAGGGCATCGGCGTCCGGAGACCGAGTTGAAGGCTGCGCGTTCGCACACGCGAGAGGATCGGGAAGCTCCGCCAGCGAACCGAGCGCTGCACGAGACGACGCGCTCTCGGGCAGGGTCTCGACCAACGCGAGCATGCGGCCACGCGCGTGGCTCAGACACTGCCGCGCCGGGTGCTCGGTGTTGGTCGGTCCATGGTCGGCACAGACTTGCGCCCACATCAGACGCCAACGGTCGGCGTAGTCGTCCAGCGATGCCGACATGGAGGACCACGCGTCGCGCTCATAGCTGGGGGCCCCGCTCGCGCGCTCCGACAGCAGACCGCGTCGCTGTGCATCCCAGATCCCGTTCAACCGGGTCGACGGGTCGCAGCCCTCAACGCCGGGTTCGGCCCACGCCCCCACGACCCACACACCCGCCCCACCGGCCGCCATCGCACCGATGAGCGCGAGCGTTCGGAACCGGCGGTGACGTGCCCGACGAAGTGCACGGAGCAGCGCATCCATGTCGGCGAACCGGTCCGCGGGGTCCGCGTGCAGCCCCCGCTGCAGCACGCGCATGAGCTGGGATGGAACCCCACGAGCGAGGCGAGCCGGGCCGGCCTCGACCGTGGTTTCCCATCGCTCGCGCCGCGCCTCTGCCGACGACGCCTGCGCGATGTGTTCGTCTGTCGGATCGAAGGGGCGAACCCCGGCGAGCCCCTCATACAGCGCGACGCAGAATGCGAACTGGTCGGTGCGCGCGTCGACGGTGTCCTCGCCGAACTGCTCGGGTGGCATGTAGGCCGGGGTGCCGCCCGTCGCCGGATCGACCAAGCCCTCTGCGGCAACATCGAGCGCGAGTCCAAAGTCGGCCACGCGAGGCTGACCGTCCTCGGCCAAGAAGACGTTGTCGGGCTTGAAATCACGATGCACAACACCGGCGCGATGGGCTGCGGCGAGCCCTTCGCCGACCGCGGCAAACATGTCGAGCACGCGGTCCACCGAGCGGTCCTGTTCACGCAGCCAGTCTCGTAGCGTCCCGCCGGGGCAGTACTCCATTGCGATGAACAGCGCGCCGCGATGCGTGCCGACCATGTATACGGAGACGACGTTGGCGTGGACGATCCGCGCCATGGCCTTGGCTTCGGCCAGCATCCGCGGCAAGGCCTCGGCGGAGGAACCGCGCCGGTGCAGCTTCAGGGCAACGGGTCGGTCGAGCTCTCGATCCCGAGCGAGATGGACCACGCCCATGCCGCCCCGCCCGAGTATGCGCTCGACCTCGAAGCAGTCCCCGACCACGTCCCCCGGTTGAAGCGATGGGGGACCCATCCATTCCAGAGGAATGTCCGGCGCCCGCGCCACCGCGCCCAGCAGCGCCCCGGCCGAGACGCCCATCGCAGTGTCCGCCGCGTCAGAAGGCGCCTGGTCGGTGCCCATCGCTGCCCCCGACGTTATCACGGACGCCGTGCCCGAAGACGACCGCGCTGCCAGGGAGAGGGGCGCGACGGGAACGGAAGGCTTCAACGGCTCGGGCGGTCACCGACCAGCACCCACAAACCGGTTCCCCGACCGTTCCCTCCGACCCAAGGACGATGCACGGGCACGCCGGCGCTCCTCGCGAGGCCACGGCAGGTTTTCTGAAAAAAAACGGGGACAAACTGCGGCGACGTCGGAACTGCCCTCGTGGTGAGGGGATGCGCAACGGCATGGGCAGCGCTGCTGCTGCTCGGTGCGTGCTCGGACGAGAGCACGCGCAACGCGAACGATGAGGCCCAGGCAGGGTCTTCGGGTGACACGGACCAGGTGGACCCCGAGTCCGGCGACGGCGACGGCGACGGTTCGGACACCGACGAACCGCCCCCAGAGGTCCCCGACGAGCCCACGCTCGTGCCCGAAGATGTCACGACCCGCGAGGCAACCGGGTGGTGCGAGGCGCTCCTGGACGGGGAGCGCCTCGTTGGGGTGGGGACCAACGCTGAGCTGTGGATCGCGGCCGACGGGGAAGCCGGCAGCACGATCCGCGTCGTCGCCGAGAGCGAAGACATCGGCAGCGTGAACAGCGAAGGTCCCGTCCGCGTCGTGTCGGCGCTCGATGGGCTTCGCGGCAGCTTTGCGACCGAGCAGGGGCTGTTCACGGTCGACGGCCCCCGCGTCGATACGCTCGCGTGGCCCATCGAGCCCGACGCGATCGTTGGCCTGTGCGGAGACCTCTCCGTCGACGGCGACGGGCGGGTTCTGGCCGACGGAGACGTCTACACCCGCGATCTCGGGCAATGGTGGCGATGGAACGCCCCAGCAGGAAGCATCGGCCCCGACTTCATTCGGGCGGCCGGCGTGTGTGCCGACCGGGACGACACCACGTACGTCCTCAACGGCGGCGTCACCTGGCGCGTTCGACCGGACTTCGTCGCGACGCTGCCCGCCTTCGCCGACGCCGTCGCGCTGGCGGCTGACGAGTCCTTTGGACTCGCTGCAGCTGCGCAGGGGGACCTTTGGATCGGTGACGCGGGTATTCCCGAGACCTGGCTTCGCTTTTCCGCCGGTGAAGTCGATGCCCTGCAGGTCAGCGATGGCGTGCTGTTCGTCAGGGTGCAGGACCGTGTCTTTGGACTCGAAGACGGCGAGATGTTTGCCATCGTCGACCCCGACGAGGCACTCGACGGAGCGACGTTCGTCGGCGCGGCCGCGGGGCGGCTGGTCACCGAACGCGACGGCGAGGTCTGCGTGCACGGACTCGCGCCCACGGTTTCGGTCCGCGGCGTCCGTCCATTCCAGCGCGTCCGCGCGCCCCAGCTCGATCTCGACGTCGCCGATGACGTCGCCATCACGCTCGACGGTGAACCGGTCGACGCTTCGTTCGGCCTCGGCGACGAAGGCTGGCACGACCTAGCGTTCGACGACGGCACGGCGCAGCGAACGATCGCGTTCGAAGTGGAGCGCCTCGTCCCGGCCACCTACGAGGACGACATCGTCCCGCTGTTCGAAGCGCACTGCAGCGGCGCCGGCTGCCACAGCCCTGCCGAAGGCGACGACGACCGCCCCGACTTTTCCACCTACGAAGGTTGGCTCGAACGGGCCGACTCGATTCGAGAGCGCGTCTCCGTGACCGCCGACATGCCTCCGCCGGGCTCCAGCGTGGAGCCCTGGGGCGTGGATGAAATCTTGCTGTTGCTCGGCTGGCTCGACGCCGGCCTCCCGGAGGGTGAATGAACCGCACGACGCACACGTTGATGGTCGCGAGCCTGCTCGCCGCGACCGGCTGCTACGAAGGCATTCCTGGTTTCGCCGACACCGACGCGGCGGCCTCGTCCGCCGCGGCAGGGACCGGCAATGGTCCCGACGGCTCGCCCAGCGGTGGCGATGGAGACGGGACCGGTGGCGAAGACGACGGGGCTGGAGAGAGCGGTGCCCCGAGCCCCGAAGGTGAGGGTCCCGCCGAGCTTCCATTGGGCCGGGCGATCCGTCGCATGAGCGCAGACCAGTTCATGCGCTCGCTCGAGGTCGCGACCGGGCAGCGTTGGGACGATTTCGAGGAGTACTCCGCCGCGATGGGCAAAGCCGACTTCGCCGAGATCACCGAGCACGACCGCACGCTGTCAGTGACGTTCGAGAAGTTCATCAACGACGCCGCGTTTGCCACCTGCACCGACGCCGTCGACCTCGACGCTGACGATGGCGGCACCGTCATCCTT
This sequence comes from uncultured Nannocystaceae bacterium, assembly GCA_964432695.1. Taxonomy (GTDB): domain Bacteria; phylum Myxococcota_A; class Polyangia; order Nannocystales; family Nannocystaceae; genus CAJXVA01. Next base: position 13,744 of record CAYSPB010000018.1, read on the forward strand.
CGTCACGCCACGCTGCAGGACGACGACGAAGCCGCCGTGCGTACCAACGTGCAGTACCTGCTGCTTCGTTTCCTCGCGGACGAGACCGACCTGGACGACGCCGCAATCGATCCGTGGGCCGACCTGGTGCGCGCTCCAATCGAGGACTCCGACGCCGCCACCGAGACTCGCCGCACCCGGTGGACCGCCGTGTGCGTCGGTCTCGCCACCCACGTGGACTTCATCACCTACTGAGAAAGGCGCAGAGCATGTCGTTGAGAACTAACCGTCGTTCCCTGCTCTGGGGCGTCCCCGCATCGCTCGCTGCGGCTGGCCTCGGCCGCTTCGCCCGGCCACTGTACGCCGACCCCGGCGATTCGCCACACCGCTTCGTGTCGCTGTACTTCAACGGCGCCTGGGACGTGCTGCTCGGGCTCGACCCGCGCGACCCCGGCAGCAATCCAAGCGGCATCGACCTCGACTACAACCGCCTGCCTGCCGGCTTTCGCGAACCGACGCCGTGGTCCTTCGGAGGCCAGGAGACGCTCATCGGGCCAACGATGGACCCCTTGTTCGACCACCGCGACGTCATGACGATCTTCCGCGGTGTGAACATGAATACCGTCGCGCACCCGACCGGGCGGGCCTATGTGAACACGTGGATTCCCCCCGCGGGTGTAGTGCCCAAAGGGGACTCGCTCGCGACGCGTATGGCCGCCGGCACCAACTACGACGACTTCCTTCTGCCGAACGTCTCGATCGGCGTGCCGTCGTTCAACCTCTCGTTTTCGCCGGCCGTCACGGGCATCGGACTGGGGCGCGCAACCGATGCGACCGACCTGGTCCAGCCGCTGGGCGATACCTTCGACGCCGAAACGGCGGCGCTGCTTCGAGATGCGCGCGAAGCCTCTGCCAGCTGCGTCGGTGCCGGGCACTCCAACCCGCCGCAACCGCTCGTCGACATCGCGCGCGGCCGCGTCGAGCAACTGCTCGGCATGGACCTCGGTCCAGCGTTCGACTTCGATCTCGATGACGACCTGCTCACGCGCTACGGCATCGGCAACCCGAATGCCTCGGCCGAACCCGGCGTGGTAGCGGCAACGTTGTGGCGACTGATGGACCTCGGGCTGACGACATGCGCGACGGCGCAGCTGCAGCGCGGGCTCGATACTCACGACGACCGCTGGTCGACGGAGCAGCCCATGCGGCAGCATCAGGGTTTCACCGCTCTTGCGGCCCTGCTGGCCGACCTTCGAGCGACCGACCCCTCGATGGAAAACACCACCGTCGTGGTCCACAGCGAGTTTGCCCGAACCCCGGCGATCAACGGACGAGGCGGTCGCGACCACTGGTTTGCGAACTCGCTCTTGGTGTTCGGTGGCGGGCTTCGCCGCGGCGTGTTCGGTGCCACGGTACCCGACACGCTCGGCCTCACCGCGATCGACCTACAGACCGGTCTGCCCAACGATTCGGGGGAGGTCATTCGCCCCGAACACGTCGGTGCCACCCTGGCCCACGCGCGCGGCCTCGACTACGAGGATTTTCGCGTCGAACCCCTCACCGCCTGGATCGCCTGAAGGGAGCCCCTACGATGCACGCATCCATTTTGCCCGCCGCTGCGCTGGTCGCCACCGCGCTGGCTTCCTCCCCTGCCCTCGCGGACGAGTGCGCGCCGACCGATACGGTCGACCCACTTCGCCTGCTTCGACAAACCTCGCTCGACGTGCGGGGCACGATCCCCACCTTCGAGGAGTACGAGCGCGTGCGCGCAGCAGACGATCGTGCCGCGGAAGTCGAGGTCGTCATCGCGGAGATGTTCGATAGCGGCGCGTACCGCCGCACGATTCGCGAGTACCACCAGAGTCTACTGTGGGCGACGATGGACGAGTCGATCCTGTCCAGCATTCCGGGCGCACAGGCCGGCCTTCGACGCGACGACGGCCTCTGGTCCACGCCCAACAAGGCCCGCGTATATCGTGGACTTCAGGGCACGATGTGCGTCGACCAGGAACAGACGGAGTTCGACGCCGAAGGCCGCCCGGTACCGATCGAGACGTTCTCGAATCCCGCCTGCAACGATGGCACCTGCCAACGCGAAGGTTGGCTCTGGGTCGAGCCGTACTGGGCGCCTGGAACCGAGGTCAAGGTCTGCGCCTACGATGCGCAAACGCTCGAGGTCGGCGAGAACGGTCAATCGTGCGACCTCTACTCGGTCAACGACGAACGATGCGGCTGTGGAGAGAATCTGCGGCGCTGCGGTCTGACCACCTCGGACGGCGAGCGCCCCGCCCGGGACGCCCTCGCCGAAGAGCCCCTGCGCATCTTCGAGTGGATCGTCACCGAGGACCGCTCCTACCTCGAGGCGTTCTCGACCTCCACCTCGTTCGTCAACGGTCCATCGGCCCACTTCTACAACTGGCTCTCAGGCGTCCAGGACGAAGAGCGACGCAACGGGATCGTCTCCTACGACCCTGCCTTCGCCGACGTACCCGACCTCGACTTCACCGACGAGACATGGACCCAGGTCGAGCGCGAGGGCGGGCACTCGGGCGTGCTCACGACGATGGCGTACCTCATTCGCTTCGCCTCGAACCGCGCCCGAGCCAACCGTTTCTACACGGCGTTCTACTGCGATCCGTTCGTTCCCCCCGAAGGCGGCATTCCGGCCGAGGAGGGAGAACCGCCCGCCAACCTCCGCGAGCGCGACGGCTGCGACGGATGCCACGAGGTCCTCGAGCCGGCCGCCGCGCACTGGGGCCGCTGGCGCACCAACGGCACGTTTGGGCTGCTTCGCCAAGACCTCGTCGACTTCGAAACGCCGCGCGAGAACTGTGCGGAATGCTCGGAAGACGACGGCCCGAACTGCTCGCAGTTTTGCCAAGCCTATTACATCACCGCCGACAACGCGCACCCCGATGAGTACGCGCAGTTCGGAGGTCTGCCGCAGGCAGCTGCGTGGCTGACGGCCGAAGAGCGCGGCGCCCTGGAGACCGGACCGAGCGCGCTGCTCGACGAGCCGCTCGAGCAACGACGCATCGCCCAATGCACGGTCCGTAACCTCGCGACGCACCTGTACGGCCGTGAACTCGAAACGGGTGACCTGCAGTGGCTCGATGCGCAAACCGAAGCCTTGATGGCGTCGGGCTTCAGCTTCAACGGCCTGTTCCAGACGTTGCTCGCAGACCCTCGCTACCGCGCGATCGACTGATCGTCTTCGCGAAGCGACGGCGCCAGCAGGTCGTTCGGGTCCACACGAGGCCCGGCGACCGCGGGTGCCGCCGTCTTGCGCCGACGGGGCCTTCTGCGCCGGCGCGTTTTCGTGGGCGCCGTGTCGGGCGCGTCCTCGACCTCGATGACCAGCTCGTCTTCGACGGGCGCGGGCTCGGGTTCGCGTGGCTCGATGGGTTCGGGCGCGGGCGTTGCATTCGATGCGGACGGTGCCGGGCGAGCCGGCGCATCGGGCTCGACCGGCTTGGTTGCGGACGCACGGCGACCGGCGATGAAGCTACCGCCCGCAACGACACCGAGCACGACGACAGCCGCGATCGTGACGATCAGGCCTCGACCCCTCTCCTGCGGCACCGTCTCGAAGACCGCCGGGACCGCGTCGCCCGACATCGACGACGACGCATGCAGCGTGGGCGGCGAAGCGGGCAGCACCGGGTACGGCCGTGCTTCGAGCCGGCCGTCGAGAAACGATGCTCGCGCGTCAGCGTGAAGGTCCAACCCCTCGCGTTCGGCGTGAGTCCGAAGCGCACCGGCCACCTCTGCGGCGGTCGTCGGGCGCGCGTCCGGCGATGGGTTCAACATCCGTACCACCAGCGCTTCGAGCTCAGCGGGCACGTCGGCGCGGACCTGTCGCGGCGTTTCGTACAGACCCTGCACGACCTTGGCCATCACCTCGAGGTCGCTCTTCCCGTAGAAGGCGCGTCGGCCGAGCATGAGTTCGTACAGCAGCACGCCGAGCGCGAAGATGTCGGAGCGTCGATCGACCGACTCCGCCCTGCACTGCTCGGGGGACATGTAGCCGACCTTGCCCTTGAACTCCCCGGCGCGCGTCACTTGGGTCAAGCCGGTGGCTCGCGCGATGCCGAAGTCCAGCAAGCGAACCGCGCCCGTATGGTCGATGCGTACGTTCGACGGCGACACGTCGCGGTGGATCAGTCCGGTGACCTTGCCATCCGAGGAGCGAAACTCATGCGCGTAGTGCAGCGCATCCGCGAGGTCTGCGACGATGCCCAGCGCGACGTTCAGCGGACAGCCCTCGTCGGAAACCGCACCGAGCAGCTCGCGAACGTCGTGCCCGTGCACGTACTCCATCGCGAGAAAGTGCCCGCCCTCCCCCGTGCCGTACTCGAGAACGCGGGCGATCGCGGGATGCTTCAGCTCTGCGGTGAGCTTCACCTCTGCGAGGAACATCCGCACGAACTCGGCGTCGAACGTAAGGTGCGGCAGAAGGCGCTTCACGGCAGCAAACTCGGTCTCTTCGGAGCCCGCCCGCACGGCGAGAAAAACCTCGGCCATACCGCCGGCTCCCAGACGGCGCTGCAGGGTGAAGCCCCCCAGGCGCGTGCCGATGGGGTTGGTCGCAACCAACTCCGGCGTTGCCTCACCGCCCACGCTTCGAGAGTACCGTACCGACGGCGTTCAACGTCACGTTCGATGGCGTTGAAGCATCCCTGCCACGCGGGCCGTCACGCCCTCGGGAATGGACTGAGTCTCGTCGGTCTGCGCCAGCGACCGGGTCCACGTGTCGAGGTCGGACAGCAGCGCGGCCGAGGTCGTGGGCGTGGCCATGCCGCGCACGCCGTCGGCCAAGCGCTGGCGCGCGCGGGACAGTCGCGACGTGACGGTGCTGGTGGGAATGCCCATGACTTCGGCGATCTCGCGCGACTTGAGGCTCTCCCAGTAGTGAAGCGCCAACAGCGTCTGCGAATCCTCGGGCAAGCTGGCCAAGACCATCAGCAGGAACTGTTGTTCTTGTCGTCGAGCAAACAATGCGCTCAGCGACGTCCGCCGCGCCGTTGGCGTCGCTTCGAAGCTGGACATGCGCTCGGCGTGATAGTCGGCGCTGAGATTCTTGAGCAGCACCCTGCGCGCAATGCCGAAGACATAGCTTCGAAAGCTCGCGTCGCCCCGGAACGCGTCGGGCGACGCAGCGCACGCAAGCAGCGTCTCTTGCGTCAGATCCTCGGGAATTCGGGACCGCAGCTCGAAAAAGCGCAGCAGCGGACCGTAGTACCGCTTGACCAGCACGTTGCCCGCCGCAGCATTCCCATCACGCCAAGCGGCCAGCAGGTCGAAGTCGGTTGTGGGCTGCGGCATCGGCGTGCTCGGAGATATCATAGGGCGTCGTGATTGCGATGCGACGATGGTTGCTCGCACTACTGTGCGGGTCGGCGGCGGGAGCCAACGTCGGGTGTGTCGACGTAGGTTCGTTCGCATGCGCATCCGATGATCAATGCGACGGAGCTCCCGGAGCGCGGTGTCTTCAGAGCGCTTGCGCCGTGCCGGATCCGAGCTGTCCCGACGGCTACCGCTTTGGCAGCGATGCACCACGGCCGGGCGCGTGTGCGTCGGTCGACCCCGTCGCAAACTCGAGCGGCCTCGCGAGCTCCACCGCCGACCCCACCGTCACATCGACGACGGCCGAAGCGACGACGCTCGAGACTGCCACAACGTCGACCAACTCCGGCGGTGGCGTGGTCGATGAGACGACCACGACCGAGGGCGTCTTGACGACGTCGACCTCCGATGGATGCGGACCACTGGGCTGCGCGTGCACCGAGTCGATCGCCGTGGGGAACCAGTACAGCTGCCTCGAGCGAAGCGACGGCGCGATCGTGTGCTGGGGGCGGAACAACCATGGACAGGCCGGGGTGGTCGTCGCCGAGATCCCCCAGGTCAACGATCCCACCGTCGTCTCGATCCCCGTTCCTTCAACCGACGTCGAGGCCCAGTTCGAACACAGCTGCGCCATCGATGTCGACGGACGCGTTTGGTGCTGGGGTCGCAACCTCAGCGGCTGCGTGGACCCGGTGAATGCGGTCGGCGAAGCAACCGGACCCGTCCAGGTGGAGGGGGTCGAGAACATCGTCGAGCTGCGGCTGGCATACCGCTCGACCTGCGGCATTCGAGACGATGGACAGCTGGTGTGCTGGGGCAACAACAGCTTCGGCCAGCGCCTCACCGAGTTGAGAGGCTTCGGCCCGCACGTCGTGCCTCTTCCGATCGAGGGCATGGTCGACCTACGGCTCGGCGAGCACCATGGATGTGCATGGAACGACGACCACGTGGTGTGCTGGGGCCGCAACAACCACGGTCAGCTCGCCGCCCCCGCGGCCATCGAAACGAGTTCATCGCCCGTCGCGATCGACCTGCCTGCCGCCCCCCTCTCGGTGGCGGTGGGCCGCAACCATAACTGCGCCCTGCTCGACGACCACAGCGTTCACTGTTGGGGCTCGAACATCAACAACGCGATCAGCGAGGCAAAGATGCCGGCGTACCGTACCCCGGTCGCGGTCCCGCAACCGTGGAAGGGCATGCCAACCGAGGTCGTCGCGCTACGCGACACGACCTGCGCCAAACTCGGTCCCACGGATCTGTGGTGCTGGGGGCAGGGGTTCGGCGGCTACCTCGGCGTAGAGGGGGGCGTGAACAATGCTCCGCTCTGGCCCCCGCAGCGTATTGCGGCGATCGACGAACTTACCGGCACGGTTGTGCAAACGGGCCTCGGCTACCAGCACATGTGCGCGCGGCTCGACTCCGCCGAGGTCTTCTGTTGGGGCAACACCACCATCGGGCAGCTCGGCCCGATGCTGCCACCCAACGGCATGCTCACCGTTCAGGTGAACCCCTGCGGCACCTGACGGCGACGCCGACCAGGACGAGCACGCCCGCAGCCGCCAGCGCGGTCCATCCCCACGGACGGCGAGGAATCGACACCAGCGGCACGAAGGCTCCGTCTCCGAGCACGACGATCCCGGCCCATCCGCTGGGGTCGACCCCCGCGGCTTCCAGGTCGTGGCGAACCGTCGCCACCGCATCTGCCACGCTCACGCCGCGGCCCAGCTCGGTGTACATCCGGCGGAAGAACAGCGAGGCTGCCTCATCTTCGATCGGCCATAGCGATGCCACGACCGTCCGTGCACCACCGCGAAACAGCGCGTGCGCAAGGCCCATCGGTCCCTCTCCCCCGAGGATCGGGCCCGACGCGCCTCGGCACGCCGCCAGCACGACCACGCTTCCGTCGAGGCCGAGTGTCGCGAGTTCGGAGGGTCGCAAGTGACCGTCCACCTCGGCGGACCCGCGCGCAAGCATCACCGCCGTCCGATTTGGATGCGCTTCATCGAGTACGGCGTGAGCACCAAAGTGAATGATCGAAAACGGACGCAGGTCGACACCTAGGAGGAAGGCCTCCGATGCCTCTTCGCCAATTCGAAGCGTGGTGGGAACGACCGCAGCGAGTGCCTTCCCTTCGGCGCGGGCATGCTCGAGCCGCGGCAGCGTCGCGTCGTCGGCTCGCGGGTCGACGATCGCGAGCGCCCGCGCCTGCTGGATGGTCTTCCGCGTACGCAATGCGTGCCACACCGACAAAGACGGCGCGCGAGAGATCGAGACGCGCCGGCCGAGACGTTCGTGCTCCGCATCCGGCAAAGCGGCGAACGGCAGCCGGTGGAGCGGCCCGTCGGGTACGATCGTCAGATGGGTCGTGGTGGGCTCTAGCGCGTCGACCACCGGACCCAGCAAGGCCGTGGACAATCGCGCGCCCGGCGATCCGCCGGCGCGCCCTCCAACCCCGAGTCGAGCAGCAGGTCGGCCAAAATGTAGCGGGCCCACGTTCGCGACGGCTCCGCCTTCACCAGCGCCCGCGTGGAGTGCAGTGCGCCGTCGTAGTCGCCGGTTTTTCGGGCATAGACGTAGATGCAGGTGTAGCCACGCCAGTGCGACGGGTCTTCGGCCCGCAACGCGTCGCAGGCCTCGAGGGTGGGACCCGGGGGCGCCGCGAAGCCGAGTACGGATGCGATCAGAAGCGCGGCTGTCATGGTGCGACCCGCGTCGAGAACGTGCGCGACGAGCCGCGTTCGCCGGCGCACTCGAAGTCGACTTGCCAAGCGACCGAAGCCCCTGGCGGGAGACCCTCCACCGGAAGCTGCAGCTGAGGCACCCGCAGGTCTCGCTGGACCGTGATGATGTCGCCCTCGAGGGTGGACGCCCGGACGGTGTACCGACAGCCCTCGCCAACCGACTGCCAGCGCAGGACGAAGCGCTCGCGCGGCAGGCTTCGTCCGTCCAGCCCCGATTCGACGGACGACGCCATCGGTGCCCGAAGCGTGCCCCCCTCGGGCACGTCCGGGCTGGGCGGACGCGTGAAGAGAAGAAGCAGCGCAGCTGCAGCGGTCAAGACGGCGACCAGCGTGATGACGAACCCGCGCTGTCCCCTCTCGGCTTCGGGTTCGCACTCGACCGCAAAGGCTCGCTGCAGCTCGACGTACACGCGAAGTGCTTCGTGTCCGTGCGAGACCTGCAGCGCTGATACGGCACGAGTCCGCGCGTCCGCCGAACCCGGCATCTCGAGGGCGTCCCAGAGCACGGCCGCATCGAAGTCGTCCGTTGGTGCGGACGCATCTTCGTACGCCATGATGGCAGCCTTCCACCGCGCCTGCGCATCACTCACGGCTGCACGCCTTTGTCGACGAGGCAGCGGCGCATGTCCGCCAATCCTCGGTACACGGCGTTGTCTGCCTGCTTCTTCGACCATCCGGCCGTGTGGGCGACCTCGGCCACACCACATCCTTGCAGACACAACGAGACCGCCAGGTTCCGCATCTGCGCCAAGGCGTGCAAACACGCCTTGATCGCACGCCCGAGGTCCCGCGCCAGCACGCCAGCTTCGGGATCGGGCCGCTCGGTCTGGACAGTGTCGAACTCCAAGGACCCGGTGCGGTCGAACCGACGCCGTCGCTGGTGCCGAATCTCGTCGACCAGGCTGGTATAGGCCACCTTGTGCAGATATCCCGGCGGAAGCGCGTCGATGCGGCGCGTCTGTGCCTGTTTGACAATGCGCAACAGTGCAGCCTGCACCACGTCGTCCTTGCGAGAGACGGGCCACGACGGGCATGCCGCGCGACTGCGCGATCCAGCACGGCGCGAAGCTCTCGATACACCGCGTCGTCGAGCGACGGACTCGCCGCCCCAGAGCGTATTGCGCCCCCAACACTTCACCACGCCGTTCTCCAGCCGCACGCACGTGTGTCGCAACCCGGTCTGCACCTCGACTGCCGGGGCGTCGAACGCCAGCGCGGGCACAGCGTCCGGGTCTTCGTCGTCGCCGACCACGTCGGTGTGGCCCAGGCCGAGCGCCCCGAGCTCGTTGAAGCCCCAACAGCGCACCGTCCCGTCCTCGAGGACCGCGCAGGCGTGGTCGCCGTGGCCGTCGATGGACACCGCAGCGCCGCCGAGTTCGATCGGGCCCACGAAGGCCGGCGGCTCGTTGTCTCCGATCGCGAACACATCCGTGCCGTATCCGCAGGTTCCAAAGCCTGCATTCTGGCCGAAGCAGCGTACGGTTCCATCGTCGAGCAGCACGAACGTCGTCCACGAAGTCGCCGTGATCGCCACGGCCACGCCACCGACGTCGGTATCACCGAGGAACTCCGGAACCTCATCGGGCTCGTCACCAATGTCGTCGCCCAATGCGTAGGTCGGCGCCGGGATACCGAGCTGTCCCCGGTTGCTGAAGCCCCAGCAGCGCACCGCTCCGTCCTCGAGGATGACGCAGGTATGCTCGCGTCCGCAGGCGACGTCGAGCACGTTGGCGCCGATCGGGACATCGCCGACCGTGGCGGGTGTCTCGTCATCGCCGACGATCTCCGCGTTCCCATATCCAAGCTGCCCGTGAGCGTTGCTCCCCCAGCACCGTAGTCGGCCGTCGTGAAACCGGGCGCATGCATGCTGGTCACCGGCCGCGACCTCGGCCACCCCGGAAGACGTCGTGCAGTCCACCTCGCATCCGTCTTGCGCCACGAGGTTTCCGTCATCGCACGCCTCGCCGGCTTCAATGCGGCCGTTGCCGCAGATGGTTTCGGCGCAGAGCCCCTCGATGCACACGCCCGACTCGCAGGCATCATCGACGCACGCACAGCCGAGCGTTCCGGCGGGGCACTCCCCCCCGTGCTCTCGGAGGCTGCGCTCGTGCTCGTCGACCCGTCCTCGTCGAGCCCGGAGCTCGACGAAGTTGATCCCTCGAGGTCCAACCCGGACGAAGACGAGGTTTCGGTCCCTGAGGACGACGACCCCGAGCCCGGTTCGGGAACCACGCCCGACGAAGTCCCCTCCGGCGTCGTCGTTTGCGTCGCCTCGTCGTCGGGCACGGCGGGGACCTCGGAGAAGCAGCCGGCGGCCGTCAAGAGCAGCAGCAAGGAAACAACGCGGCGGGAGGAGGACATCACTCGACTCCACGTCGGTCGGGTCGCGTTCACCTCACCCCGAAGCCGATCTTTTTCTGACCGCACCTCAAGGAACTGAAATCACGAAGTTTTCATCATCCTCGCCACGCAAAAAAATGCGTCCAGACGAGCAGCGTGCTGAGCCCGGCGACCGCAACGATGCCGATGCGAAGCATCCGACGCTCACCCGTCCACATCCACAGCGTTCCGAGGCCGACACCCAATACCGCAGTGATCGGGACGAGGTAGCGATGGTCTTCGCCCGCGCCACCGGTTGGGGTGCGATGGAAGCACAGCAGCACGACCCACGGCAGCAGCGCGAGGGCGAGTCTGCGCTCGCGGACGAGCCCAGCCACAGCGAGCAGCAACACGGGTGCCATCACCAGCGCGCCGGCGCCCTGCCCCGCCCCCCACAGCGTCCACAATCCGTGCAGCGGGTTGCCTGAGAACGTGGCTGCGCGCGACGTGGCGAACGCGAACGTGGCGTGGTGGTCGTAGCCGATTGTCAGCGGAGACCCGAACGCAGCATCGTGATAGGCCGCGGTCGCGAGCGCGAGCGGCAGGGCACCAAGAGCAACCCGCCAAGCCCCTCGACAGGGACCGACGAGCAGCACCAGCGGGACGACGGCCACCACGAGCGCGTAGTCGGCACTGACCGCCCACGCTCCGGCGAATCCGGCGGTGAGGCCCCCGATCCAACGCCGCCGTTCATCGGTCGCGTCCTGCAGCGTTTCGAGACCCCACACGCACCAGGCCAACATCGCCCCGGCCGTGACGTGACTGAATAGCACGGTGGCGTACGGACCCCACAACGTTGCGGCGCCAATGCTGACCAGCGTAACGCACTGTCCAGCCGGGTCCACGCCGCGCCGGCGAAGCAATACGAGCAAGGCCGCGAGGCCGAGCGCGCCCATCACACCGGCATGTAGGCCGACGAACAGCGCCGTACCCTGCAGCGCGATCAAGTTGGGCGAGCGGGCCTTGGTCTCGAGGCGACGCTTGCCGTAGGTGGTGATGAAGCGGTCCGTGGCGGGACGCACGACGACGAGCGCATCGAGGTTCTTCGGGTCCGCGCCGGCTTGCAGCCGCGCAATGGTCTCGTCGCCCCAGTCGCCGTCGAATCGGCTCCCGGCCCACAGCGCCGGCAACGCAGCGAACGCCGTGCCGGGGGGGCGGTCGGAGTAGTCCAGTCCCGCTCGCTCGGCTCGATCGACCCACAGCGTCAGTCCAACCTCGGGCGTGATCGAGGTTTCGTGGCGCAACACCAGCGCACGACCCAACGCGACGTGAGAGCCATCGTTGCTGCTGACCAGGCCGACCGACTGCGACGCGTAGAACAGACCGAACAGGACGACGAGCACCCCGAGCAACCGTTGCAGCCGGATGGAGGCGTCCTCGGGGGTGCTCACGCCCGCCGATCGTACGGCACGCGCGGGCTTGGGGCTATCGCGGGTGCACGAAGGCGCCGCAGGTCGGACAGACGGGCTTGGCGTTCGTCCAGGCCAGAGCCGGACCGATCCCGAGCAAATACAGCATCGTTAGCGGGATCATCACGATGAAGTCCGAGGCGATGATCGGCAGCAGCGGAACGAAGGGGATCGGCAGCAAGAAGTACACCTTGGCGAGCTTCCGCAACCGCGGATTCGGGTACTCGCCCGCGACGTCCGCCTCACATCGTCCACATCGATGCTGCCCCACGCCATCATCATACCGCGCCTGCGAAACTTGCAAGCATCAGGCGGCCTTCAGCTTGCTCTGTGACGGTTTGCCGGTCTCCAAGAAGACCTTGAGGTCGTCGCAGACCTCATCACACAGCTTGTTCATCTGCCGCTTGAGCATCCAGCCCATCAGGAAGCCAGCGACCGGCTTGAGTTCGGTGCGAATCTTGAACGAGATGCGCGTCTTTCCGACGCCCGCGGGCTCGAGCCTCCACCGGTTGCCCATGTGGGTGGCGAACCCGGGGGCGCCTTCGATCACCTCGTAGGCGAACGTACGCGACTGCGCGTCGAATGTACCCAACCGCTCGGTGATGGTGCCGAACCCCGGGACTTCGCACTGCCGATCCGCAACGCCAGCCGGGCCAACCCCGCTGAGCCGTCGCGACACCTTGATGCCGGAGGACCAGGCCGCGACGTCGTGAAAGTTGTCGCCGAGCACCGTCCAGGCTTTCTCCAGGGGGACGTCGGCGATGAAGCTGCGTTCGATTTCCATGGCCAACACCCTGACCACGGGCCGCGCTGGCAACAATGCAGCCCCACGCAAGACGACCTTGCACCCACGCAACCTCAGCGGGTATCGCCCCGCATCGCGACCGGCGGGTACAGCGGTACCCGGCCCATGATGAGGTCCTCATCTCGTTCGACCAGGGTCGTGACGAGGTTCATCATCGCGCGGACGCGTGCTGCTCGACGCAACTGCTCGTGGGTGAGGACCCACAGATACAGGCCGCCCTCGAAGTAGCTGCCCAAGCGCACGAGCGTCTCGTTGCGGTCGCCGACCATGCACGGCAGCACAGAAATGCCGAGCCCGTCCTCGAGGCAGCGGGTGAGCGTTCCCATCGCGTTGACCCGCAAACGGATGCTCGCGCCGTGGGCGTAGCGTTCGACGACCGAGTCGGTCGAGAACGAAAATGGCTCGTCCCAGCTGATCCAGTCGAAGTCGACGTATCCGGGTTCGGGGTTCTTCGTGCGCACATGGTCCACGAGCGCGCGCGATCCGTATACCGCGTAGAAGACCTCGGCCAATCGACGGCCGACGAGCTGCTCGGGCGGGGACGCCGAAAAACGAATCGCCACGTCGGCTTCGCGCCGCGAGAGATCGACGGGCAGTGCCGACGAGGTGAGCGACAGCGAGATGCCAGGGTGCTCGCGATGAAAGGTGGCGAACGCGTCGCGCCACAGGTCGAGCACGAGATCCATCGTGCTGATGCGCAACGTTCCGCGCAGCGCGTGATCGAGGCCGTGAATCTCCGCGTCGAGGCGAAGCACGCTTTCCTCCACCTGCTGTGCCGCCCGAACCGCGGCCTCGCCCGCGTCGGTGGGAACCATGCCGGTCGCGCGGCGTTCGAAGAGCGTCACGCCGATTTGCTCTTCGAGCGCTTGCAGCCGCCGCGTCACCGTGGTCGCGTTGACGTCGAGTTCCCGAGCAGCGCCAGACGCCGTGCCCGCCCGAGAGAGGGCGAGTACGAACCGCAGGTCGTCCCAAGCCAACATCGAACGACGACCATCGCAGACGAACGCACCGTCCGTGCGGCCGGTTCCTCTGCGCCAGCGCATCGCATGGTTGCGGCCACGCAACCGCGTGAAGGGGCGTCGAATGCGCGACGCTCAGAGACAGATTCTACGACCGCGATGAACGTACCAACACGGGGTCGAACGGACGACTTCGCCGCAGAACTGGCGAGAAGAAGGTGCGGGCAGAGAGCACCTATCATCACTTCATCGCACATCGGGAGGCAAGGGATCCTTTAGCACCGTCGACTGCAGCGCCGAGCTGAGCGCGGGTCGCTACATCGAAGTCGTCGTCGAACACCGCCAGGGCAACGTCGTCGAGACCGACCTGACTTCGGTCCACGCTACGGCGAGGGCTCCGTGCACACGGAGCGGTTCGAGGTCGCGCCGGACGACGCAACGACGGTGGTCGACCTCGGCCGTATCTCACTCGTCCGCGAATGCGGGTGAGCGACGCGGCTCAATCGTAGGTCGCCGCACCGTCGCTGTCATCGTCACCGCCTGCCGTCTCCGCCGGCGCATCGCTGTCGTCATCATCGTCACCGCCCGCCGTCTCCGCCGGCGCATCGCTGTCGTCATCATCGTCACCGCCTGCCGTCTCCGCCGGCGCATCGCTGTCATCATCATCATCGCTGTCGCCAGCCGTCTGTGCTGGCGCGTCACTGTCATCGTCATCCTCCCCGCCGCTCGTACTGCCACCGCAGTCATCGTGTCCGGAAGTCTCCAGTTGCCACGTTGCGGAGTCGATGTCCTCCGAGTCGTCCACCACGCCCCCTTCGGTTTCGTCGCCCCGCCCGGTCTGGGGCGCTGGCTCCGAAACGTCTTCAGCAAGGTCACACCCAGCGATTGCGGTCGCGAGGTGAAGCACGAGAAGACAGGAAAGAGGTCTCGAGTCGTTTCGATTGCTCATGCGCCCCTTGTTGCGTAACGCCGGCGGTCATTACCGCGCATTCAACGTTTTCAGCGACGGCACTTCGACGCCTTCGAGACGCACGAGCGCAGGGCCAGCGGCAGAGACCGGGCGTCCACGGACGCGTCGCGCCCATGCGAGCAGTTGCGGGTGCGACCGACGGGCGTTCCTGGGGCTTGCGACGAACCACGCCCCCGCCACGCGGTGAAGCGACCTCGTTCCTGACGCCACCTCACCCCGCGCGGGATACGAGTCAGCTATCCCATAGGTCGTCCCAGTCGATGAGGATGCAGTCCTTGCCATCGCTGTTGCAGACCCACTCCTCTTCGAGAATCGCAGAGCGATGCGGAGACCGCTCGAACTCGGCGCTCCACATCGTCCATGCCGGTGCGTCGAGCGAGAAACTCAACATCTGAGCAAAATCCTCCATCGGCACGGGCTGCTCCATCGAGGGGCACTGCACGACGAAGTGCGAGAAGTCGATCGCGACGTCCCTCTGGTCGAACGCAAACGCCTGCGGTTCGCGAAGGTCGACGAAGAAGAGCGCGTCGGGGTCCTCTGCGAGTTGGTCTTGAACCTCGAGACCCTCGAAGACGCGGGTGGGAAACGTCGAGTCGGGCTCGGCCGAACCGGAGCAGCCGAGCATGGAGAACGAAACTGCGGCCGCGAACACGGTCGTCGAGAGAGTGGTGGTGAGGACTGTTTTCTTCATGGTTGTACACACGCCCCGCGGGGCTTCGCATCCGGCGAAGCGCCCACGGTCGTCGCCCTCACTTCCCGCCGGGCATTTCGATCCGTCGAAGAAACGACCCCGCACCCAAGCGTTTCTTGCGGCCGCATTCCGGTCGGCACATGGCCATCCCGAAGGGACAGCGCGCGGTGGTAGGCTTCACGACACGTGGCGAAGGCTCGGGTCAGTGAAGCGGAGGCTCGGTTCGATGCGCTGCGGCGAAACGTCGGGCTCGTCGCTGCACCGACGACGTTCGTGGCCCTGCTGTTGATGCCGATGCCGGGGCTCTCCGAACAGGCACATGCCCTGGCCGCCATTTCCGCGATGACCGTGCTCCTTTGGGTGACCGAGGCGATTCCACTGCCCGCGGCCGCGCTGCTGGGCCCGGCGCTGGCCGCCGTCTTCGGCGTCACATCCCCCAAGGACGCGCTCGCAGCGTTTGCCGACCCACTGATCTTCTTATTCATGGGCGGCTTCATGCTGGCCGCCGCGCTGTCCCGCCACGGATTCGACCGGCGTGCCGCGCTGTGGCTGATCGCCCGGCCCATCGTCGCGGGCTCGCCGGCTCGCGCCCTGATCGCGATCGCGTCGATCTCCTTCGGGTTCTCGATGTGGATCAGCAACACCGCCACCACCGCGATGCTGATCCCCGTCGCGCTCGGCCTGCACCAAACGATGCTCGCCGTCGTGCCCAAGGACGACGCAACGGTCGACCGGCTGCATCGCTTCAGCGGCGGCATGTGCTTGGCCCTGGCCTACGCCGCTTCGTTGGGCGGTTCGGCAACGCCGATCGGGACGGGACCCAACGTGATCGCCGTCGGCATGCTCGAAGCCAAGACCGGCGCGCGCATCGACTTCCTCCAGTGGATTTCGTTCGGGCTGCCCACCGCCGCCGCCATGACCACCTTGGTGGTCTGGGGCGCGCTTCGGCGCTTTCCCGCGCCGGTCCAGCGCGTCGAAGGCCTGATGGAAGAAGTCCGACGACAACTCGGCGAACTCGGCCCGCTCAAGAAAGCCGAGTCCCGCACGCTGATGGTATTCGGCCTCGCGGTGCTGGGCTGGCTGACGCCCTCGCTGACGAAGGTCGCTTTTGGACCCACGCACGCGTACGCGGCATGGACCAAGTCGCATCTTGCCGAGGGCGTCGTCGCGCTGGTGTGCGCCTGCCTGCTGTTCTTCGTCCCCAGCGGCGGCAAGGCCGAAGAGAAGGACGACCGGCTGCTCGCCTGGGAAGACGCCCAGAAAATGGATTGGGGCACGCTGTTCCTGCTCGGCGGTGGCCTCGCGCTGGGACGCATGACGTTCGACACCGGTCTCGCCGAGGCGGTGGGGCGAGGCATTCTCAGCGCCGCCGGTCCGATCGTCAGCACGCCGCTGGGGCTGACCGCCGCCGCGGTGCTGCTGGTCGTGTTCCTCACCGAGGTCACCAGCAACACCGCCACCACGAGCATGATGCTCCCGGTGCTCATCGGTATCGCGCAGGCCAGCGGATTCGACGCCACGGCGACGGCGGTTGCCGTGACGCTCGCGGCCAGCTACGCGTTCATGCTGCCCGTCAGTACACCGCCGAACGCGATGGCCTACGGCACCCGGATGGTCCGACTCGACGCGATGGTTCGCTTCGGCATTCGCTTGGACCTGCTCGGCTTCGTGGTGCTGATGGTAGCGGTCATCGCGATCCTCCCGTTCGCGCTCGGGTAACCGGATGGAACGTTCGGGATACAGCGCTGCATGCGGCGCTGTGCCCTTGCCCTCTTCGCCTTCGCAACGCTCTCCACCGGCTGCAACGCCGACGAAGCAGACGCCCTGCGCGACCAGATCCGCGACGACGACTACCGCCGGACCTATGCGCGCGCGCCGGGTTGGGAAGATGGACGACTCCCCGCGGCGGGCGGACCGCACGGCGGCTTCATCGACATCTTCGTCAACGACGTCATGGTCGACGTCATCGATGCCGGCGAAGCGATCGAGCGCTGGCCGGAGGGTTCGATCATCGTCAAGGACGGCTGGTCCCGTATGGATGGGGGTGAGTTCGAGTATCTCAGCGTGATGGAGCGTCGCGACGGAGGATGGTTCTGGGCCGAGTGGCGGGGCAACGGTCGCCTCGTTTCCGCCGGCAAGAACGACAACACCTGCGTCGGGTGCCACTCCGCCGGCGAAGACCAAGTCCGCGCGTTCGGGCTGCCTCCGTACGACGGTGAGTAGCCCTTCACCCTGAGGTGCGTGGCCACTGCATGCCTTCGGTGATCCACGACCACACCGCCGCGATGCGCGGCACGTCCTTGAGCGCACGATGGCCGACGAGCCACAGCGGATCGGCGGGAATGCGCGCGAGCGAATCCTCGAGTTCGTCGGAGAGCCTCAGGCGCTGCACCCCACGAAGCGTGACGTACGGCACCGGGACGAGCATCGCCGCCAAGCCCTCGCGCACCGCTTCAAGCTGCGCGTTCATGCTGCTGGTCTCGACAACGACCGCTTCGCGTCCGGCATGCTCGAACACCCACGCCCGATCGCGACGCATGCCCAGGTCCTCTCCCCAGGTCACCCACCGAAGCGCCGACGCGTCCTCGATGGGCATTCGGCCTCGGTAGCGGCTGGAGACCACCGCAACGTAGGGCTGCTTGGCGATGCGCTTGACCGTGAAGTCCCCGCCCGAGGGTCGACGCATGCGCAGCGCGAGGTCGGCCTCGCGCCGCGTGAGGTCGGCATAACCGATGCTCGCGAGCACCTGCAGGCGTATCTTGGGATGCCGCTCGAGCAGGAGATGAAGCTGCGGCATCAAGAAGTGATCCACCACGCCCGGCGGTGCCGCAATGCGCACCACGCCCTCGGGCTCGACCTCGAGACCTTCGACCGCACGCAGCACGCCCATGGCCGCGCGCTCCATCGCCTCGGCGTGGATGACGAGGCCCTCGGCAGCCAGGGTCGGCTTGGCGCCGTCGGGCGTGCGATCGAACAGCTGGACCCCGAGCTGCTCCTCCAGCGCATCGATGCGCCGAGAGGCGGTGGAGATGTTCACGCCCAGCATCGAGGCAGCCCTCTTGAGCGTGCCTTCCCGAAACACCGCCAAGAAGACGCGTAGGTCGTCCCATCTCCCGGTTTGCATTTACGCAAACCTTGGTCGATTTCATTCGACTTTTCCACTCTCACCGCAAACCCCATGCTGACGCAATGACGCAGCAGCACACCATCTTCGGGGCCGGGCAAGTCGGCCTGCTCCTGGCCACGCAGCTCACGGCGATGGGACACCAGGTCCGGCTGGTGCGCCGCAGCTCCGCCGGCGAGGCCATGCCGGGCGTGACGTGGATGCAAGGCGACGCGACCGATCCACACTTCGCGGCGCGTGCCTGCGAGGGCTCGGTGAGCGTCTACAACTGCACGAACCCGCCCGACTACGGCCGCTGGGACGGCGTCCTGCAGCCGCTGTATCGAGGGGTCTGGGACGCCGCCGCTGCCGCGGGTGCGCGTCTCGTCCAACTCGAGAACCTCTACCTCTATGGTCGACCCACCTCCTCACCGTTCGATGAGCAGACCGCCAAGAACCCCTGTGCCGCGCACGGCGTGCTGCGCAAGCAGCTGAACGACGAGCTCTGGGCCCGGCACGCCGCCGGCACGCTCGAGGTCGCCGTCGGTCACGCGTCGGACTTCTTCGGACCCGGCGCCCATCTCAGCGCGGTGATTCGGCCGGACGTACTCGACGGGCTTCGCCGCGGTGCTCGGGTCTACATGTTGGGCAACATCGACACGCCACACGGCTACACGTACACGCCCGACGTCGCCCGCGGACTGGCCACGCTCGGCACGCGGGACGGGGCCACCGGCCGAGCCTGGCACCTTCCGACCACCGCCACGTCGACGACCCGGGCCCTGCTGAGCCAATTTGCCGAGCACCTCGGAACGTCGCTGAAGATCACGACGGTGCCAGGCTGGGCATTGCGAGCCCTCGGCGTGGTGTCTCCGATGATCGCGGCCATCGCGTCGATGCGCTACCAGTGGGACGTGCCGTACGTGCTCGACGACGCCGCGTTCCGTACGGCATTCGGCATCGAGCCCACGCCGCTGGACGAAGCGATCGAAGCCACGCTGCTCGCCTTCACCTCCCCGCGGGCGCTGGCGGCCGCAGCGTAGCTACACGTAGCGGGTCGGGTCGGGTACCCCGGCCAGCGCAAAACCCTGGCGGCGAAGCTGGCAGCTATCGCAGGTCCCACAGGCCAGCGGATGACCGTCGTCGGCAACGCTGGGGTCGTAGCAGCTGACCGTATCCGCATAGTCGACGCCGTGCTCGAGACCAAGGGCCACGATCTCGTGCTTGCGTAGTTCCTGCAGCGGGGTCTCGATACGCAGCCGAGGACCGTCCTGCACGCCCGCCTTCGTCGCGAGGTTCGCCGTGGCCTCGTAGGAACGGATGAACTCCGGGCGACAGTCGGGATAGCCCGAGTAGTCGAGAGCGTTGACGCCGATGAAGATGTGTCGTGCGCCGACGGCCTCGGCCCACGCCAGTCCGTAGGAGAGGAAGAGGGTGTTCCGGGCCGGGACGTAGGTGCTGGGAATGTCGTCGGCGTGGTCGACGTCGCGGCCCTTGGGAACGGCCAGGTCGCTGCCCTCCACGAGCGCAGTGGCGGAGGCGACCAGCGTCCCCATGTGGGAGAGATCGACGACCTCGTGCGCGGCCGCGCCGAAGCGAACGGCCTGACGTCGCGCGCAGTCCAATTCGACCGCGTGGCGCTGGCCGTATGCAAAGCTCATCGCGTGCACGGCGAAGCCGCGCGCCGCCGCGACGGCTAGCACGGTCACGGAATCCAGGCCGCCGCTGAGCAGGACGACCGCCGCAGGCTTCTGTTCAACCACCGTCTTGTTCCTGGGCGCAGACCGCGTCCAGGGTGGGGTCTTCGGGACAGCAGTACAGCGCGAACGTTTCGGCTTCAAAGCCGACTTGGCACGAGCAGCTCGGCTCGCCGTCGTCCACGATGCAGATGCCGCGGTCGCTGCCGCCGCAGAAGAACCCCTCGCAGGGATCGAGCGGGTCGTAGCAGAAGTTCCGCTGGCGGTTGCACATCCCGCGGCTGCAGACGCCGTCGGGCTCGGCACACTGCCCGCCGGGGAAGCCCGGAGGAGGCGATTTCTCGCGCTCGTCACCTTGGAAACACCCGGTCAGGGTGATCGAGACGAGGGCGGTGAGCAGCCAAGGATGCAGTCGCGACATCACGGAGAGCCGCCGGACCTTACCAGAAAATATGCGTGCTTCGGATCCCACGCGCGGTACGTGTCGCCCACTGCCGTTGTGTTATGCGATGACGTCGAAACGACCGACGTTCCCCACGGCGACGGAAATCGAGGTAACGAACCCGACGATCATCGCCGCCGAGGAGCACTGAACGATGCCGATGCGAGTGCTATCCTACCCGTAGGGAAGAACGGCCCTCGGAGACGGACACGATGACCTCGAAAACCACGCTCGGCATGCTCACGACCTTCGGACTCGCACTGGGCCTCGCGGTCTCGATGCCGACCTCGGCGGATGCTGCGTTCGAGTGCCTCGAAGAAGGCAACCTGTGCGTGGAGTCGGGCGGCAAGTGGCAGGCCGACCGCCGGTCCAACTCCAAGGACCGCAAGCGCCGGTCCAAGAAGAGCGCCGGGACGCTGACCATCCGCATCGAAGGCGGTCGCGGCAGCGTGTTCGTCAACGGACGCTACGCCGGTACCGCGCCGCTCGAAGGCATCGAGATCCCCTCCGGCAACAACGACCTGCAGATTCGCGACGGCTCCGAGGTCCTGGCGACGGGGCTTCTGACCGTGCCCAAAGAGAGCGACGTCATCGCGGTCGTTCGCCACCCGTAGCGGCGTCCGACGGTGAACGCGCTGCGACAGCGGCGTCCAGCTTGCCATCGAGTTCGGCGAGCAGCTGCGAGAGCTGGCTGCGCGTGAACGGCTTTGCGATGAGCCGGTCGAACTGTCGATCCGCGGCCTCAAGTTCCTGGAGGTAGCCGGACATCAGGACCGCGTGCGCGTCGGGAAAGATGGCGCGTGTGTCTTCGAGCAGGTCGAGCCCGGTCCCATCGGGCAGCATGTAGTCGGTGAGCACGTGCGTGCAGCGCTCGAGTTCCTCGAGGGCGCGCTTGCCCGAGCGAACGTCGGGCTCCGAGCGAACCTCGTAACCCATCACCTTCAGCAGGCGCTCGACCGCGTAGCGCACGTCGGGTTGGTCTTCGACGAGCAGCACGAAACCCGCCTGCGGGGTGCGAGCGGCAACGGCCTGGGGCGCAGGCGCCGAGGACGTCTTGGACTCCTCACCGCACAGCGGGACCGAGACCGAGAAGCAGCTTCCACGGTCTGCCGCGCTGAGGACCCAAATCTCGCCCCCAGCCCGCCGCACGATCGCTCGCGCCGTCGACAACCCGAGTCCGGTGCCCTCCGCCCGCGTGGTGAAGAACGGCTCGAACACCCGCTCCTGCAGGTCGGCCGTCATGCCCACGCCCGTGTCTTCGACCTCGAGCAGCATCCGGCCATCGAGACATCGGCAGCGCAGCGTGAGCGCGCCGCCTTCAGGCATGGCGCCCACCGCATTGACCACGAGGTTGAGCACGACCTGCTCGAGCTCGTTGGGGTCGATCTGAATGGCGCCCTCGCCCTCGAGCGCATGCTCGAACCGGACCCGCTCGGGGACGAAGCGCTGCAGGAACGGAAGCAGCTCCTTGAACCATCGCGGCACGTCGACCACCCGCGGCGCCTCCACCTTGTTGCGGGTAAAGGTGAGCAGCCGCCGGGTCAGACTCGAAGCCGAGCGCGCGGCGGCCCCGATGATCGCGAGGTCCTCCGTCGCGTTGGGCAGGTTTCGACACTCCACCGCGAGCATCTCGGCGCTGGACATGATCGCGGTGAGCAAGTTGTTGAAGTCGTGCGCAATGCCGCCGGCGAGCTGGCCCATCAGTCGCACGCGGTCGTCATGCCCGGAGAGCCGCTGCGCCTCCGCCAGTGCTCGCTCGTCTTGCTTGCGCGCCGTGAGGTCCTCGATGAAGCCACATCGCTCGACGATGGCCCCGTCGTCATCGCGAACGGGCACCACGATGTAGCGGCCGGTGAAGGTGCTGCCATCCTTGCGGACGAACGTGCATTCGCCGTCGAAGGTGCCCTGCTCGACCGCCGCCAGCATCGCAAGAAACTCCCCTTCGCTCGCGTGCAGGTCGCGGGCGGTGAGGTCGGTAGCCTCATCAGCCGTCCAGCCGAAGAGGCCCTCGGAGGCTCCGTTCCAGGCCACGAAGCGGCCGCGCTCGCGAGCGTCGACGATGCCGAAGTGAAACGGAGCGTGGTCGGCGAAGCGCCCTAGCGGCTGTAGGGTGTCATCGGCAGACATCCGGTCTGCAGCAGGCAGCGGAACAGCGCGCATCGTCAGACCGCCATCGTCGGGCTCGACCGAGCAGAACCACTCGAACCCCGTCGACGAACGGTGCCGAAACCGGACGCGTTCGCCCGAGTCGATCGCAGCGCGAAGTCCCTCCTGCATGCGCGCCGGACCCGCGTCCAGCAGGTCGAGCCCGAAGTGCAGCCTGGTACAGAACAACGCGTGTGCCCCTTCGAGTGCGACGATGCACCCTTCGGCCGTCATTCGGACGATTGCATCCTCAACTTCCGAGTCCCGCAGCAGCGCCTGCGAACACAGGGCATCCAGCTCGGGCGGCGCTGAGCGAGAGTCGGCCACGCAGTGGCAGTGTGACGGACCCCAAGGCCCGCCTCAACCGCCACAATGCGCCTCCAGCACCCTGTTCCGATTCGAAACGGGTCGTTTTGCCTCAAACGTCCCAAGACGCCCGAAGCGTCGTCTCGGCTTCGCCTGAGAACTGTCCCATCTCGTAACTCTCGGTGCGCGTCGACTCGTAGGAGACGGGCAGCTGCTTGTCGAGGTTGAACAGCAGCGTTCCCTTCTGCTGGCTCTCGATCACGATCTCCCCGCCAGGCCCTTCTTGGCTTCCGATCGCCGAGCCGGTGAAGGTCATCTCGGCGAGTCGATCACCGCCGGAGGTGTCGATGTTCACCAGCGTGTAGGTCATCGTCACGTAGAAGGGCAGCAGCAGGCCGGTATCGCCCAGCTCCGTCTCCTCTTCGCGCTCGACCTTCACGGGCTCGTTCAGGGGCAGCGGTTCCTCGGGCAGCGAGGGAAGCTGTACGAGGGGCGGAAGGTAGCTGAGCATCTGCAGGCCAGGCGCCACAGGGGCGGGCGTGCCAGCTTCGGTCGCCGCTTGTACGGCCTCCCGCATGCTGGCCAGCTTCGCCTCCCGCTCGGCGTTCTCGGGCAGCGTCGGATCGTCTTCGGCTTGGCCCCTCAGGTCGGAGTAGTAGGCACCGCGACCATGCGCGAGCAGGAACGCCTTGGGATCGGAACCGTCGTCGACCTGCAGCGCCCCCCGCAGCTCGAGGCTTTCGATGCGACCCAGCGCCCAGACGACCTTGAGGCGCTCCTGCGCGGGCACGATCTCGATGGTGGCCGACAGATCGACCACGGCCTCGGCGTATTGGCCCGCACCGCGCTGCACCATCTCCAGCTGCCCGCGCTGCTGTAGCGTGGCGGCCCGAGCGTCGTAGCGAAGCACCGTTCCGGCGGTCGACGGCGCCGTCTCGACGCCCGAGACCTCGGTCCCCGGGGACCCCGCACCCAGGCTGGGATCGGTGGTGGGAATGCCCGGCGCCGGCGTACAGCCGCCCAGCATCGACACCACACAGGCCGCTCCAACCCAAACGCGCGTGCTCATCGGCGCGCACGCTACCCGTGGGCTCGCAACGCTGGCAAGGGTGTTCCCCGCCTGCGGGGTGTGCTATTTCCCGCCGGCCATGGTCTTGGACTTCCTCGGTGGTCTGTTCGGGCGTCGCAACCAGCTGCCGACCGACCGCGTCACCCGCATTCCGCGACGCGCCAAAAAGGCCGCGACGGTCGCGACCGCGGGCATGAAGGACACGCTGACGAAGATCAGCGCCCTGCCCGGCCTCGCCGACGTCGCCCAGACCAAGCGCCTCCCGCGGGGCTTCTACGATCTCGTGGACGAGTTCCTCGAGCACGTCGACGCGTATCACGCGGCCGTGCGCGACCAGATGCCCGACGTCGGCACCGACCTGGTCCGACCGGGCGAGGCCGGGGGAAGCGGCCCCTGCCACACCGCCCCCTTGGGCGTCTCCACCATCGAGGCCCTCGCGATCTACCGGCGGACTCGGCCGTGGCGCGACTTCCAGTCCGTCGCGCAGCGCCTGGGCGAGCTCGGCGAGCAGCAGTTCAAGGACATTCAAGCGGGGCACGCGGGCAAGGACCCCGAGAAGATCCGCATGGGCAGCAAGGCGGTCCGCGAGGGCCGGCTGAACTTCGCCCAGCGCATGGAGCCGTGCCCCTATCTCGACGGCAAGAAGGGCAAGTGCCGCATCTGGGAGCACCGCCCGGTCTCCTGTCGCATGCACCACCCGATCACCGAGGACGCGGTCAACCGTCCCGACCACGAGGGCTACCCGCAGGTGTCACAGGCCCGGAACCTGCGGCTTCCGGTCAAGATTCAGGTCGAACTCCAGCAGATCGACAAGCGGATGATGCTGCAGGTCTCGCCCTTCTTGTATGCGGGCACGCTTCAGCTCGTGCAGCTGGCCGAAGGACAGATGCTGCAAGAGGTGGGCGAGGCCCCGCGTCGCATGCAGCAAGACGGTCAGGTCGTCGCCAAGGCGAACCGGAACGTCAAGCACGCGGCGAAG
>CAYSPB010000019.1:0-36978 GCA_964432695.1 uncultured Nannocystaceae bacterium
CTTCTTCAACTGGGTGCTGATCTTCGGCAACCTCGGCGCCCCCGAACTCGGTGCCGCCGGTGCGGGGGTGTCGAGCGCCATCGCCACGTACGTCGGCAGCATCTTCTACATCGTGCTGGGCCTTCGGCACGCCCGCTCCGCCGGCTTCCTGCAGCGCCTGCCCGACCGCGAGACGCTCGGCGGCATCCTCAAGCTCGCGCTGCCCAACGGCGTACAGCAGATCGCGTTCGCAGCTGGCTTCAACGCACTGTTCTGGATCCTCGGGCACATCGGCATCGAAGACTCCGCACACTCGACGGTGGAGGTCGCCTCCGCAAACGCGCTCGTGAACATCACCATGGTCGCGCTGCTGCCCGGCATCGCGCTGGGCATGGCGGCCGCGTCCCTCGTAGGCCAAGCGCTCGGTCGCAAGGAGCCCGACGATGCCTACGCGTGGGGGTGGGACGTGGTGAGGGTCGCCGTGCTCGTGATGGGCGGTCTCGGCTTGCCGATGGCGCTCGCGCCGGACCTCGTCCTCTCCCCTTTCCTGCACTCCAAAGAGGCCCTCGACCTGGCACGCTGGCCCTTGCGACTCGTCGGGCTGTTCATCGCGGTCGACGGCATTGGACTCGTCCTGATGAATGCGCTGCTCGGTGCCGGTGCCAACCGTGTGGTGATGGCGGTGTCGGTGTCGTTTCAGTGGGTGTTGTTCTTACCCGTGGCGTTCGTACTCGGCCCCGTGCTCGGGTTCGGCCTGCTTCCAATCTGGGCAGCGCAGCTGACGTACCGAACCCTGCAGGCGGGCGCCTTCGCATGGCTGTGGCGGAAGCGCGACTGGACGAACATCGAAGTCTGAGCCGCGAACCAAGTGGTCTAGAACAACGGTTTCGCTAAAATAACCGCCTGCCGGCGGGCCTGAAGAGCGCTATACCCACATGGTGACGGTTGCGGTCACAGACGATGCGCGGCCCATCGTGCTGGTCGACGACGAGCCGGTCCTTCGAGAAGCGACGCGGCAGCTCATCGCCCGTGCCTTCACGAACGTTCGCGTGCTCGCCTTCGGCAACGGTCCGGACGCCCTGGCGGCAACGGCCCAGCAGCAGCCTGCGATCGCGGTGCTCGACGTCGACATGGCGCCGATGTCTGGCCTCGAAATCGCGGCCGCGCTCCGTGAACGGTGGGAGCACTTACCGATCCTGTTCATCACGGGAACTGCGCAGGCCAACATGGAACCGGAGTTCGAGCGCGTCGGTGCGGTGGCCTGGTTTCGCAAGCCCGTGACGGGCAACGCACTGCTCGACGCCATTCGTACGCACGCGTTCGCGGCGGACTGAAGCTACGCGCGACCTCGAGGGTGCTGGACATCACCGCGGTCGATCCCTACGGAGATCCGGCAGGGATCCGTAAGAGCTGCCGTGCGACGAACGTAAGGACGGGTGGAACGGCGTGAGCCGTCCACGCGTGCTTGACTTGGAGAAGACGGAATGGACGTGTCGACTTTTTGGATCGTGGCCCTCTCGGGGACGCTTTTCGGCCTGGCCGGACTGCATGTACTCGACCGTGGACGCGCTGAGCACACCTGAGATCGCGATCTGCGCTTAGGGCGAACGCGTGCAACCTGCGCGCGTCTGGTCCGTCGCACCCGGCATGACGTGCCGCATGCGACGCTTGCTCTGCGCTGCACTCTTCGCCGCCGGCTGCTCGAAAGACGTCGCCGACGGATCGGATTTCGCATCGGGAGCCTCGAGCGCATCGGCGAGCGCAAGCGCCTCAACCGGCGGCGTCGGCACCGACGACGGTGCGTCCGGCGGCTCCTCCGGAAATGCCGCAACGTCCTCCGCCGGCACCGACCCGAGCGCTGACGACGCGACGTCGGCGGGGACGGAGAGCGGCCCGACCACCAGCGACGGCGTCGACCCCACGACAGGAGCGACCGACATCACGACGGGCGGCGTCGATCCAACCGCCGGCAGCGACGAGAGCAGCACGAGCGGCGACTCGTCGGCCACCGGCCCCAGCGGAGGGGGCACCCCGCTCGATCCCGACCTCGACGTGCCCGATGAAGGCGAAGCCTGCAGCTTTCCCGGTAGCCTCAACGAATGCCCAGGCGTGGGAACGGTGTGCCGCTTCTACACGGCCGAGGAGGGACGCTGCGAAAGCTGCGATGCCTGCGGCAACCTGAACGCGCCCTGCACTGAGGGCACGGACTGCGACATCTTGTTCTCGTGCTTTCAGGGGCGCTGCACGAACTTCTGCCAGCTCGGCACCTTCTCCTGCGGCCCGATCGAGAACTGCCTGGACATTGGTCACCCAACGCACGGCGTGTGTGACCCCTTTGCTTGAGTTTCGCGTACCCCGATCGGTTTCGTGCTTCAATCGAGCCGATGCGGTTCCTCGTGTGCTCGGCCATGCTGCTGCTCCCGCTCGTCGGATGCGGTGAAGACGACGAACAGCGCAACCCGCCGCCAGTGGGAAGCGCGGGTTCGGCTGGCGGATCCGCCGCGGCATCCTCGGCGACCGCCGGTGGGAGCACGGGTGGAGGCGGCGGCGGCGGCAGCTCGTCGGGCGGCGCCACCACCATCACGACCGGACCCGCAGGCAGCTCAGGGCCGGGGAACTTCACCGTGCTGTCGGGGCGCTTTCTCGACGGCAACGGCGGCTACGCCCTCCCGGTTCGCTGCCGCGTGCTCTTCCACAGCCCCGGCCAAGTGAACCCCACCACGGGCATCAGCACCGCCAACCTCTTCTCGGGAACCTTCGTCGTCGACGCCTTTCCGCAGTCCTTCGTGATCAGCAGCGAGGACATCGGGGGACTCGTGGAGATGGGCGAGACCGGCTTCATCACCTCCGAGTGCGACGTGGACGGCAACAACCTCTTCGACGATGACGCCGGCGGCTACTTCCCGTCGCTGCCACTGGTCGAAGTCACGGTGCCCGCTTCGAGCCTCGACATCGCCATCGGCCCGCTTCAGTAGCCCGCCAAATCGGCCAGTCGCGCCAGCCGCCGTTTCGAGCGATGCTCGGACCGCATGGCCGACCGCCCCAACCTCCTCACGGAGGACCCCGCTCGCGCGCTTCGGTCGCTGGCGGTGCCCACCGTCCTGGGCATCGTTTTCATTCTCGCGGTCAACCTGATCGACACCTACTTCGTCGGCCAGCTCGGCACGAACGAGCTCGCCGCAATGGGCTTCACATTCCCCGTCGCGACGCTGGTGACGAGCATCGGGTTTGGACTCGGCGCCGGCACGACCTCGGCCGTCTCGCGTGCGCTGGGGAGCGGTGATGAGTCCCAGTCGAGACGGCTGATCACCCACGGCATGATGCTGGGCCTGATCGTCGTCGCAGCCATTTCACTCGGCGGCGTCGCGACCCAGACCGTGATGTTCGAGGCGCTTGGCGCAGAGCCTCAGCTCCTGCCGCTGCTGCGCGAGTACATGACCATTTGGTACGCAGGCGCGGTCTTCCTGGTCGTGCCGATGGTCGGGACCGGTGCGCTGCGAGCCTCGGGCGATGCACGGACGCCCGCCGTGATCATGGCCGTTGCCGCATTGAGCAACGCCATTCTCGACCCCGCGTTCATCTTCGGCTTCGGGCCGATCCCCGCAATGGGCATTCGCGGTGCCGCAATCGCCACGGTCCTCTCGCGCGCCGTCACGCTGGTCGCCGCGGTCACCGTCATGCGTCGACGCGGGCTGCTCGACCTGCACGTGCCCACGCGCGCCGAGCTGTTCGGCTCGTGGACGAAGATCCTGTCGGTGGGCGTACCCGCGGCGATCTCCAACGCGATCGTTCCGGTCGCCACGGCGATCATGACCGCTCTCATCGCCACGTACGGCGCCACTTCGGTCGCTGGCTATGGCGTTGCGTCGCGACTGGAGGGCTTCGTGCTCATCCCCTCGATGGCGCTCACCGCCGCGCTCACACCATTCATCGGCCAAAACTGGGGCGGCCATCATCCCGAGCGCGTCGCGGCGGGCATTCGCATCGCCACGCGGTTCGTATTCGGCTGGGGCTTAGGCGCATGGGCGGTGCTGCTGGCGTTCGGCGACGCGCTGGCCGGCGTCTTCACGGACGACCCGGCACTCATCGGCGTCGTGCACACGTACATGTGGATCGTGCCCGCGGGCTATGGCGCCTCGGGTCTGGTCAGCGTGGTGTCGGCGTCGTTCAACGCTGTGGACCGCGCGATTCGATCCACCGTGTTGTCCGCTCTGAAGTCACTCGTGCTCGCCGTACCGCTCGCGTTCATCGGAAGTGCGGTCATGGGCATCGAGGGCATCTTCGGCGGATTGATGCTTGCGAACGTCGTCACTGCAGCCGCCGCCATGATCTGGTCTCGCTCGCTGCGACGGGTGCCTGGGTCTGTCGAGGACCCGGTCGCAAAGCTTCGTGGACTCGGGGATCGGGCCGAGGCCGTGGGCGCCCTCGTGCACGCGGCACTCGACATGGACCGACTCGTCGTCTCGCCGCGGCCGATCAACACCGTTGGCTTCTACGCCGAAGGTGCAGAACTGGGGCACGTGCATGCCACCGGGCACATCGACCTGCACATGCCCGCGGAAGTGCACGACGTGCTCATCGACCAGGGTCATTGCGAGCACCATCGCCATCTGCACGACCTCGGGTGGATCACGCACCGCGTGGACGTGCCCGACGACGTCGCCGAAGCGACGTGGCTGCTGGAGCTCTCGCAGGCGATGCACGAGTTCATCGCCGCCGCCGAACCGCCGCGCGCCGCCGACTTCGAAGCACTCCAGCTCGACGACCGACTCCGTCGCGCGGCCGAGCATGCCGTCGGCCGGGCCCGCGCCGCCGCCTGAGGCTGTTACGGAAGGCGGTCGTAAGCGTCCACGATCGCGCGCAGGTGCGCACGCTTGCCCAGCACGGCTCCGGTGAGATGACCCGTCTCCACCCAACGCAGCTCGGAGCCCCCCCAGTGGGCGTGCAGAGCCTCGACTTCGGGTGGCTTGATGTACCCGTCGTAGCGAGCACCGACGAGGATGGCGGAGGCTGGGTGGCGCGGCGGCGGGAACAACCCGACGTCGACGGGCTCGAGACATGCAGCGAAGTGCACCCGTGCCTCGGACTCACTGCCGAACGCCTTGGCGAGCGCCGCCCAATCGAATCGCCGTTGTAGCGCGTTCTCGGTGAAAATCGGCGCGGCGCGAAGGCCCGACGCGCACGGCACGGCCGCCACCGGGAAGTTGGAAAGCGCTGCTGCGAACGAGGCCATCATCCCGCCTTGGCTGTAGCCCGACGTCCCCGGTACGTAGCCCTGGTCGCACAGCCACAGCAGCAGCGCTCGCGCTTCGTCGACCGTGGCCGTGTTCATCGCAAACTGGTCGCGGACGGTCCGAACGAGCGAGAGCGTCTGTCCCGCGGGGCGGCGCATGCCGTAGTAGGGATTCTCGAGGAGCAGGGCCCCGACGCCCTCGCGCAGCAGGTCGCCCACGAGACGTCGCCGCAGCGCGTAGCCCTCTTCCCCCGTGGTCGCAAGCAGCAAACACACGCGCCCGGTCGCGCCGCGGCGAGGCATGTGCAGTTCGATGAATCCCGTCTGGGTCTCCCGCGGCAGGATCGGCGCCGCGGGGCTCTCGAACGTACCGCGCCGCACCGTTGCGCTGGCCGTCTGGGACTCGTCACCCCAGCGCATCCGAATCGACGGGGGTGGCACGGTGACGTCGTAGGTCCGAATCGTCTCGACGAGGTGGTCTAGCTCCGTAAGCGAACCGAAACCGTCCGCGTAGAGCTTTGGGCCACCCATCAGGCGCGTGAGCAGCTCGTCGGCGACGCCATGCGCGGTAGCCCGAGCGCGGCGGGCGAGCAACCCCATCATCCTGCTGTCCTACCACGAACCGCGCTCCCGGCCGCGGACTGCTGCACCGTGTAGGCGCGACTGTCTTCGGCGGTAATGGCCGTGGTGGAGTCCGACACCGCCGGGTCGACCGAAAGGTCGTTGTCGCTGCCCACGGCAAGCTCGACCAGCTTCTCCGCGACGGAGATCAGCGATGGGTTGCCCGTTGGACGCAGCCAGCGGCTCGTCTCGGCGCTGTGCAGCATGAACAGGGAGAGTTCATCGGCCTTGTGCGCCACGCGAGCGCGCGCCTCGTGGCAAAGGCCGACCAGCGCCGACGCGTCGGCGTTGCGCGACCACTCGATGATCTCGTCGAGCCGGCGACCCGCAGACGCCAGGTCGCCCAGTTCCGCTTCGGCCAGCGCCATCGCTCGACGCGCCCGAATCTCGACCGAGCGCTGCCACATACCACCGGCGTCGGCCCTGCCGATGATCCGCTGCGCGAGCACCTTGGCATCTTCGGGTCGGCCCTGCGCCAGCCGAACCTCCGCAAGTGCGGCCTCCGCCCAAACCCGCGTGAGGACCTCGTCTTCGTGTAGCTCGGTGAAGGCGCGCTCCAGCATCGTCTCGGCCTGCTCGTATTCGGCGCGACAGCGGTGATACTCACCGCGCGTCAGCGACAGCCGAGCCTGATAGTCGAAGCCCTGCCCGCAAAGCTGCTCGAGCTTGTCGGCCATGCGCTTGAGGCCGAGCACGTCCCCACACAACCCGTAGCCCGGATGGCTGAACAGCACGTGCTGCACGTCGGTCGACCACGAGCCCAGCTGGACCGAAACCGCTTCGAGCGAATCCGCCACCGCCTTGGCCTCGCGCTCTTGCCCGCGGAACCGCAGCGCCGCCATCGAGAAGGTGTCGGCGACCAGGTCGTGATACAGCAGGCCCACCTCGCGCATGCCCTGCAGGTTGTCCTCGAGGTTGCGGTCGAGGTTCGTGACCTGAATCTGGGCGATGAGTGACCGGATGCCAGCACTGGAGAACTTCCGCTCGAAGTCCGAGAGAATGCCGAAGGTATCGCCTTCGACCAGCTCGAGAGAGCGCTCCAGCTTTTCGTTCGCGTCCCGCAGCCGCCCCATCAAGAGGTCGGGGAATGCGGTCAGACCCAGGTGCACCGCGTAGCCGAGACTCTTGCGAAAGACCGACAGCGGCCGCACCAGATCGATCAGGCGCTGCAGCCCTTCGAGCGAGTGATTGGCGTATTCGAGTGCGCACGCGTAGCCAATCGTGACCGCGAACGTGGAGACCGCGATCCAGGGCGGGGGACCCCGTCGGTCGCGCGCGGTGAAAACCCAGGTGATGGCCGTCCACGCAAAGCCGGCGATCAACCCCAGATGCAGGCCGAGCACCTTGCCAAAGCGGTCGGCGTTGGCAATGCCCGCCTGTGCACGCAGGCCGAGCACCGCCGCCATCATGTGGCGCTGCCCGGCATCGCGGTCGCTGATCCAGCCGGCGGCTACGATCATGAAGCGAAGCTGCAGTAGCTCGGGGCTGTCGGGATCGATGCGCGCATAGGTTTCGATCGCCGCTTCGAGCGGGGCGACACAGTCCGATAGCGCCTGGACTTCGAAAAGCCGCGCGCCGGCCTTGGACAGGTATTGCGCCGCCGCCTCATCATCGCCGCCGTCGAGCAGATGGAAACCAATCTCCGCCTCGCGCCCTTCGGCCTCGCCTCGTGCGTATGCGGCCTGCAAGACCTCTGCAACCCGGCGATGCAGCGACGTGCGGCGTTCCTCGGAAATGCCGCGCAACACCGCTTCGCGGAGGCCGTCGTGGCGAAAGGCGTAGTGCTCGGCATCCCCGACGAGAACCGACTCGCGCACGAGGTCGTCGATCGCGACGAACAGGTCGTCGTGCTCGGAGTCCTCGATGAGGCCTTGAATCCACGCGAGGTCGAAGTCGCGGCCGGTGACCGCGAGCACTTCCGCCATCGAGCGCGCCCGCTCGTCGAGCCGACCGATGCGCGTATCCATCGCCTGCACGAGACCAGGTGGGATCGAGCGTTCACTGTAGTCGGTAGGCAAGCGCCACTCGCCGTCGACCAAACGCGCTCGCTCCTCGTCGACGAGCATGCGCGCGAGCTCGGTGCAGTGCATCGGCGATCCTCCCCCAGAGCGATGCAGCCACTCGGCGAGGCGTTCGACGTGCGGAGCATCGCCAAACAGCGAGCGCGCCAGCTCGAACACCTCCTCCGAGCACAGGCCCTCGAGGCGAAGACACACGTCGGCCTTGCGCAGCGCGTCCACGGCCTGAGGCGCTCGGACATCTTCATGCGTTCGCATGGCGGCGACCACGAGCAGGGCGTGCGGTTCGGCACCTCGTGCGAGACCGGCGAGTACCGCCGCCGACGCCTCGTCGCAGCGCTGCACGTCGTCCACGAACAGCGCGAGCGGCCTCAGCTTTGCAAGCGCCAGCAGCCACTGGGTCATGGCGCCCTGAATCCGCAGGCGTTCTTCGGCCGGTTCGGCAACGGCTTCGACGGGTTGGGTCTCACCCAGCTTGTCCGCCAAGTCCTCGAACACGCGCGCCAAGATGGACGCAGCCGGCCGGGGCAGCGTGGGAATGTCCTTGGGGCGGGCGGAGATGGCGGCTTCGACCAGCTCTCGGATCACACCGTAGGAGTCCCAGCGTGCCGACTCGGCGCTGGCGGTCAGTGCGGTCATGCCACCGAGCTGAGCTGCCATCGCGAACTCGCCGACCAGACGGCTCTTGCCGGTACCCGTGGGCGCCTCAACGAATACCGCCCGCCCATGCCCCTGACGGGCCTGCGCCGTGCAACCGTCGAACAGCTCCATCTCCCGCTTGCGACCCACCATCGCCGCGCTCGCGAGATAGCCCTCGCGAACCTGAAGCTCGGGCTCTTCGGGCAGGGACGCGATGCCCTGGAGGCGGTCGATGACCTCGGCCGCGTTGGCGGGGCGTCCCAGCGGATCGAGGCAAAGCAAGCGCCCGACGAGCTCGGCGAGAGCGGGCGGAATGTCGGGGTCGAACGCTTCGAGCGCGGGCGGAGGCCGTCGCCACAGCCGCTCGAGGTCATCGAGCCCCTTGGGCTGATATGGGTAGCGACCGGCGAGCATCCAGTACGCGAGCGTTCCGAGTCCGTACAGGTCCGTGCGGTCGTCCAGCGGCAGGCCCCGGAGGTTCTCGGGCGCGATGCAGGCCGGGGTGCCCGCGACGTCTCCGGAGAGCCCCACGGTGGCGAGCAGCCCGAAGTCGAACAGCTTGGCGCGACCATCGGGCGTACAGCGGACGTTTCGGGGTGCGACGTCCCGGTGCACCATGCGGCGGGCGTGCAAGAACGCGAGGGCGGACGCGATGTCGCGTAGGATGCTGCATGCGCGCTGCCACGGGACGCGGCCCATGTCCTTGAGGTCGGAGCCTTCGAGTAGCTCCATCGTGTAGAACGGGCCGCTGTCGTCGATGCCGAAGTCGTACGCCTCGACGATGCGCGGGTGAGCCAACCGCGCCAGTGAGTGGAACTCGCGGCGGAATCGAAGCAAGCCGCGCCCGTCGTGATCGCGGCTCATCGTTTTGAGCGCCACGACCGCGCCGGTGGTGAGGTCCTCCACGCGAAACACGGCGCCCATGCCCCCTTGGCCCAGGGTATCCAAGACCCGGTAGCGCGACCCAATCAGGCGCTCGGCACCCACTGGCGAGTCGGCTGGTTGTTCGGCGGCCCCCATCGAACTCGATCCACGCTACGCCACGCGAGCACCGAGCGCCATTGTGGCGCTCCTGGCGTCTGTTCGGCGAGGGTTTCGACAGTCTCGATGCTGTCCATCGGTGACAGTCAGGGACAGACAGCGTCACACCTCGGGGGTAGCATGCGTTCATGTCGTCAGCGTCGTTGCCCCACGCACACGTGACGCGGTATGCGACGCCGCTCCGCGAAGGCGGGTCGTTGCCCGCGTTGGTCGAGACCGATACGGGAGAAACCGTGGTCGCAAAGTGGCGCGGCGCGGGTCAAGGCGCGACGGCGCTCGTTGCCGAGGTCATTGCCGGTCGACTCGCACACGCGCTGGGCTTGCCCATGCCGCGGCTGTGCGCACTGCATCTAGACGCAACGATCGCCAAGACCGAGCGGGACGAGGAGATCCGCGACCTGCTGCACGCGAGTGAGGGCCTCAACCTCGGCATGCAGTACCTCGGCGGCGCGCTCGCGTATGACCCTGCTGCGCGCATGCGGCTCGACCCTGGGCTGGCCGCGCGCATCGTGGTGTTCGACGCGTACGTCATGAACGTTGATCGAACCCCGCGGAACACCAACCTTCTGTGGTGGCGCGACGGCCTCTGGCTCATCGATCACGGGGCTGCCCTGTACTGGCACCACGGCTGGGACGGCGCGGTCGAACGACCCACGCGTCCGTTCCCGCTGGTTCGCGACCATGTCTTGTTGCGTGCCGCGGGCGACATTCGAGCCGAGGGCACCGCGCTGATGGCTGCCCTCAGCGACGCGATGCTCGACGCCGCAGTGGCGGCCGTCCCCGACGCGTGGCTGCCCGAGGATGCGGCCACGCGCCGGGCTGCGTACGTGTCATTCCTGACCCAGCGCCGCGACGGCGCCGCCGCGCTCGTGCAGGAGGCCGCCGATGCCCAAGCGTCCGTATGAGTACGCGATCGTGCGGTTCGTCCCCGACGTAGAGCGCGGCGAGACGATCAACGTGGGCGTCATCGTCTCGTCGCCACCGGCCGACCACCTCGCGTGCCGCATCGAGTTCGACCGAGCTCGGCTGCAGGCCTTCGCCGGCGACGCGTGCCTGAACACGCTCGAGCGCCACCTCCAGGGACTTCGATGGGTCTGTACCGGCGACGCGCGCGGGGGCCCGGTTGCCGCAATGCCGCTGCGCGAACGGTTTCACTGGATGGTGCATCCCCGCAGCGCCGCGCTCCAAACCTCGGCGGTCCACGGAGGTCTGACCGAGGACCTCGACGCGGTCCTGCCTGCACTGTACGACCGCCTGGTCGCTACCCGAAGCGCACCATGACCGCGCGGGTGTAGAAGTTGGTGAAGCCGCGGCGCATCGCGTTCTGCTTGGAACGGCTTCCCGGCGCCGTGGCAACGCAGGCTTGCGTTGCACCCGTCAGCTTGGCTTCGCGGAGGCGGTGCGCCAGCAAGGCCGATTGAAGCCCCCGACGGCGGTGGTCCGGCAGCGTGGCTGAGCCGCTGAGAAACGCCACGTCGTCGACTACGCTCATGCTCGCGGCTGCGACCACGTGGCCTTCACGCAGGCCCACGAAGCGGCGCGACGTGGTCGCCAGTGCCCGCACGGCCGCACGCACCGTCTCCCGCGGAAACGAAAGCGAGACTTCTGGGCCTCCGCCGTCGGGGTGCGCAAAGCCCTCAACCAGCACGTCGAGCCATGCTTCGAGCTCCTCGTCGTCGCTGCCGCGACACGACACGGCATCACCCGACGCCGGCTTGGCAACACCCGCCGCGAGCGAACACACGAGTACGTCCTCGAACCCCTGCAGACGGTAGCCCCGGTGTGCAAGCGACTGCGCAACGTCGGCATCTGCCAGCGTGGGAAGCTCGACCGTGACCGCCGCCCCCAAGTCGAAGAAGCGAGCTTCGATCGGCGCGAGGGCTTCGGGCTCGAACGGCTCGAAACCCACGCCCACGACCTTCGTGAGGGGCGAGTTCTCCCCCGCGAAGATCGCCATGCCGCCTGCGATCGGGCAGGTGAATCCGCCACTGCGCTCCGCGGCCGCACCGAGGTCTCGCGCTGCGGCCCGCTCGACCACACGACATCCTTCCACCGATGCGAACACGCTTGCGCTGTAGCACCGCAACGCCGCCGAGACCGCCCCAAAAGCGACAAATTCACTTGATCGAGTTCGGCGGCGCACCCTCTACTGTGCCCGAGCGTTCGCCATGACCAGCGTCTTCGATCTCTTCACCATCGGCATCGGCCCGTCGAGTTCACACACCGTCGGCCCGATGAAGGCAGCCCTGTCCTTCGTGACGGAGCTGCGCGAACACGGGGTGTTCGAGAGGGTCGCTCGCGTGCGGGTGGAGCTGTTCGGTTCGCTCGGAGCAACCGGTATCGGACACGGGACCGACACCGCCGTGTTGCTCGGGCTGATGGGTGCCGAACCCGAGACCGTCGCTCCCGACGAGGTTCCGCAGCGTCTGGCAGAGGTCAAACGTCAGGGCACGCTGTCGCTTGGTGGCGTGAGGCCGATTCGGTACGTGCGCGAGCGCGATCTCGCGTTGACCCACGACACGCTGCCCGGACACCCGAACGCGATGCGTTGCGAAGCCTTCGATGCCGTCGGTACCGCCTTGCACGCAAAGGTCTACTTCTCGATCGGTGGTGGCGCGATCCGTGACGAAGCCACGATCGGTCTGCGCGCTCCGATCGCCGACGTGCCGCACCCGTTCGATTCGGGCGCCGCGCTCCTGCAGCACTGTGAGCGTGAGGGTCTACCGATCAGCGGCGTCATGCAGGCCAACGAGGAGGCCCTGCGCGCGGGCGCGGACGTCCGGGCCGGGCTGCTGAAGATCTGGTCGACCATGCAGGCCTGCGTCGAGCGGGGATGCGCAAGGGAAGGCGTATTGCCTGGAACGCTCGGCCTCGAGCGACGCGCCGCGAGTCTGCATCGCAAGCTGACCACCGCCCCCGACGCCCCGGATCCACTGGTCGAGCTCGACTGGGTGAGCTTGTACGCGATGGCGGTCAACGAGGAGAACGCCGCCGGTGGGCGCGTCGTGACGGCCCCCACCAACGGTGCGGCCGGCATCATTCCCGCGGTTCTGCACTACTACGTCGAACACCTCGGCGGCACCGAGGACGGCGTGGTGCGATTCCTGCTCGCGGCAGGCGCGGTCGGCTCACTGTACAAGGCGCGCGCCTCGATCTCGGGCGCCGAAATGGGCTGTCAGGGCGAGGTAGGCGTCGCGTGCTCGATGGCTGCTGCCGGGCTGGCCGAAGTGCAAGGTGGGACTCCGCAACAGGTCGAAGACGCGGCGGAGATCGGCATGGAGCACAACCTCGGACTGACCTGTGATCCCGTGGGCGGCCTCGTCCAGGTACCTTGCATCGAACGCAACACGATGGGCGCGGTCAAAGCGATCAACGCTGCTCGCCTGGCGCTGCGCGGGGACGGGACCGGTCGCGTCAGCCTCGATGCCGTCATCGAGACCATGCGCCAAACCGGCCTGGACATGCACGACAAGTACAAAGAGACCGCTCGCGGCGGCCTCGCCCTGAACGTCGTCGGCTGCTGAGGCCGCCCGGACTGCGAACTCCAACCGGCGGGTCGACGCAATCGAGACGCGTCGGCCGGCCGGGACGCTCGAAACCGGCCACCTGGGAAGCGCTCGGCCCCCTCGCCGGACGAAGGTTCTGCGCGTGGTGTCGCACCCGAAGACTGCGTTCAGAACCGCGCAAACAACGGTCGGAAGATTTTTGTCCGCGGGCTCTTGAACTACCGAGTCACTGCGACTACCGATAGTGCCGAGGCTGAGCACTTACAGCTCAGTTACATTCCCAATGTCCAATGTATCCTCGAGCCGGATACGCCTTCGGACGGTTACGTTCGTGTGCGCGGCCGTTCTGATCATTCACTTTTTCGCGACTGTCGTGTTCCTCATGCCGCTGAGCATTCTCGGCGTGCACTTTGGAGCCCAGGCGCGCCGCTACATGGTCCCACTATTCCAGCAGCGA
Source organism: uncultured Nannocystaceae bacterium (assembly GCA_964432695.1). Taxonomy (GTDB): domain Bacteria; phylum Myxococcota_A; class Polyangia; order Nannocystales; family Nannocystaceae; genus CAJXVA01. The sequence continues at coordinate 13,495 of CAYSPB010000019.1, forward strand.
TGGTCGCTCCTTGCACCAGACCCGCCAATGCGCAATGTGTCCATTCAGTTCCAATGTGTGCAGCACGATGGAACGGTCAGCCCCTGGCTCGACCGAGCGTCGGTTCTCCAGCAGGAACACGCTCTGTATCGGATCACTCCGGAGGCATACCTCTTTCGAATCGACCGCGCGGCCGTCATGACGGCGCTCGGCAGTCGCGACGAAGTCTTCGAGACCGTTCTGGAGAAGGTCGAGGAGTCGGGCGACGACACTCTGGCGACGCGGCTGCGTGAAGTTGCAAAGGCACGAGACGCCGGACGGCTCGTCCAGCTGCAGTTCGTCTATCGACTCGTCGCTGCCCATTGCCGCAGCGCCGTCGGCCCCGATGTGCAGGGCGTTCGCCCAAGGGTGGTGTTCCAAGACATCCCCAAGTACAGCCACCGTTACGACGACCCCGAAGACGAACCGACGAACGTCGTGGACTTCCCATGGGTCACCGTAGAGGCCATCCCCACGCTTGGTACGCAGACGCAGGAGGCATCGTGAACGACGCAGCACCAGGTCCGCTCCACCAGATTGTGCAGGCGTTCATCGTGCGCGTCGACGGCCTGTCGGAGCGACGTCTGCACCGAAGGGGCACGCGCGCCTACCGTGTCGTCGTCGGGCTGGTCCTGCTCTACCAGGTCCTGATCACGTACGGCCAGCGCCACACGATCTACGGGCCCGATGCGGTGTACCCCTTCGATCTGTTCGCGTCCGCCTTCGGGCACATGCATGTCTCGCTGCTCGCTCTTGCGCCGTCGGCTCTGGGCTTCGAAGTCGTCTATCACGGCTGTTTGCTCGTCATCGCGCTGTGGACGATCGGCATTCGAACCTGGCTGACCACGCCACTGACATGGCTCGCAATGCACAGCCTGCACGAGCGCTGCTACGGACTGTGGGACGGCGGTGACAACATCACCAGCCTCCTCCTCATCTATGCGGTCTTCATGGATCTCTCGCCCGAGCGCGAAGGAGACAGCACCCACCGATGGGCTTCCTATCGGAACGTCGTGCACAACTTCGCGTTATTTGCCTGCATTGCGCAGGTTTGCCTCGTCTACTCGGTTGCCGGCCTGGCGAAGATTCCAGGGGAATACTGGCAAAACGGGACGGCCTTCTACTACGTACTCGCGTCCGCCGAGTTCGGCATGACCGAATGGGCGAAGATCATCTGGGACTACCCGATGCTCCTGGCGGTCCTGACCTGGTCCCCCGTCGTCCTCCAGCTCGCATTCCCCTGGGTCTATATCTTCGGAGGCCCGATGTCCCGCCGCGTCGTCGTCCTCGTGGCGATGTCATTCCACGTGGGGATCTTCGCGCTCATGGGGCTGGAGAGCTTTGCGGTGCTGATGATCGCCGCAGAGCTGCTGCTGCTCTCCAACGAGGACTATCGATGGTTCGGGGCGCTATTCGCCGACGGGTGGCGCTTGGTGAAGCAGGCAGCCCATGCGGTTCGACGCCTGGCACTTCGGGTCAAACCTGCAGGCTGAACCTCTGCAATGAAGACTGACTCCTCGAGCAGGCGGCGATGGCTCGCACTGGCGGCTGTCGTCGTACTTTCGCTGGCCGCGGCTGCGCTCGTCTTTGGCCAGGGGCTGTCCACGGCCTCGGACGCGCTCGAGCCGTCAAACGCTCGGGCAGCCGCGAAGTACCAGGGCCCTCGACGTGCGGCTGCGTGGAACGATCCCGACGACGACGGGACGCGGGTCGAGCTCTGCGGGACGGTGGTGGCGGACGACACGGGGGCAGCGTTGCACGGTGCCATTGCGAGTCTTCGCCCGCGTGCGCGACCGCAGGCGGCCTCACATCTCCTCCCCGGTGGAGGGCGGCACGCGTACCTCGCCCGCTCCGACCGCGAAGGTGCATGGCGAATCGCGAACGTCTCGCTCGGACGACGAGCGTGGAGCCTCGCCGTGACCGCGCAGGGCTACCTCCCCCAACACGTGAATGTGGACGGTCCTTGCGACGAGTCCCCAGTCACCGTCCGCTTGACCCCCGGTGGTGAACGACTCCACGGCGTCGTTCGAGACGCGACAGGTGGCCCGCTTGCCGAAGCCACGGTGCAACTCGTTGCAAACCGCGAGGTGTCGCTTCACCGAGACCGACGTGCCCCCCTGGTCGCGACGACGGGAGACGACGGTACGTACACCCTCACCGTAGAGCCCGGTGTGTACCAGGTGGTCGCGCGTTTTCCCGACTATGCGGACGCCCAGCGATGGGTGCGGGTGACCGCCGCCACGAAGCAGGACTTTGCACTGCTGCCTGGGGGCCGCGTCGAGGGGGTCGTGGTCCGCGCCGACGATGACGAACCCGTGCCGTTCGCTCGCGTGGTCGTGACGCCGCGCTCGGGGCGACCCACGACGGGCAGCGACGCGACGGCCCTGGCCGATGAGCATGGACGATTTGCGCTCGACAGCATGGAGCCCGGCGAGTTCGAGCTGCACGGCTACTCCGACGGAGGCCGCACGGCAAGCGGGACAACGATCGAACTCGGGCCAGGCGGCTACCAGACCGGCATCGAGCTGCGACTGGAGCATGCCCCCGCGGCCTACGGCATCGTCGTGTTGCAGTCGGATCCGGAGTCGGTCATCGAAGGAACGACCGTCCTCGCACGGGGCGAAGCCGGGACGTGGGTCTCAGAGCCCACCGATGCCTCGGGGCGCTTCGTTCTGCCTGCGCTTGCCGTCGGTGAGTACCAGGTTTCCGTCGACGGCCCGACCCACGTGCCGAACCAGCTCGCGGCCACCTTTCGCGTGGCCGACGGCGACGTCGAAGGCCTCGTGCTCGAAGTCGCGGCAGGGACGACGGTCCTGGGCCACGTGGAGGGTGGCGGACCCGAAACCTCCGTCCGTGTTGAGGTGGACCTCGCTGGGCTCTCGCCGTCCGAGGGCATGCCAGCGATGGGAAACGCGTTTGCGTCGACCCGCTGCGATGCGGAAGGCAACTTCGAGCTCGGTCCCGTCACGCCCGGGACCCTCACCGTGGTGGCCGAAGATCCCGTTCGCGGTTCGGGACGTACGCAGGCCGCGGTCACGGAGGACGGCGATCCCAACGTCGTGCTCGAGCTGTCGACGGCCACAGGCCTCGAAGGGCGCGTCCTCGAGGGGGGAGCGCCGCGCGAGGGTTTGTCGATCGCCGCGGTCCGCGTCGACCGACCCGTGAACGTGGTCCCGCCTCCGGCTCGAGTCAGCGCGACCCAGGCCCCCGTTCGTAGTGCGGCCGACGGATCCTTTCGACACGCTGGGCTCGAACCGGGCACGTACGCGGTCCAGGTGGTCGACGCGTCCTCGGTCTTGGCCACGACGAGCGACCCCGCCATGGTCGAAGTTCGCGCGGATGCGTGGTCGAGCATCACCCTCGACCTGGCGGACCGTTCGGGGGTGCTGTCCGGTCGAGTCGTCGATGCCGACGGCGCACCCGTCATCGACGCGATCGTTCGCGCCGACTTTGCCTCGTTCTCGACGCAGCAAACCCTGACGGACGAAGAGGGTGCATTCGTGCTCGATGAACTGACGGCGGACGAGAACGTGCGGCTACGCGTCACCGATGCAGCTCCAGGCGGAACCTTCGTCGACCGAACGGCACGCGTTGGCGAGACGGTCGTCGTCGAGCTTCCCCGTGGCGCGACGCTCACGGTCGACACTGAAGGCATTGGAGTCGGTCAGCTCGCCCTCCAAGGTCCCCGTTCTGCGCGACACAGCCTGGCCGCCGACGGCACGGCGCAGTTCGTGCGCCTGCCCGAAGGCGCCTACCGCCTCGAGGCCCGAGGCGAAGACGGACACGCAATCGCGACCGTAGAGCTGGACGGCAGGGACAAAGCCGTTTCGCTCGAAGGCGATGCCTGGGCCACCGTCGAAGGAATCCTCTCCTCCGAAGTGGGCGACGTCGAAGGGTGGATGGTGTTCGTCGCGGACAGCGATACCCGCGTCCGGGTGCACGCGTTGAACCGAGCGCTGCTCGGCTACGGCTCGCGAACCGACGCCGACGGCTCGTTTTCCGTCTCACGCGTCCCGCCCCGCCGCGGCGCACTCACGCTCACGCCGCCCCATGGCTCTCACGCCAGATCGATCACGGTTTCGGTCGACCCGCGTCCCGGCCACACGCTCGACCTCGGCGAAGTCCCTGCATCCGCCGACGCGAGCGCAGATCAGTCTCCGACCCCGTAGTCACGCAACCCAAGACCAAGAAGAGAACAACCCCAATGATCTCCAAACACAAATCTCGCCGACGGCTTGCGGCAACCGGAGTTCTCGCTTTCGCCCTCGGCGTCGCGGGCATCTCCCTCGCGTCCAACGATGTTGCGGCCGCTCCCGCCAAACAACTGGGAACGGCATCGTCCGAACCGGAGGGTCTGACTCCGGTTCCCTTCTTCCTGCCGCAGTCCCAGTGGGCACAGAACCAGCTGTTCCTGCCACAGCAGCCGCAATGGCAGCAGCAGCAGCAGTTTCTTCTCCCCCAGCAGCAGCAGTTGCTCCTTCCCCAGCAGCAGCAGTTGCTCCTTCCCCAGCAGCAGCAGTTGCTCCTTCCCCAGCAGCAGCAGCAATTGCTCCTCCCCCAGCAACAGCTGCCCCAACAGCAGCTCCAGCTGCCTCAGCAACAGCTCCCTCAGGTACTCCAGCAGCAGCAACAGCTCCCTCAGCAGCAGCAGCCGCTCATGCTTCCCCAGCAGCAGCAGCAGCTCAACCAGCTTCTTCTTCAAGACGCTCTGTTCAATGACCTGGCGTTCCAGGGCATCCCCCTCAAGGCATCAGCCGACCTAACCGCGGCTACCGAGTTCGTGCTCGACTAACCCCCACCGAGCGCGACTGCGGGGTTGGAGCTCGGATTTCGCAGACAATACGCTAGCGAGGAAGACCGACCACCGCCACCGCGGTACTCGAATCCTCGGTCGTCCCATCGCCGAGCTGGCCCACCGCGTTGCGGCCGATGCAATGCAGCCGTCGATTGGACCACCCACACAGATGGTGACCGCCACCGTCGAACCGGTCCACGAGCGTCAGTGAACGCACCGGGGCGGTGGGGTTGTCCTCACCGGTCCGCTCGAGCTGTCCTCGCTTGGAGTCGCCCCAACAGTACAGGGTGCCGTCGTCTCCACGTGCACAGGCGAACCCGCCTCCGTGGTCGAGCGCGGTCACGGTCACGCCCTCGAGGCCTTCGACCCGTGCTGGTTGCTCGATCACGTTCCCGGACACGGCCGTCGACCCGACTTCGCCGGACTTGTTTCGGCCCCAACAGTAGACGTCTCCGGCTTCCAGGCGCGCGCATGTCGTCTTGCGGCCCGTTGCCACTTCAGCCACGGCGTCGAGTGCGATCGGAGGGCCGGGCTCGTGACGCATGCGGCGCGTCCCATCGCCGAGCTGCCCTTCGTCGTTCCCTCCCCAACAATGTACGGCAGCCTCCGCCGTCCGGATGCAGGTGTGCAGATTGCCCGCGTGGACCGATTCGGCCAAGGGCGCGGCCTCGACTCGAACCGGAGCCCGGATCTCGTCGTCCGGAGGAAGCCCGAGCTGGCCTCGGTCGTTCGCGCCCCAGCACCACGTCGCCCCAATACCGTCGACGGCACACACGTGAGATTCGCCTGCATCGAGCTGCACGATGTCGGTGACTCCGACGCGAACCGGCGTCATTCGGTCTTCGTCGCCGCCGTCTCCAACCTCCCCGAACTCGTTCTCTCCCCAGCAGAAGACCTCCCGGCCAGACGTACGCGCGCACATCGTCCCGTTGCGCGCGGAGAGGTCGACGACATCGACGAGGCCCGGCACGATCCCCGGAACACTGGTGTTGTCCGTACTGCCGTTCCCAAGCTGGCCAAAACGACCCGCGCCCCAGCAGTACACCTCCCCCCCTGTAACGGTTGCGCACGTCGTCCCGAGCGCCCCCGCGATCGAGGGCGCAGCGTGCTCGGGCTCCTGCTGCACGCAGTCCCCTTCGCTGCACGACGCTCCGTCCTCACACGCAAAAGCACAAGCACCGCAGTGTTCCGTGGAGACTCGAACGTCGGTCTCGCACCCCGTCGCGGCATCCTGATCGCAATCGAGCAGCGGAAACTCGCACGTGGAGGGCCCAGTCGACGTGCCCGCCCCGGACTCGTCGTCGAGACCGGACCCGGTACTGCAGTCCGGTGTACAGCCTCCGTTCGTCGTACTCCCCGCAGAGGTTGACGACGCAACCTCCCCGTCACTCGACGATGCGCGCGTGAACTCGACGCACGCGCTGGAAAGAACGATCAACGCTGCGCAGGTCGGCCAGGCGCGATGCTTCATCGGAGCATTTCGTCTATCACACCGCCGCTGTGTTCTTCCGGGCCGAAACTCTCGATGGTCGACCCCATGGCCCGAGCCAACGTCAGGTACACGTCCGTCGTGCAGCGTGTTCCTTCGTCGAGCCGAACGACTCGCCCGGTGCGCAACCGGTTGCCCGCCGTGCCCAAGGTAATCACGGGATGGCGTCCGAGCTTGTTGTGGTGATTGCCGCTGGCCGCGTGCCGGCCCATGGCATTGAGCCACATCAGCACGCTCGCATCGGCCAGCGAACCGTCGCCCAGGCTCGTTTGTTCGAGGTAGGCCCACAAGCGCCGGACCAGGGACGCGCGCCAACGATGCACTTCGCGGATGTAGTTTTTGTGCTCATCCAGCTGGACGCTGTGCGTCGTTGGGGCGTGGTAGCCGACGGCCCCCGGATCGATTCCTTCCACCGAGTCGGCGAGGAATGGGTAGCGGCTCGACCCTGGGAAGTCACCGACCCCGGGACCATTGATGTTGGCCACGCGGACGACCCCGCAGGACAACGCCAACCCGCCCAAGTCCATGTAGAACTCCATCAGCTCCGGTTGGACCGTGACTTCGTCCGGGGTGAACTCGCCGGCGGGTACCTCCGGCACTTCGCAGGCAGACGCCGGCGCACCGTCCTCGATGATCGACTCGGCTTCGATCTCGAGCTCTCGAATCGAGGTGAGGTACTGGTCCATCGCAGCCCGCTCGGTCGGCGCCATCCGTCCAGAGATCGAACCAATGTCTTCACGCACTACGTCGAGCACGCTGAGCCGCTTTTCGGCCAGGATTCGAGCCTGCTCGGCGATTTGCTCGGGCGTGAGGCTCGGATCGAAGTCCCCGAAGTACTGCGCAATCGCTTCTTGCGGGTTCCACCACACCGGGTACTTCTGCCCAGGTCCGTCCGAAGCCGAGTTCGCGCGACGCCCTTCGTGGCCGTACGGGTATCCCAAGTGAAGTGACCGATTCGGCCCGTCTCCAGCCAGGTCCGATGCGATCTGGCGGTCGATGCTGATACCGCCCGGCACCCGGAACTGGTTGCCCGTCGCAGCACCTGAAAGCAGACCTTGAAAGGCGCCATGCCCCTGCTCGATGGGGTGATACGGATCTTCAATCGCCATGGCGACGTCGCGGACGTCTTCCAGCGGGTGGTCGTCGAAGAACCACGCCAAAGCATCGTCGTCTTGCGTGACGCGGTGCGGCGAACCCATCGTGAAGTTCATCGACACGAACACCCCGCCGGGATCGCCCTCGCCATCGCGGCCATAGACGGTCGACGCGATGCGCCCCGTGACACCCAACATCAAGACGCTCGCGCACGCGCCAATGTCTCGGAAAAAACTACGTCGAGTGCTCATGGCGTCTCCCGTCGAATGAAGTCCTCAGATGCAACATGGTCGACGAGCAGCTCCCGAATCGGCCGCTCGCCGACTTCGGGAGAACACGCTTCGGAGCGCTCCACGCCATCGAAAAAGAGAAGCAGATGGCCGCCGAAACACAGTCGGGCTTGACGGCTCTCGGAGAGAGCCTGTCCGAGTTCCGCCACGGACTCGACGCGAATCGTCTCGGCCCCAACGAGCAGCTCCGACGACGGATCGATCGGCAGCCCCTGCTCGTGGGTTCGGGGGCGACCCAGTTGATCGAAGAGCTCGAACGGGTACCCGAACGGGTCGATCTGCACGTGGCACCCGGCGCAGGACCCCTGCGAGTGCAGCGCCAACCGGTCGCGCTGGGTCGTGGGGCCGTCGTCGACCTCGGTTGGCAGATCGTCGTCCACGTCGTCGGGAGGTGGTGGAGCCTCCAGGCACAGGAAGTCCTCGCGGACGGAAACACCACGCCCGACGATCGAGGTGCCGTCCCCGTGTTCATTGGTGATGCGTGCGAGGTAGACGCCCTGCGTCAGCAGACCAGAGCGATCTTCGTGCTCCACCGACTCGAAGTCCGCAGAGCCGCTCGGGGCGGACACTCCGTAGAGGTCGGCCAAGCGCGCGTCTACGAACGTCCGCGGCTCGGTGAGCAGGTCGGCGAACGACCCATCGTCGTCCCACACCACCGACTCGACGAACAGCTCGAGTTCGCGGTGGTATGAGGCGCGGAGCTCCCCATCGAACTCGGGAAAGACCTCGGGATCGAGCGACAACACGTCGAGCCGGCGTGAACGGAGCAGCTCGCGAACGAACCGGAGAATCGCGGCACCACTGTCAGGGGTCGCCAGCAGTCGTTCCGCATGGGCTCGGCGAACCTCAGCGTCGCGAAGCGTACCGTCGACCGCCGCCGCGCGGAGCTCCGCATCGGGGGGTGCGTCGGTGAGCGTATACGCCATCGCTTCGGCGATTTGGTGGCCGTCGAGTACCGGCTCGTCGTCACTCGGGACCTCGACCCGATAGAGGGTTTGTGGGGACAAGATCACCGCCTGCACGAGCAGCGCGAGTGCCTCGTCACTCCCGAAGTCGGCCCTCACCCCCTCGAAGAACACGACGAGCCGGTTCACCTCGTCGTCACTCGGCGGCCGACGGAAGAAGCGCTCCGCGATCGCGACGACCACGGACTCTGCACAGTCGGGCGCCGTGGCGTCGCACGACACCCAGCCGTCGAGCTGTTCGAGAACGGCCGGGCTCAGGTCGTCGGCCAGGTCGAGCAGTGCGTCGACGTGCGGCGCAGGCATGGTCAGCTCATCCGCAGCTCCTTCGAACCGCGCGGCGGACCCCACCAGCGTCGGCGCGAGGATCTCGCTGGGGACCCCCTCGAAGCTCGGAGCGATCTGGGCGACCAGCGCATCGAACTGCGCCATTGTGAGCCGCCGCGTCCGCGGAGGCAGAGGGGCACAGACGTCCGCCTCCGGCGGTTCTTCGCCACCGCTCGTCGAGGCATCCTCGGGTTCTTCGCCGACGCCGGTCGACCCCCCGGACTCGTCCGCCACGTCCTCATCCGTGGGCTCGTCCGCGTAGGGCAACCCCGTGTAGCAGCCGCTCGCCAAACAGGCGGCCATCGCAATGCTCCGTACCTTCATGCTCCAAGCTCCACCGGGCTGTTGAAGAACTGCGGTTCTCCGAAAGTTGTCATGTCGGTCCCGACCGCCTGCGCCAATGCGACGTAGAGGTCGGACATGCTCCGCTCATCGAAATCGATCTGTCTCCCCGTCTCAATGGCCCCCCCGGCTCGACCCGCGAGGACCACGGGGATGTCGTTGCGGCGGTGGCCCCCCGACAGCGCGTGCTCGCAGAGCCAGCAGACGACGGTGTTGTCGAGCATCGTGCCATCGCCCTCGGGCACGGCTCGCAGTTCGGCAAGCAGATGGGCGAGATGCATCATGTAGAACTGGCCCTGCTTGCGGTAGGCCACTTCCCATTCATCCCACTTGTTGTTCTCGTGGGACATCGCGTGCGGGTTCTCGCCGCTCGGCATCCAGTCCGCAGACCACTCCCGCATGTGCCACTGGACGGTCGCGACGCGGCTCATGTCGCACGCCATTGCGCGGACGACGGTGTCGAGGTGACGGCGCCCCATCGAGCTGAGGAATCCTTCATTGCCACCTTCTGCCCGCAGAGCGTCTCCCGGAGCTTCGGGCGCACCACACGAGGGGATGGGCGTTTGCTCGATCGACTCCCGGGCGCGAACGTGTTCGAGGTGCCGTTCGAGCTTCTCTCGGTCACGGCTCCCCAGCGACTGCTGCACCGCAGCAAGGTCGTCCTTGAGAAAATCCAAAACGCTCAAGCGCCGCTGACGTCTAGATTCCGCGGCGAGCGAATCGCCGCCATCATCGGGCAGGTAGCTCGCCTGCGCCACCGCAGGGTCGGACTCTGGTCGAATGCCTTTGCCATCGAGATCGAAGAGCGTCTTGTACGCGTAGTTTCCTTCCCCGACGAACATCTCCATCGTGGGAAAAGGAGTCTGCTTTGCGAAGTACGCTCCGATGGCCTGATCGATCGACGGGCCGGGCGGGTTCGGGTCCCATCCGGGACCGTTGTCGGCGCCCGGGTTCGGATTCTCCGACCGGCGGCCCGTCATCAACGTGGAGATCATCGACGGGTGATCGTTGGATGCTCCCGTCGCGGACTTGTAGTCCAGTCCCCGCATGAACACGAGCTCGTCCTCGAATGGCGCGAGCGCGGACATCACCGGATGCGCCATCGTGTTCGAGAAGCTCCCGTCGAGGTCCCGACGAGGAATCCAACCGAGGTGACTGAAGCAGAAGATCACTCGCCGAGGCGTGCCGTCGTTGGCCTCTGCATCACCGTCGAGCAGGGGAATGAACGGCGCGAGCACAGCCCCTGCCGCACTGGCGCGGAGGATGTCGCGGCGGCGATAGGCTCCGAACTTACTCATCGTCATTATTCTCCTGGGGGGTCGCGTCGCAGACCTCGACCAGCCGCACGACCTCATCGTCGCGAAGGCTTCGACCGTACAGGCGCCAACCGAGCCTACGCACCTGTTGTTTGGCACCCCCCATGTCGGCAAGGGGATCGACTTCAAACGCAAAGCGCTCGGCGTGGGCCATCGCCGCTTCGGCCACCGTCTCAGTCGCGAGGCGGTGCCGCTCCGACACCGCCTCGGTGGCGTTGCTGTCGAAGACGCCGACCTCGTCGTCGACGATCAGCGAGTAGGCGATGGGGAACTCGAGCTCGGCCTGCAGCTCAGGGGATCTAGTATGGCACCCACCAACGGACGCGAGCGCGCAGAACCATGCCCCGAGCGCCGTGCCCGAGCGGGCCCGCGTCTCCTCTCCTTCCGACACCGGAAAAGATGTTGCCGCCCAACCGGACTTCGTCTTTGCAATCGACGAGATCGTCGATTTTGTCGGCTCGCTTACAGCGCCTAGTTCGGATCCGCGCCGTACCGACGACGAATCAACAGCGGACCCGCCCAACCGAAGCCATCGTTCTCGGTGATCTCCTGAGACGGCACGAACGTGGCCCGGTGTCGCGTCCCGTCACAACCGTACGCACCGACCTCATCACAGCCCCACCAAGACGCCGCTGGCGTGAGGGCCGTATCCGATGGACGTGCATCACCGAGCTCGAGGCCGGGAACGAACGCACATTGTGAGTCGGAGTCGCCTCGGGTGATGCGTTGCCAGAGAGCAAAGTCCGAGACCTGCTGAGCCGCGGACCCGTCGGGTTCGACCTCGAAGACACAACCAGCGTCGTTGGGCACGTATGCGTTGGCGGACCAGGTCGCGAGCAGGCCGTCGTCCAACTCGCGACGCACGATCCGCGTCGGTGCTATGCCGCCCTCGCCAGCGGTCACGACGATGTTGCCCGTCGCTTCGACCGTTGCGTCATCGCTGTGCATCACCGGTGCCGACCCACCGAGTCCGACGATCGTGTTTCGACGCACCAGCGTCTCCTCCCCGACGCGCAGGCTCTGAAGGCCCCCCACGAGCACATTGCCCTCGACTTGGATGGCACCGAGCGCTCGCATGGCGGGCGCGGTTCCATCACCGTCGGTCTGCCCGGACTCGAAGACGTCATTGCCCGTCATCCAGCCGACAGGCGTCTCCAGCAGCAGCCCCTCCAGCGCCGCACCGGTCGCGATGTTGTCGACCACCTTGATGTCTCCGACCGCGCCGGGAGGATGCAGCGCGCTGTTGAACAACACCCGGAGGCCGCGGTGGTCGGAACCGAAGAGGCGGTTCTGTGCGACCCAGTGATGCTCGCCGATCGTTTCCACGGGATCGGTCCACGCCTTGTCCGCAATCGCAATGACCGGCGTCTCCCCTGACGCATGGAGTTCGTTTCGAAACACCACGGTGTGGTGGGTGAGGAATGAGATGCGAATCCCGCCGTAGGTGCACCCATGCACGTAGGAGTCACGCAACGTGATGTACGCCGAGAAGTCGACGTACAAGCATCGCTCGACCTCCTCGACGTCGGGCCCTCGCCCCTCGAGCTCCACGTCGCGGATGACGAAGTACTCGCCGCCATTGACCCGCAGCAACGCGTTCTTCAGCCGAGGGAATCCGTCCTCTCGTGGTCCGTACGCACCCATCACGACAGGCTCGCCCGGCTCCCCCTTCGGGTCGATGGTCACCCCGTTCTCGGGCATCGGAAACGTCTGGCCGCGCCGGAAGAGCACGTGGGTGCCCGCGTTCGCATTCGTCATGAACGCAAACGCGTGGGCGGCCGTTCTCCACGGCTGTGAAGCGCTGCCATCGCCTGCGTCGTCGCCGAGGTCCGCGTCGACGAACCTGCAGTCCTTGCTCTCGCACGGGTTGTCCAAGCACGACTGACCCACGCTGTACCAGCCCGGCTCGCACGCGCATGTCGGGCTTCCGTCGACCACGACACAGGTCCCCGAGCCAGGGCCAGCGCATCCGTCCTCGCACAGGTCGACCTCGGCATCGGTGGTCTCCGAGTCCTCGGGGTCGACGGTGCTGGAGGAGCCCTCGTCGGGCTCCGATGTGGACCCGAGCGACGTCGGACCTCCCGTCGACCCGGGCTCCGCGGTTCCTTCCGTGCTGGGTTCGAATCCGCTCGACCCCGCCTCGGCCGGCAGGCAGGCCCCCGGTGAGTCCGAACTCCACCGACTCAGTCGCCGTCCTGATTCACAGGTGTCGTCGGGATAGGAACACGCGCCGCCGGCCTCACACCGACCACCCGCGAGGCCACTGCAGTCGCTGTCGTCCGTACAGACGAACTGCGGCGTTGCACAACTCGGCAACAACCACAGCAGCCCCAGCAGGGGTCCCGCTCCCCGTCCCATGGCCCCCGAGCCTAGCAGGTCGACCCCGGCCGGAACGAGTCTCCTGCTCGCAGCACGATGTTTCGGCGCCGTCCCCGGCTGCTCGGGTTGCAGTCAGGTACGCCGGTGCAGCAACGCACCTCGACCGACATCACGACGGATCGACGCCGTAGCGCCGGCGAATGACCATGGGCCCGGCCCACCCGAGCCCGTCGTTTTCGGGAAGTCCGGGGAACGGTTCGAACATGAGGGGCCGTGGCTCACCATCGCCGCACTCGAGCGCTCCGACCTCTGCGCACCCCCACCAGCCTACATCGGGGGCCATGTCCTCCCCGGACACCGACTCCCCGCTGAGGTCGATGCCGGGAACGGCTTCGCAGCGAGCGCCGGTTTCGCCCGTTGCCCGCTCCCATGCGCCGGTCGTGGGGAACACTTCCTCGGTTGGCAGGACCTGGAACAGGCAGCCGGAAGGTCCGGGCACATACGCGTTGTCCGCCCATGGTCCCCGCGGCTCTCCATGGTCCCGACTCACGACGAACTCGGCCTCTCCCATCACGAGCAGGTTGTGTTCCGCAGTCACGCTCGACTTCCTGGCGTGCACGAGACGCACGGTCTCCGGCTGCGCCACCACGGTGTTCCGCCGCACGGTGGCCGTCGCGTCCGCGCGCAGCCCGTTGACGCCTCCGAAGATGAGGTTGCCCTCCGCGAAGACGTCGCTGTTCGCAGTCATGGCAGCGCCCCCGTCCGGTTGCTGTTCGTCCGGCAGTTCCGTACCAGCATTTCGGACCGTGTTCCGCAGCATCCACGCGCCGGGGGCCGCGACCACGATTCCTTCACCGGACATGCCTTCGGCGAGGTTGTCCACCACCTTGTAGTCGCCAATCGACGCAACAGCGTGCGCGTTGGAGAAGAACACCCGGATCCCACGATGCGTGCCGCCACGGACTTCGTTTTGAGCGATCCAATGGTGCTCACCGACGAGGATGTTCTCCCAGCTCATGTCGGAGACGGTCAGCACCGGGCCTCCGACTTGTCCCTGGGCGTCGAAGACGTTGCGGAACAGGGTACTGTGGTGCGACCCGTCCGAGACACGCAGGCAACCATCCGAACACCCGCTCAGCACCGAATCCTGGAGGGTGAAGTGGCCGGTGTTCCCAACGAACATGCAGCGAGCCTTGGTCTCGTTGCCGTTCACGAGGATGGAGTCGACGCACCGAATGTCGAGGTCCCGCATGGTGAACCACGCCGCTTCATCGACCTCGAGGAACGCGTCCGCGATGACCGGTCGCGGCTCGGACAGGGACCCGTAGGCACCCAAAACGACCGGCATTCCCGCCTTCCCGCTCGCGCTGATCTCGTTGGCGACTCTCCTGGAGTTGCCATTGTCGTCTGTCCCGGAGACCGGCGACAAACCGAAGGTCGCACCCCGCTTGAGCAAGACGTGAGTTCCGTCGCGCAGATTCGGCAGGGCGGAGATCGCCCTATCCAGCGTCGCCCACGGCTGCTCTATCGTTCCGTCCCCGTTGTCGTCGCCGTCCGGATCGACGAACCGACACTCGTGTTCGTCGCAAGGATCGTCGAGGCAAGCCTGCCCCTCGCTGTACCAACCAGCTTCGCAAGCGCAGGTCGCCTCGCCATCCACGACCACGCATTTGCCCTCACCGGGCCCGGTACATCCGTCCGCACAGAGATCCACGCCGCTGGTCGGATCGGGGTCGGCACTGGTCCCGGCCGTGTCCGGATCGGTCGGATCGGAATCCGGCCCGCCCGAAGACTCCCCAGCGCCGGGGCCATCCCCGTCCCCATCCGTACCGGTTGCGGTTGCCGGGCCCGTCGCCACGTCATCTTCGGGCACGCACGCATTCGGAGCATCACTCAACTTGCTGAAGCGCCGACCCGAAGGACAGTCGTCGTCAGGATAGGAGCACCTGCCCCCCGCTTCGCAGCGTCCGCCCGCAAAGGCACTGCACCCTCTATCGTCCGCGCAGATGAAATCCGGCTCCCCGCAACTCGGCAGCAGCCACAAAAAAATCATCAGCGGTCCCGCTTCCCGCCCACCCATTGGCTGGAACCCTAGCAGGCAGGAATCGTTCAGGCCGCGTTTGCCGCTGAGGATCGAACGCTGCCGCTCATCGAGTGACGCTGACTTCCTGTTTTGCTTCGAGAAAAACGAAGAGCGCTCCAACCGCGCAACACGACATCACCAGCAACATGACCAGCACGGACGTCAGAAATCGAACTCGCGTACGACGCGTCGGGCGGCCCAACGGCTCCTGGCAAGACGTCATGCTAGAACCGCTTCGGCGAATGACGGCGGCCACGCGCGATTTCAAGCTCCTCGAACGCTGGTCCAAGGGCGAGTCGAGAGCCGGCGACGCGTTGGCGCGGCGCCACTACGCGAGCGTCTACCGATTCTTCGAGGTCCGGTTGCCCAGCGTCGCGGAAGACCTGACCCAAAAAACGTTCTTGGCCCTCGTCGAGACGATTGAACGCCGTTCGCTTCACACCAGTTTTCGGTCGTACCTCTTCGGGATCGCCCGCAACCAGATGCTGATGTACCTGCGTCGTTCGTCCCGCGACGACGCGCTCCGCAGCTTCGCGAACGAGGGAGCCCGGTCGGTCAAGAAGACGTCACTGACCGCCGTCTTCGCGCGGTGCGAGGAGCAGCAACTGCTGTTGCATTCGATGGTCGCGCTGCCGCCGGACCTTCAGGTGGTCATGCAACTTTATTACTGGGACAGCCTGTCGACCCGGGAGATCGCTGAGGTCGTGGAAGCCCCCGCCAGCACCGTCACCACCCGACTCGCCCGGGGACGCGAGCTCATCCGCCAGCATCTTGACGCCATGCACGTCAAACCGGAGCTACGCGAGTCGATCAGTGCCGACATCCCGCACTGGACCCGCTCGCTCGTCGAAGACCGGGGCTGAGCCGCGCGCTCCGGCACGCGCCTGAATACGCCGATTCAGGCCGACAGGCCGCCGACGGTACGAAACCACGGAACAATGAAATCCGGGGCGAACCGCCCCATGGGAGCGGTTTCGCCGTACGTGCACGATCGCCGCAGTTCAGCTAGCCTAGCGGTCCGATGGGGGGGGCCAAGACGGAACTGCTCGCCGCAGGCGCCCAAATCGGCAAGTACCATCTGCTGCATCGGTTGGCGGTCGGCGGCATGGCAGAGCTCCATCTCGCCTGTGCCGAAGGCCTGGCTGGCTTTGCGAAGATCGTTGCGCTCAAGCACATCCTTCCGCACCTCGCCGCCGACCCGGACTTCGTCGAGCTCTTCCTCAACGAAGCACGGCTCGCAGCAGGACTCGCCCACCCCAACATCGTCCAGGTCCTCGACATCGGCCAGGCGGGTGACGACTTCTTCTACACGATGGAGTACGTCCACGGGCGCAATGCTCGTGAGCTGCTCCGCGAAGCCGTCGGACATGGAGGACTCCCCCTCGCGGTCAGCCTGAACATCGCAATCTCGGCCGCATCTGCGCTCGAGCACACCCACGCGGCAACCGACCTTTCGGGTGCTCCGCTAGGCCTCATCCACCGAGACGTATCGCCGGCAAACCTGTTGGTCAGCTACGAGGGCGCGGTCAAGCTCACCGACTTCGGGATCGCGAAAGCATCGATGTACACCCGCGAGACGGTGGGTGGCGCAATCAAGGGCAAGATCGGCTACATGCCGCCGGAGCAGTGTCGCGGTGAGAAGGTCGATCAACGCAGCGACCTTTTTGCACTTGGTGTGGTGCTGTTCGAGCTCACGACCTGCCAGCGTCTCTTCTTCGGCGACAACGACTTCGCGGTGCTCAACCAGGTTCTGACGGGGCAAATCGACGCGCCCTCGTCTCGCGTTCGGGACTATCCACCGGCGCTCGAAGCCATCGTGATGCGGGCCCTGCAGCCCAAGCCCGATGACCGCTTCCAGTCGGCGGCGGAGTTTCGCGCGGCGCTCGAGCAGTTCGCGTTCGACCACCGCATTCAAGCCAACACGGCAGCGGTGGGTGCGTGGATGCGGGAGTCTTTTGGGGAGCCGCAGATGCCTCGCGTGGAGCTCATGGAGTCCGAGGACACGGACCTGCTCCTGCCCACGCTGGCCGTCACCAGCGTTTCGGATCCCTCGGAGACCGTCGACTCCGAGCCCGAGGACGTCGTCGAGCCCTCCCCTTATCCGCGCCGCCGGCGACCCTTGTTTTGGATGGGGACCGGCGCAACCCTCGGGCTCGCGACGCTCCTGGGCGTGGGCGCGGTCATGAGCCAGGGGGACGTGACGAACGATGCCTCGGCCGCCGTTCCCGCTCCCGCCGCAGAAGTGAAGACCTCAGCCGACGCCGAACCGGAACCGGAGCCAGCTCCAGAAGCTGAGCCAGAGCCCAAGCCAGAGCTCGAGCCGGATCCAGCACCCACCCCGACGGTCCCGGCGCCAGAGACCTCCTCCGCCGAGGGTGCAGACGTGCTCGCACCCGCGACCGACGCGGACCCAGCCGCCACAGAGTCGACGGCCGCGCCGAAGAAGACGAAGAAGAAGTCGCGCCGTCGGGGTCGAAAAAAGCGAACGCGTAAGCCCGCAAAGTCGGACCAAAGCACGAGCGAGCTCTTCCCATGGGGCGTTGAATGATCGCAGGAATTCTTGCAGCAACCATCGTCATGGCTCCCGGCGAGCCCCCTGAGCCTGCCGAGGATCCTGAGCTGTCCGTCGCGGAGAAATACGCGAATGCCATCGAGACGACCGCCAAGAGCGGCGATATCCAAGGCGCGATCGATATTGCAATCGAGGCGTATGCCGAGACGAACCAGCGCTTCTTCCTCTACGCGCAGGCGACGCTCGAAAGCAAGCGTGGCCACTGCAGTGCTGCGCTCCCGCTTTATGCCAAGGTTCTCGCACAGGACCCCACTGGGCAAACCGCAGAGAAGGCGAAGCTGGGCTACGACGAATGCGAGGGTCGCGAGGACACCTACGTGCCTCCGCCACCGGTCGAGGAGGAGCTCCCCGAACCCGCGCCTCCGCCTCCGGTCATCGTCGAGCCTGAGCCGGAACCCGAACCCGCGGAATCGGCACCCAGCCCGTTCCGCGACGTGACCGGCGGAGTGTTGCTCGGTGTAGGTGTGGCCGCGCTCGCCACCGGTGGGGGGCTGCTTTCCGCGTACGCCGTGTATGACCGCCGCGCGAACGCGGCCACGGATGAGGCGAGCCTCGCTGAAGCGGTTGCCGATCGTAACCGACTGCTCTTGCCCGGTGTCATCACCGCCGGTGTGGGTGTCGCTCTTCTCAGCGGCGCGTTCATCCGATACGCCCTGGTCAAACGCGAAGGTACTCCGACCGCGACCGCCAGCGTCACGGCCCGAAGCGTGGGTGTTTCGATCCGCGGCCGGTTCTAATCGTTCCGGTCGATTCGTGCACTGACGCACGGGAATTTCGTCGTGAACGATTCTCAGCGATTCGCGAAGACGAGCCTCTCGACCCGCGCAACTTCCGGGTCCAATGGGAAGGCACCGCAACTCGGGGCGGCCGGCCGGGCTTCGAAGCCGGTCGCGAGCCACCCGACCGATCGCTGCAATTGCGCTGGCGGTCGGTGTGGTTGCGAGCGCAGGTTGTGAGCAGCCCGGCGAGTTCCAGTGTGCGTCCTCGTCGCAGTGCCAAAGCGCCGGCGTGGACGGCACCTGTGAGGCCTCTGGATTCTGCAGCTTCCCGGACGCCGGGTGTGAGAGTGGCCGCCGCTATGGAGGTTTGGCCGGCACCCTCTCCAACGTGTGCGTTGCCGACACACCCGCGGATGAAGGCGGAACCTCGGAGCAACCCTGCCTTGACGCCTCCGAAGGCTGTGAGTGCGCCTCTGGTGAGACCTGTGAGCCCGGGCTGACGTGCATCGAGAACCGGTGCGTCGCTGGGGATTGCGTGCTCGGCACGATGGGGTGCGCCTGTTTGGACGGCGCGTGCTTCGAAGGTCTTCAGTGTATCGAAGAGGGTCTGTGTGCGCCGGCCGAGGCTGACGACGACTCGACCGGCGGAGCCGACGACGCTGCGTCGACCGGCGTCCAGAGCTGCCGGCCCGCGCTGGACGGCGACGACTGCAACAGGAACGACATCCTCGATACCTGCGAGCCAAAGGCCGACGGCGGGACCTGCATTCTGGAGGGGTTCGTCCAAGACGTCGCCGACGTCGAGGTGGGCAGCCTGACACGCGACATCAAGATGGCCTACGTGCACGAGCAGGGACCCGAACTCCTGCTGGGCATGGAGTTTCACGAACCACTCGTCTTCGACGGCAGTTCGGCCGTGTACGAGCTCTGGTGGTACTTCGACGCGGATCAGGATCCAACCACGGGCTCAGTGCAGACCCCGGGCTTCGGCGGTGAGCGGCACATCCGGGCGGAGATTCTCGCCAACGGTTCATCTGTCGTTCGTGTCGACGACCAAGCCGTCTTCGGCGTCGTCGTGATGTCCGAGTCAGGGTCGTTCCTGCTCGTTCGGCTCCGCACGCCCGAGGGCCTCTTCGACGACGACGGTGCATTCTGGCTGAGCGCTTCGGGAGGCTGGGGCGGCAACTTTTACGGCGGGACCGACAAGACGCCGATCGGCGTCCTCGGACTCCCCCAACCAATCGCAGAGGACTGCGACGACGACGGATGGTTCGACGCATGCGAGCCCGACCTCGTCGACGAACTGGGCTTGGGTTTGGGCTTCGGCGACGGCGTCCCCGACCGATGCCAAGCCGACGCCGACCACGACGGCATCGACGATAGCTGTGGAGATTTCTTCGGGTGAACGGGAGTTACCCGAATCGAGTGGACGCGAGCGAGGACAGGAGTAATGAGACGGACACAACGACGCATCATGATGGGAGGGCTGGCGGTCGCCGTCGGCATGACGGGCTGCTACGCCGGGGCTCCGGCCTCGGAGCAAGGCGGCTCCGCAGGAACCGACGACGGAGTCGCCGACGGTTCGAGCTCCGAACCGGGCGACGACGGCACCGACGATGCGGGGTCGACGGGCCCCGGTGGGAACGACTCGGACGGCTGGTCGCCGCCCGAGCTCGACGATGAACCCCCAACGAGTCCGGTCGTACGCCTGACGCGCAGCGAGTACGTCCGCACGATCGACGCGGCGCTCGGCGTCGAGCCACCGCCGCTCTCCTCGCTGCCCAACGACAGCAACGACGGCATCTTCGCTGGGATCGGCGCCGAGACCTTCGGCGACTTCTCCGGCTACGTCGACGTCGCGCAACAGGTGGCAGAGGGGCTCGCCCCGAACCTCGTCGATACGTGCGACTGGGTCGTCAACACGGCGGGTTGTCTCGAGTCCGAGCTCGACACGAACCTGGGAGGCTTGATCCGCCGCCCGCTTTCGACCGAAGACCGCGACGAACTCGTGGCCTTGTTCGGACGCGTACACGACCAAACCGAGGCCGTGGAACCTGCGATTGCTGCCGTGCTCATGCGAGCGCTGCTCGACGATCGCTTCTTGTTCCACATCGAGCGCGGGGAGGAGCCAGGCAGTACGCCCGAGGCGATGCTGCTCTCGGATCACGAGCTGGCCGAGCGAATGTCGTACTACCTGCTCGATGCGCCGCCGGCCGCAGCGCTCTCGACGGCCGCTGAAGCGGGTGAGCTCACCGACGACCCGGACGCACGTGCACAGTGGGTTGCGACGCTGCTCGACGACCAGCGCGCCGACGACAAGGCTTGGGACTTTGCCGCCGCCTGGCTGAAACTGCCCGCCACGCCGCCCGAAGGCGCAGCCGAGCCCGAGGAACCGGACCCCGAAGAGCCGGACCCCGAAGAGCCCGATCCACCGGACGAACCCGTCGACGAGTGCAACTCGACGGCCCAGTGCATCGAGCAGCACGGCATGCAGGCCACCGACTGTGCCAACAGTGGTGCGAACGACAGCGTCTGCATGTGCGGCGCCGTTCCTTGCATGCAGGAGGCTCCGCACCAGGGCGTGCACGGCTTCGTCAGCCCGCGACGGCCGATGGCCGAGGTGTCGCCCGAGCTTGCGGCCTCGATGTACGAGGAGACGCGACGCTTCGTCGACTACGTGCTGCTCAGCGGTGAGGTTCCCATGCAGGATCTCTTCACCGCCGACTACAGCTTCATCGACGCGACGCTCGCTGAGCACTACGGCGTCCCGGCGCCAGAAACGGACTGGGCCCTCTATGAGTTCCCACCCGAAGCTCGCCGCAAGGGCGTGCTCACACACGCCAGCTTCTTGACAAACAACGGCGCCCATCACCGGGACGAGTCCTGGATCTTCCGCGGCAATGCAGTGCTTGGCCGCCTGTTCTGCTTCGAGTTCCCACCACCGCCCGACGGTGCGCTCGAGGCTGAGGTCGAGAGCCGCGAGTCCGACCCGCAGTGCGCGGGCTGTCACTCGATCATGGACCCGGTCGGCCGCATGTTCGACCGCTATGACGAAACCGGCGCACTCTTGACCGACGGCATCAGCGAGGGCCGCCTCGTTGCGGGCTCGGACATCGATGGAGAGTTCGACGACGTGATCGACTTCCTCGACGCCATCGGCGAGAGCGAAGCGTTCACCCACTGCATGTCGCAGATGATGATTCGCCACTCACTGGGTCGCGAGGCTGCCATCGCCGACCAAGCCAGCTTCGATGCGATCTGGGAAGCCCTCGACGTAGGCAACTTCCAGGACGCTCGCTCCACCCTCATGACGAGCGAAGCCTTCGCCACCGTCTACATCCCACCGGCAGAACAGGTCTGCGAGTAGCCCCCACGAAGAGGATTGAACGATGAAGATCGGACGACGACGACTTCTCCAAGGATCTGCCGCCAGCGCGGCGGCCATGTGCTTGTTTGCGCAGCGCAACGCGATGGCGGGGGGTGAGGCGCCCAAGCGCGTCATCTTCTGGTGGGTGCCCGAGGGGGCAGCCCAGCAGGCGTTCTGGCCTGCGCACAACCCGGGCCCCTTGATGATCAACCCAGCGGCGCAGGTCGGCGGTGGCAACTCGCCGCTCAGCCGCGCCAACCACATCGATACCTATCGCTCCGAGGCGATGGGTACGTACTGCCTGCAGCCGCTCGCGCCGCATGTGGACGACATCACCATCATCAGTGGCTTCGCCAACGAAGGTGTGTCGACCATTCCGGAACCGCACCGCACGGTGGTCGAGGCTGGACTCAGCGGGGGCACGCCCGGACAGGGCAGCATCGACCAAATCCTCGGCTTTCACCTGCAGGGTGGCTCCCCGTTCCACGCGATCTTCTCGTCGCTGTACGGAGAGCACGTCAACTTCGGCGTGAACCCAGCCTACGCCTCCCCGTTCCGCACCATCACGGGCGGCTCGGCCTCGACCACGTGGAACCCGGTCACGACCTTCAATCAGGTCTTCCCCACCGGACTCGACGGGGACCTCTCGACCGGACCCGACCACCGACTGCTGTCTCGCTTCGAGGCGCTCGGCGCAATCCGTGGCCGGCTCAACAAGGTCCGCTGTGAAGGCGGTGCCGCAGCGCAAGAGCGGATGGAGGCGTATCTTGCATCGGTCGAGCAGGTCGAGCTGCAAACCCAGGGGCTGCTGGAAGGTGGCGACATCACCGTCGACGTCAGCGTGGACATCCCCGAGGGATGGACCGAGATCAGCGACGACAACCGCTACTGGCACGACCCGGAGAACTTCGCCACGATGGCGAAGATCCAGATCGACACCACCGTCGCCGCGCTCGCGACCGATCGCACCCGCGTCTCGCTGATGCAGTTTAGTGCCACCGGAACGAACAACGGCCTTGCGGGCACGCACTACAAGCACATCGGCCTTGCCGACCTCGAAGACGACGACGTCAACGATCACTACCTGGGGCACGATCCCAGCCCGATGCGACGCCGGAACCAGGCCCGCATCTTCCGCTGGTACTACGCCCAGCTCGCGTACCTGATCGACCGGCTCAAGTCGATTCCCGACGTCGATGGCAAGACGCTGTTCGACAACACGCTGATCGTCACCGCGTCGGAGTTCGGCAGCTACAACCACCGCATCAACGACATCCCGTACATGCTGGTCGGTAACCCGACGGGACAGTTCCGCACGGGCTTGTACCTCGATGCATACCAAGGTGGATTCCGCAGCCACGCCGATCTGCTGCTCGGCATCGCCCAAGGCATGGGCATGGAGCTCGGTCAGTTCGGCACGTCGAACTCCGCCTTCACGGGCATGCTCGTCTAGAGCACGTTTTTCTCACCGTCGGGGTGTCATCTCGACGGTGAGTTCGTTGCGCCCGGGGTGGACGAGGAAGTCCTGAAACACGGGTGTGTACCCGGGCGCACGAATCCCCAGATGAATCACGTTGCCCCGACCCGGGGTCCTTGGCGCCCCCCGTTGCCCCGACCTTGCGCTGTTGCCCCGACCCGGGGTCCTTGGCGCGGAGAGAAAGAAAGGCCTCTTCTCGGCACCGATTTGCGCAGAAGTGGGCATCTCGCTGTTGCCCCGACCCGGGGTCCTTGGCGCGGAGAGAAAGAAAGGCCTCTTCTCGGCACCGATTTGCGCAGAAGTGGGCATCTCG